>DASVUH010000070.1:0-15129 GCA_036387135.1 Pyrinomonadaceae bacterium | reverse complement strand
ATCAGCAAGGGAAAACTTTCAGGATTGAACACACCGCCCGTTTGCCTGCAAAACGCTTTCCATTTATCCCATTGCTCATTGAGAGCCGAGCTTAATGTGACGGGAGTTCCGCATTTGCGATTCTTAATTAAATCAAGCGTTTCCTGTGCAAAGTCGTTTGCAATCTGCGCAACTGCATTCTTTTTGTTTTCAGCGTCCGAATAAATTTTTGCGTAATCTTTAGCTTTCATCTTTTTCACCGAGTGCCGATTTTGCCGTCTCAACTGAGGCTCGAAATCAGGCAATTCATTTTTTAAATCACGTCCGGCAATTCGTCAGGTTTGCAGCCCAAAAACTTTGCCAGCAGCTCATCATCGCTGACCTTCATATCTACTTTATGATTGTTCGTAAACACACCGCCTTTTTCTTTCGCCGCGTGTTCCAGAACGTCCATTAAAAGCACGTCGTTTCGTCGAGCCTGAGAATTCTGCCGGTCGAAAATCTCCTGAAGTTTTCTCAAACGATATGCCTGATGTGCGATTCCGATTTCCGAAGCTTCTTTCAAAAACGCCTTGCGCGTAGCATCAAAAATCTCCTTCCATTTCTCGTTAGTTTTCCGCGATTGGTCGTAGTGATAGACGTGCTGACGCTCAATTTCGAGATTGAAAGTTTCCTTTACGTCCGCGCACACATCGGAATAACTGCGAAAGCAGGCAAGCTGCTGCACGATGAAGGCTTGCTGTTGTTTTGTTAGTCTTGGCATTTATTCAAAAACGTAAAGGTTTTGACAAATTCTTAGCGGGCGCATAACCCGCACGCTGCTGCCACTGCCGCCGCTGAAATCTTTGGCTCTCTCGATGCGGCTTCGACGAACTCTCTGCCGTTGGCGACGGCGTTAATTCCGTATCGTTCGACGACTCCGACAAATTCGGTCACGTCGTGTTCGCGCATCGCAAATTTGGGCAGTCCGTTTTCTTTGTTGAATTTCGCATTTCCGTGCTCGTCAACCGCTTGAGCGCAGTGATAAAGCTCGTGTTCAACAAGTGCGCAGAAATCATCATTCGTTGCCTTAATTGCATATTGAGCGTCAAGAGTAATCAAAAAATCAGGCAGCCCGCCGAACCATTCGCAAAGCTGCATCATTTGGCGATGCTTTTGCCACGCTCCGCCTTTGAAAAAAGGCATTTCCGCCTCACCGGCGACGGAACGCATTTTTCGAGTGTTCGGCACGTTCGTCCAGAGAAAACCCAAATGCGCCTTATTCAAATGCTCGTGTTCGGGGTTGTACAGCGGAGAAGTCGAATCGAGAAAAGTTTTCCGCACCCAAAGGTCAAGGTCAGGCGACGGAATGAAAAAATCTTCGCCTTCGTATTCGTCTATTAAGATTTCCGGCGGAAGCGGTCTCTGCATAAAATTTTGGTAAAGATAAAAGCTGGCTGCCGCTGCCGCTATTGTCTCGACCGTGATAAATACTAGCCTTGACAGCGGTTTTAATGTTTCCGGCTGTTACAAACAAAAAACGACTCGCAGCAAGCGTTTACTGCGAGCCGGAAACCGTCTTGAGGCGAATTTAATTTTTGCCTGACTTTTCTATCGCCTGAATAATTTGAATCGTGAAATGTTTTGAGCAGTAAACAAGAAAGAATCTTTTGTTCTCGTATTTTTGCCTAAAATCGGCGGGCAAATCGGATTTGTCGGTAATAACGGCGCTTACGAGCTTAATCTGATGAGCATCGCGGAACTGATAAAACACAGTTTTGCCTTCTATGCTCGTTACTGTGATAGGTAACAGCCGAAGATTGTCGTAAAAGTCAAAGGCATTGCTGTGCTGTTTGAAGCAGTCGGGTTCGTTTTGTGGCTTCTCGGTTTGGGCTTTTGCTGCAATTGCGAATAGCAAAAGCATCAACGCTAAAAACGGAATTTTAATTTTCACGGCTTATCTCCTTTGGATTTTCGGCGAGCCTTTTTGTTAAGGCATAAACTGCTGACTGCTGCCGCTTTTTCTGTGATTTAATCGGGTTTACAAAATGCTTCTAGTAAACGGCGCCAAGCTTCTAGTGAGCCAATTAACTTATAGGTTAATTTTTAAATTGATTAACATTCCTCCAGATAGCCGTTTCGCAAAAATCCGTGATAATTGCCCGCAAGAATAGAACCAGCTCCCGCCTGACAGGTTTTGCCGTTTTTAGAAACGGTGATATTTGGCAACACACCTTCGATAATCCAGCAGTGATGTTCCCGCTGATTGTGATCATCCGAACGACCGCAATTCGAGCTTTGCCCGTCAACCACCCACGCAAAACGATTCGGCAGGATAACGATCAAGACGTGCTCAAGCTGCGGCTGCCAGATTGAGTCATACCAATCGGCGTAATACATCGCTCCCGGCGGAGCATCGCGCAAAGTCATTTCTTCTCCGGTGTCAGAGCGGCGATAAACGGTATGTATTCCCGAACCGGTTTTATTGCCGTCTTCGTCGAAGAGTTCAAAAACTTTTTCTTTTTCCGTCGCTTCCAGAAAGAAGCATTTAATTCGGCTCATTAGTTTTCAATTTCCTGCGCATATTCGGCGCATTCGGCAAGCTTGATTTCAAGCGAACCGAATTGTTCGCCGCGCCTTTCATTCACTACGTCGTGGACAGCCCAGAGCACAGCAGCCAGACCGTTTTCCTTCACTAATTGTTCGATTGTTTCTTTCATTTTTTGTCGTCTTTCTTCGGCGTCTACGTGTTTGTGAATACCGGTATAAACTGAAAAATCGCCGCACTCCCGTTTTTAGGGGCGACGATTTTTCGTTTTCAAATTCCTGATAAATGCGCTTGCTTTATCGTTTTGCTGTAACGGCGACCACCGCGCCGCTCACGATGACGATTGCCGACTGCACAATCGGATTTCCGAGCAGTTTTTCGAGCGTGTTCGGTTTTTTAAGTTTTTCGGCTGAGAGGCGCAAATCTCGCTCGCGTTCGTAATCCTGTTTGAATTTTTCGGCTCGCGCGTTTTCCGAGTCGCGCTGCTCAATCGCTTTCGCGGCGTCAGATTTGTAGTTTTCCGACAATTCAAGCAGCTTTACGGCTTTTTGTTCGAGCTGTGGTTTTTCGGCTCGCAAAGCGTCAAGCTCGACTTTTTCTTTTGCCAATCGGCGGGCGTGATCGGGCGACACGGCGCGATATTCGCGACCTTCAATCGAAACGATAAAATCGCCGTCCGGCAGTTTTTCGACGACGCGCGCGTCGGCTGCCGTCGTTTGACTAAAAGTCGGACCGCAAAATGTCAGAATCAGAAATATCGTCAATGCGGCGTAATTTGTCGGCTGTTTCATGTTCCTTTTTCTCCAGATCTTCTTGGATTTCCAAAACTTCACCTGCCAGCAGAACGCGCTTTGCGGCTAGTTTTTGGCGTCCCTCTTCAAGCAGCGCATTGGATTTCTGGATTTCGATAATTTCAGCGGCGGATTTTTCGTGCTCGGCTTCAGCCGCGGCTTTCCGGCGGTTGTAATCGTCAAGCTCCGCCTGCGCTTCACGGTCTAAATTCGACCCTAGATACGCGAGCAGCATTTTTAAAAGAATGACGGCGACCGTTTTCATCGTTGATTAAATCGCTTGGCAAATTGTTTTCGTTCGGGCGCGCCCTGAACTTTTGTGGTAAACGCGCTGATCGCAGCCGATGCCGCCAGGCAATAAACCGCCCACGACGGACGAACGACATTGAGCGCTGCGGCGGCGGTAGTTAAAAAGGTCGCAATGAGCGACAGGTAACCGAAAATTTGCGATAAAGAGATTTGTGGCATTTATTTAATTTCCTTTTTTTGTTTTTGAAATAGTTAAGCATTTAGCCTCGAAGCGTGTTCGAGGTGTCCGAAATAATGCGAGAGATGTCCGTGCGCATCGCGCTGAGGCTGGGCGATGAATTTCACGTGAAGCAATTGGCGGGTTTCGCCGTGCAGGATATGGTGCCTGGATTCAAGGGGCGTAGCGGTTTTTAAGGCGATATTCCAGAGACCTAAAAACGTTTCGCGTTCCGTTTCTTCAATTTTTGAGACGATATTCATTCCCAGGAGGTGCGACGGCGGGTAGCCGAGCATCCTGCAAAGCGCCGGGTTGACGTAAACGCATTCAAAATACCGGTTGCCTTCCATCGTTCTGACCTGAATTTCAAAAAGAGCCTGCGGCGTGCGGTCGTCAACAAAGCGTAATTTGTTGGATATAAAATTTTGGTTGTCCTCGATCCGGTCAACAGCGTCTCGCAAAGATTTACTTCCATTCGGGTTTAACTGGTACTCGATGCGGTCAAAACGTTTTTGCTGGATGTCAACATATGCGTCAAAAGTCTGCGGAAAATTGACCATTTGAGAGAGTAAATTTTTTGCTGTCAGCGGAGCTTTAACCACCGCCATAGCTTTTTGTTTGAGCCACTGCCGCCCGAATAACCAGCCGAGAACTGCGACAACAATCCCGCCGAGACTGATGAGGATGAGCAGCCCGTAATGAACGAGCTGAAGTTCGGTCGGGGTTATGTTTTTGAGGAAGTCCGGCATAAATCAACTTAAAAATAGAAATAAAACTTTGAGTGTTTTTATGAAGCGAGCGCTTCAGCAATGCGGTCGGCAACCTTTGTTTCAGCCGCCAGGTAGCGCTGCATATCGGCAGCGTTTGAAATAAACGCCAGCTCGACTATGACGCCGCCCGCCATACAAAAGCCGAGACGGTGATGCTGACCGGAATCCTGGGACTTCCAACCGCTCTCGCCCCGCAATTTTTGTCCGGTTGCGGCGGCAATCGCGCCTGCGATTTTTTGGGAAAGCGTTTTATATTTTGGAAGACTTAAGACTTCGACGCCCGTCGCCGCAGGCGGTCCGGCGTTAAAGTGAAACTCGATGCGCACGTCAGCCTGGCTGCATAACGCAATCGCTTTCTTAAGCGGCTCGCTGACGCCGTCAGCGCCGTCTTCAATCACCGCGAAGCCTTTGGCGCGAAGGCGCTCGGCAACCATATCGCGCATTTTCAAAGCGAGCTTTGATTCCTGCATTTTTCCGCTCACCGCTCCCGGATCAACGGGCGGGACGGTGCTGTGCCCGGCGGAAATCAAAAATTTTGTTTTGCTCATAAAAAAAGTCCTCGCAGTGCCCGTTTTCAGGCAACACAAGGACTTTAAATAATCGGCGGAATTTAATGTTTCGAGCCGATTAATGAAGATATTGATTTTCCGTCACCGATTCTTCGATAAACTGCTCGAATTTCGCTTCCTGCGCATCTTCTCTCGAAGCCTGATCGCTCATCGTGAAATACTCTTTCCTGTTCCCGCGAGAAAATTCGACTTTCGACGAAACGGCTTTTGATTTAACCATCGATGCGAGCGCAGGGCTGAGCACGTTTGTGTCGAGCGCCGAATGCATTTTTATATCTTCTCGCGTCTGAAAGCCCCCCCGGATAGCCTTTTCAATCAAAAGACAGGCTTGCTGCTGCGTGGCGGCGACCGTTTTGATGATTTTTTCCTGTAACTGCTCGTTGTCGGGACACGCCCCGACGACTTCGTCACTCATCATAAAGAACTCTTTGCGTTGCCCGCGCGCAGTTTCGGTTTTTCCTTCCTGAGTTTTCGGAATGATTAGCTTGTATTCGATCATTACCGCAATCGCGGCGTTCAAAATCAAGAAATCGAGTTCGGTATGCTTCTTTATTTGCTCGCGGGTTCTAAATCCATCGCGGATCGCGTTTTCGATTAAAATTCTCGCATTGCGATTCTGCGTCGCGACTCCGTTGCCGATTTCTTCCTGCAGTTCGTCGAGAGGATCAAGCAAATATCGCTCCAATCGCGCAGGCGCTCTCTCAATAAGCTTGGTCAAATGAACAAGCAGATTTTCTTCCGAAAATTCAAGTTCCGAGTTGCAGCACAAACAAACAGCTTTGGTTTCCTTGTTAATCTCGACAGCTTTATTTTCGATCAGTTTTTTGGAAAGTTTTTTCTGATCTTCTCTTCCGCGTTTTAAGAGTCGGATTTGTTTGCCTCTCGGCATTTCGGCAATTCTTGCGGCTTCGGAAACGCTGATCTCGCCTATATCCACCTTTTCAACCAATTCCATCACGCCGTTTTCAACCACTGTCGCGGCGCGCTGCACGCTTCGTCTTGAGACGTTAAGCATTTCCGCTGCATCGGTTTGGGAGACTAATGCGCCAATTGGCGCATTAGTCTCCTGAGACCCGCGCCGCATATTTGCAAGTTTGGCAGCGACCATTGCCCTCTGGCTTTCGTCCAGATGCCGCCTGCGTAAATTGAGACTGATAGCAAGTTGAACGAGTTCGCTCTCTTGCCCGGCGTATTCGACGACAATCGGAGTAATTCCGCGCTGCTCACATGCAAGATAACGATTGCGACCGTCAACGATCCGGTTTTCAAAAAGAAGAATCGGCTCGCGCTGACCGAACATTGCTATATCTTCGGCAAGCTGGTCGAGCTCCTCATCGCTCATCAGGGGAAAAACATCGGCTACTGGGTGAAAGTTCATTTTATTTTTGTAAAAAAAGGGAATGGTTTTAAGTTTTGACCTCTAAAACGCGCGCACGCCCGCCATCGGAATTCGCGGCGTACAGTTTAACTGCCGGAGGCGAATTGTTACCGAGTTGGCGGGCGGGAACGAATCGAGACCCTAATTATTTAGTTGTTAGGATTAAAGACCGCCGATTTCTTCGGCAATCCTGATCATCTCGCGGCGCAAATTCTTCTTTTTTTGTTCTCTTTGCTCGCGAATTTCTCTTACCTTCATCATCTCGGTCGGAGATAACTGCTCTCCCTGACTGGCTGCTTTTAATCGTCTTACTTCGAGAAGCAAATCGAAAACGTCCTGCCGCTGCCGCTCGGGCAGACGCCGCGCTCTGTTTGCGATTTCAACAAGCCGCTGCTCGTCCATTCATCGGAATTAGATGAAGCTTCATGTCCAAGAGAAGAGTAAATCGGTGCAGGTTTGCACGTAGATTTGATTATTTGTAGCAAAATGCCACAAGTGTGTCAATTGGAATTATTAAAATTTCGATTGGGGTCGGGAAGAGCTATTTAGAAATCGAGAAATTTGAAAATTTTTAAATTGTAGAAAACGGAAAGCAGAGTTATTTTTACGTTAAAACCGAGAGCCAATCAATTAGATTTTGCCGAACCGGAATCTCGATTCCCGTTTGCTCGCATTGATTGATTGAAATGCTTTTGTCGCCCCGCTTGAGGCTTTTGCCGCCGAATTCGGCTTTGTCCGAAAGATGTTTAACGGCTTTGCCTAGAAAGTGGCTTTTTGGGCAGACTTTCTAGGCAGTCTTAAGCACTTTTTAGGCAGCTTCGATTTTCCGCCAAAATTCAGGCTTCAATCCAAGCTCAAACATTGATTGTATCAGCACACAAATATTATGAGCCAGCACTTTGCAAAGGGCTTCGTTGATTTGCGCCGTTCTGGTTTTGCTTCTCAAGCTGCCGCCGAATTTAGCTTTAATCATTGAAAAAGTAGTTTCTACATTCGAGCGTTGATGATAATGCTCAAAGAATTTTTCTTGATTGAGAGCGTACCAATGATAGAGCTTGTTCCATAGCTCGTTATTCGGCTTGTCGGTTTCTCTGCTGTTGGATTTCCAAGCGATAAACGGAACGGCGTTTTTATTGACTGCCGCCTGCAAATTGGTTTTCGATAAATAGGCTTTATCGGCTGAAACTTCTTTCATCTCGAAATTTTCGGTTGTCGCGTCAATCAAAGGCTCAAAATAATGTGAATCGTGTTCGTAGCGTTCCGTGACTTCGACGGCTGAAACGATGTTGGTTTTCACGCCCGTACAGATGTGAATTTTGAGCCAATCCCTTTTATCAATCAATCGCGGCTCGGTAAATTTAGCGTGAAGCCAAGTAAAGCCCTGTGTTGTCGAAAGACCTGATGCGTCAACCGCAAAACGGTGTTCGATTGTTTTTAGCGGTAAGCTGGTTTCTTCGATAAGCATTTTCAAATAAGGCGTCAGCATTTCCATTCCGAAGTAATTAAAAATGCTGTTGTAATTCGGAACTTTCGAGATAAAGCCGTATTTGTTCGCTTCGCTCAAATCGGTGATAAATCTGCGACCTGAAAAAGTCGAATAGACTTTATAGACGCAGGCGAAAATCATATCTTCCAAAGCTAAGCGCGGTCTGCCGTTCATCTGCGCGGGTTCTCCAACGCCTTTGCAAAGCTCAAACAATAGCTGTTGAAATTCGGCTTTTTCGGTTGTCTGCGCTTTGTTATAAGCAGTCCAGACTTGGCGATAAGTTTTTCGCTGTTTTGCGGCTTTGGCGATTTCTACTGTATCGAGCGAGGTTAGAAAATCTTTCTCGAAAGAATATTCAGCCGCAAAGATGTGTTTGCATTTTTGCCGTCTGATTTCGTAATCAGGGCAGGTGCATTTTTGGGATTTCAGGCAGACTTTGTATCGCTCTGATTTACCTGAGCTGGACGGAACAAACCACATTCCGTTTTCTTCTTTTAAAGTGTATCGTTTGGCAATATCAATGCCGCGCAATTGACGGGGATTTTGTAACTGTTCATTCATTGTGCGATTCTCCTTTGATTTTAAACGCGGGATTTGGCACAATATAGTTTCGGCTAGGACGTGCCCAAATCACGCTTTAGTTCGTAAACGACACCGTTAATCGTTACCAGCAATTAACGGTGTTTTGCTTTTTCAAGCTGTCATTATTTTACTCCACAATTACCGAAATATCAAGCTAAATGCTTGAAAAACAACAAGATAAAATAATTCCGAAAACTTCAAATCTGGGGCAGCTTTTTTTGCAGGTTTAAGATACAATACCAGCATTATGGATTTCAGACTCGGAGAATTATTCTGCGGCGCGGGCGGAATCGGATATGCCGCCAAGAAAACGCGATTTAAAACCGACATCGGCGAGTTCTCAATCAATCACGCCTGGTCAACCGATTTTAACGAAGACGCCTGCAAAACGTACCGCAGAAATATCTGTCCTGATGCGCCGGAAACCGTCGTTCACGAAGACATCAGAAAATTGGATTTCTCCGTTCTTGCAAAAATCTCATCAATCAATGCGCTGGCTTTCGGTTTTCCGTGCAATGATTTCAGTTCGGTCGGCGAGAAAAAAGGAATAGACGGCGTTTTCGGTGCGCTGTACAGCTACGGCGTCCGCGCGCTCGAACGCTTCACGCCGCAGTGGTTTTTAGCGGAAAACGTCGGCGGACTGCGGAACTCAAACGACGGCAGAGCTTTCAAGCAGATACTGCACGAATTGTCAAAAGATTATGACGTTGTTCCGCATCTCTACAAGTTTGAAAAATACGGCGTTCCGCAGGCGCGTCACCGCATCATTATTATCGGCACTAGAAAAGATTTAGGGCTTAAATTCAAAGTGCCGTCGCCCGCGCCGTTTGCCGATGCCGATGTTTCGGCAAGAACCGCGCTGACAGTTCCGCCAATTCCGTTTGATGCCGCAAATCAGGAACGCACCAATCAATCACAGTCAGTTATGGACAGATTGAGCCACATCAAACCGGGTGAAAACGCTTGGACGGCGGACATTCCCGCAAACCTGCGGCTGAATGTAAAATCCGTCACTATCAGTTCGATTTACAGACGGCTTGACCCGGACAAACCTGCTTACACCGTGACGGGAAGCGGCGGCGGCGGAACGCACGTTTATCATTGGGAAGAAAACCGCGCATTAACAAATAGAGAGCGCGCACGATTACAGACTTTTCCCGATGATTTTGTCTTTGAAGGCTCTAAGGAAAGCGTGAGAAAACAGATTGGAATGGCAGTTCCGCCGAAAGGCGTCAGTGTAATTTTCGAGGCGGTTCTGAAAACATTTGCGGGCATTGATTATCTTTCGATTCCGCACAATATCGAGCTTGATAAAACACTCTTTGATGATTCGGATTCTAATGCTACAATGCCCGCGTGATTACCCGCGATTTATTCAATGAAGTCCTGATAAAGCCTATCTCATTAGGCGCAAATAAGCTGTGCATTGTTTCCGGTTATGCCGCCTCTGCAATGGCTTTTCGTCATTTGAGCCGCATTCAAGAATTGGGGCGTCCCGTCTCTGTCGAGCTTATTGTCGGAATGTCTGCTTCGGACGGCATTTCGCTGACAAATCACAAGGGATTTCAAAAGCTCGTTACGGAAGATTTTGCAGGACGTTTTCAGTGTGCATATATTCACCGTCCGCCAAGCGTTCACTCAAAAGTCTATGTCTGGCTTAAAGACGACCAGCCGTTTAAAGCGTTTGCAGGCTCTGCGAATTACACGCAGAGGGCTTTCGGCAGACAGCGTGAAACACTTGTTCCGTGCGATGCCGCCGCTGGTTATGAGTATTACGACAGTCTGACGCCTGAAACGATTTACTGCGAACACAACGACGCCGAACTGCTGGTGCAGATTTACAATGATAAGGAAATTCTGCGCCGCAAAGAAGCCGCCGCCGCTTCCGAAGAAAGCGAAATTCAGCAGACCGCATCCGGCTTTGAAAGTCTTGACGCGCTTCCGCGCCGCTGCGTGTCGTTTCTCGCAAACAACGGAACGCTGCCGCAGACTTCCGGCTTGAATTGGGGACAGCGTAAAGGACGCGAACCGAATCAGGCATATATCAAACTTCCGGCAAGCGTTTACAATACGGATTTCTTTCCGCCGATAGCCGTTCATTTTACGGTGCTGACCGATGACAACAAAGTTATGATATGCACCCGCGCACAGCAGCACGGAAAAGCTATTCACACACCGCACAATAACAGCGAAATCGGCGTGTATTTTCGTCAGCGGCTCGGCGTTCGGCTTGGAAATGCGGTTCGGAGAGGCGACTTGGAAAATTACGGTCGCACGGAAGTGTGCTTCTATAAAATAGACGATGAAACGTATTTTATGGATTTCAACAACGCGGTCTGACAATGGCGGACAATCTGACACCCGAACAGCGAAAACGCAATATGACGGCAATCAAAAGCCGTCATACAAAACCTGAAATCATTGTTCGTTCAATCCTGCATCGGCTCGGTTATCGCTTCCGGCTTCACGATGCGAAACTTCCGGGCAAGCCCGACATCGTTCTTTCACGGCATAAAAAAATCGTTCTCGTTCACGGATGCTTTTGGCATATGCACGACTGCAAGCGCGGAAGCGTCACGCCGAAAACCAATGCGGATTATTGGCAGCCGAAAAGATACAGGAACGTCGAAAGAGACAAAACGAATCTTGCCGCTTATACCGACGCCGGATATGAAACGCTGACGATTTGGGAATGTGAAGTTAAGAACACAGAAGCAGTGGCAGAAAAGCTCAAAAACTTTCTTGCGTCGGATTAGCACCTTTTAGGCAGGATTAAGCACTTTTTGGGCAAAACCGACTATTTAGGCAAAGCCTAGAATTTCTTTGAATGCTTCAGCCATCTGTTTTTACCTCCAGAGCGGCTTTTGCTATCCAAGCCTTATCTTCTGTTGCGTAATTTCTAATGACCTCATCGGACGCCCCGCCTAAAATCGCCGACGAAAGGCGATGAAGACGGTTCGTCACTTCATCGGTTAATGTGTCGTTTTCTGCTTTACGCCATCGCTTCATTACAGACGGCTTGAACATAGTCGAGCCATCGTTCAACACCTGAATGCCGTAAAAATCAAGCGCGTCGGTTAGTTCCTTGATTCGATTCTCAAGGCGCTCAATCCGGGCTGGCACGTTTTCAGCGGTCGCCCCGTTGCCTGAGACAGCCCCAGCGTGTTTGCCGTAGATGTCCTCTTGCCCCTGATTCTTTCCGAAATATTGATTGTTTTTTCCGTGATTCATAAATCTCCTTTGGGTCCTGATATTAGGTCTTATCTAATTTCTTTTAGCGCATCCACACCTTTTGAAGTCAACGAAAATAGTGGCGTTTGGTATCTATTGCACCAACGATAAACCAAGCCTCTTTTTTGCAGCTTGGCTAAATAACCGCCAGCGCAAAACCACAAGCCTTTGCCGCGAGTTGCGCCGTTTCCGGTGTTATACGAGCGCGTCCGAGCTTCGGAATCCGACCACATCAATTCGCCGAATCGTCGTGCTGTTATTTCGGGATGGTCTGCTAAAATCTGCAACGCCTTTTTGGTTTTATCGGTAATATTTTCCATTGCTTCTGTTAAGGTGTCTTATATAAGTCCGGCTTCTTTTGTGTGGCTTTTTAAAAATGCCTCGCCGTTTCGATACCAAAAATCTTTGCCGCCACCGTATCTTCCATCTGGCGAAAAAATTTCACTCCAAATCTCTCTCGAAAGATATTCAATAACGCGGAATAAAACGGACTTACCATCCATTTCAATTTCGCCCATTTCTTTTAGGTATTCCCGCATTGCAGTTTCATTACTCCACATCAAAACAGGTTCAACTTGGCGATTAACTATCCAAATTATTTCTCGTTCAATCGGGTGCATCATAAAACTTAAAATGCTGTCCTTTTCGGGAGGCGGGATTTGCGCTCGTAAATGGCTGTACGACCCCTGATTCATCGTAAAAGCACGCCATTCAAAGCGGTGTTCGTCATACAAACGATTCAGTTCTTCAATTGTTAGATTAGACATAGTTTTTACATCTTCTCCATCCGATAATCGCTATTACGTAAATTTCAAATTTCCAGCGCCTTTTCAAACAAAAGGTTTCCGTGACACGTCCCCCGCGCGATCAGCTTGAGATAACGCGATCCGTTTTCAATTTTAATAGTGCCGAGCGACGGGTGTTCGTCGAAACGATAAAAACAAACCGTGCAGGGAATATCTCCGGACGTCGTTTCGCCATTAGAGTGCAACTTGAATCTTCTTTCGAGTTCCAACGAACCGATTCCTAACAATCTCGGATTTATCCGGCGGAAAATATAAGCCGTTTTATCCGCGCTTTGAGCCGTCGAAAACCCCAGTTTTGGAGCCTCGCCGGCGATAAATAAAGCATCATTTGGCAGCGAGTTTTCCCGGTAATGAGCTTCGATTAAAGTTTTACTGATTCGGGCGGCGCAGCGCGCTTTTACTTCCATCTCGATGCCGTTCCAGCAATTGGTGAGCAATGCCGCCGCTTCGCTCTGCTGCTCAAGTTCGGTTCTGGTTGCTGTGTTCATAGTTTTTTCAAAGCGTCGCGGTGGAAAATCTCTTCGCCCGCCGCATTTTCCGATAATCTTTTTACAATCGAGCGTCCGACACGCTCGTCCTGCGCGCCCCAGATTTCGACTAATTCCAATGCTCTGGCGTTTGATAGAGCGATAATCTGGTGACCGTAATCCTGCGCCGCATTAAGCAGCTCAAATATTATTGAGCCGGTAAATTCGGTGATGTTCGGTTTATCGAACTCGTCCAGCAGGATTGTCCATTTTGCTCCCGGTTTGCGTAAATCATCCGCCATTACAGCCGGATAAAAGCGCTGCCCGTCTTTTCCCGTTTCGTTTCCGACAAAACGGCGATATTGACTGATTAGCTGCGCGACGGTTCCAGCCCAAACGTTTCGCCCGCAGTCAAAAGCGTTAAGGTAAACCGCATAACCCAAATGCGATTTACCGACTCCGTTGTCGCCCGCGAGCAGATAATTCAAATGCGGGTTTTCCCGCATAAACGGAATCAAGGCTTCCTGCTTTTCTCGGATGTAATCGGCGACTCGTTTATTCGGGTGAAGATTTTCCGCCGGCGTGTTATCGAGCGACGGCAGAACGCATCCGCGTTTTAGTTTTTCCGGTACGGCGGCAACGACTTTTTCCCTGGTTTTCTTTCGGCGGCATTCGCAATCGCGCGCTCCCTTTCCCGGAACGATCACCATCCCCAAATCTCGGCAGAGACCGCATTTCACCGTTTCCGATTCATCCGGAAGTCTTCTTTTTGACGAATTCGGAAATGGTGATTGCAGGCTTGAGATGGTCATACAGCCCAAGCTCTGCATCTTGTTTGTTGACGATTCCCCGTCGCCCAGATTGTCGATAATTTCCATTTTTCCCTCCGTTTTGCCATTGCCCGCCGGGCTTTTCGTCGCCGATGGCGGCTAAAAATTCGTCATTGAATTTCTGCGACACAATCTCATCGCGCGTCCATTGCGCCAGCAGCTCGTAACTTGCCTCGACCTTTTTCCGCAAATCCGTTCGCCGACAAAAGCGGACGAGCTTTGCGGCGATGAATGAAACATCCCTGTCCGGGTAGAATCCCTGCAAATACGCAACAAACTCCTCCGGCTTCATCTCTCTTTCCGCTGACGTCAAAATTATCGGACTGCCTTTTTTTCCCCGATGATGAGCCGGAGGCGAATGCGCCGTCGCTTCGCTCGCTGTCCCGGTCGTAGCAGCGGCAGCAGCTTTGCCAGCCGGTTTTAATTCTTTGGTTGGTTCTAGGTTGGTTCTTTCCTTTATATGTGAGTTGCTAAATTGGCAACTTGAAGTTGCCGGATTTGCAACTTCAACGGGTTCAGCGCGGTTCTCCGAAGTTGCCAAATTTGTAACTTTCGCCCGGTAGTTGCTCTCTGAAGTTGCAAATCCGGCAACTTCAGTTGTTTCGCTGTTGCCATTTTTGCAACTTGAAGTTGCCAAATTTGCAACTTCAATAAAGGAAACGATTTTCCCGACTTCCTCACATCCGAGTTCGGCTAAGGTTTTCACAAAATCGAGATTACCGGCTGCCAGCAGTTTTCTGATTTGAATGGCGTCGAGCTTTAAAAGGTAATAAGTTTTGCTACCGCGCTGACCTCGATCTGCAATCCATTTTTTATCTTTCAAGCCGTGATAACACTTGGTTGCGAAAGTGTATTCCATTTTCACAGCCGCTGCGACGGTTTTAAGCTGCGCCAACACCATCGGTTTAGTCATATCGGCGAATTTGCAAAATGACAGCCAGAGTTTTATCTCGCCTCCTTTGAGCTGGTCAATATTTGATATTGAGTTGTCGGAAGTAAACGCCATTTATAAAATCGGTGAAAATTTCTTCACCAAAAAATCAAAATAAAAATCAAACAATCTGCTCAGCCAATTCCTGTAACCGGGCAGCAAGCTGCCGCTCCGCTTCATCCAAATTCACAAGGATACCGCCGTCTTTTTAAGCGGCGGAGGAATTGTGTCCACAGCAATCGCGCTTTCCAGCGATTGTCTCTTTCCACTCGTAAATATCGGCATTCTATGGTAAAATAGAACACATAAATCAAAG
>DASVUH010000069.1:0-85584 GCA_036387135.1 Pyrinomonadaceae bacterium | reverse complement strand
GTCAGCAAGGGCGGATTTATTTGGAAGTTCAATCCGCCCTTGCTGACGCGCGGGCTTCTGTCAGTATCGAGTACAAAAGAGCGAAACATTTGCTCATTATTCAACAAACAAAACGGGCGCTGCAAAGCGCCCGCACTAAGTTTTCCTGAAAACAATTTTTTATTGCGCCTTTGCGCCCGTGAAATCGTAGGTGATGTAAAGATTAAGCGCGTTTTCTTTGATTTCGGAACGCACATCTTTAACTCGCGCTTGAAGATTGCCGTTGGCGGCTTGAATCGGCAGATTCAGAGCGATTTGCTCGCCGCGCAAAATCTGAATCGGGTTAACGCGCTGGTTCAAAGTTGACTGGACAATCGGCGTTATAAAGGGACCGACGAGCGGCGAGATGCCGTCCAGATTAACCGATTCGACGTTGATTTGCCCGTAAACGTTTTGCTGCGCTTCGTCAAAACGCAGCTCCAGATTTCCCTGCGCCCAGCCGTTAAAATCGGTGCAGCCGACGAGCGGGACAGTTGCCTTGCCGCCGAAAGCGAGCGGCGCGATAATGCGTCCGTCTTCAAGCCTGACGCTCGTGGTCGTTCCGCTGCCTTCGGGTTTGAGCGTGATTTGATTGTCGCAGCCTTGCTGCAGCGCAAAACTCGTCGAGTTTTCGCCACGTTGCAAATTGTTTTCCGACAAACCGACCGGAAACGAAGGAGCATTGAGGTCGCGGAAAATCGTCTGCAAAATCGTGTCGAAAAATTGTTGATTGAGAACAACGGTTGCAGTTCCCGGCGGCGGACCGCCCGCGTCCGGGGCTTTAATCGGCGCGCCCGGAGCTTTAATTGTTTTCGGAGTTCCGACGAAAAGAAAAAACGTCAATGCGCCGCCCAAAAGCAAACCGATGATAAATCCAATAATGATTCTGCCCATAATAAAATCAACCGCATAAAAACACGAAGAAACCGTTTCCAGTCAAACGTTTCTTCGTGTTTTTACACGGTTTTTGATTTAGTGCTGCGGCGCGGTATTCGCCGGAGTGTTCAAAGTCGGCGGAGTGGCTCCCGGACTTGACACAGTTGCCGGCGCGCTCTTAATTAATTGACCGAGAATCAAACCCGCCGCCTGAAAAATCCCCATCACCTGATTACGCACCTGTTCGGGCGGAATCTTGGCGTAATCGGTCGGCTCGGCGAAAAGGTCGGCTGGCGCGGTTGTTTGAATGTTGCTCATCTCAGTCAACAGCCGCAAACCTTTGACTTGATTTCCCTGCACGTTGGCGGTCGTGCCGGCTTCGGAAACGGTTTCCGAACGCACCGGCAAGCCGGTTTCTTTATCAACTAAAACGAAAGATTCGGTTTGCACCTGACCGGCTTGCGATTTCGTGTCGGTCACCGCGCCGTAGCGATAGCGGATGGCGGCGCGCCCGTTAAACTGTTCTTCGCCGACGCGCTCGACGCCGCGCAATCCGCGCGCTCGTTCGACGAGCTGTCCCGGCGTCATAATATCGCGCACTTCCATCCCGACTGACTCGCGGTTGATCTCCGCATATTGTTTGCGGTTGGGCATAATCAATAAACGTTTGTCGGCGCGGTCGAGATAAACGACTTTTTCGCCGCCGGGCATCGAAAACTCCATTCGCTTGTCAGCGCCGTTGCGGGCGACTTGCGCGGTCAGCGGCGGCAAATTCATTGTGTTTTGCCCCTGCTCGCCGGTTGTATCGAGTTTCAGCGTGACTGTCGCTTGATATTGTTCCGGCTCGCGCGCTTCGATTGTTGCAGTTGAAGCGGTTGATGTATTCGTGCTAGTCGCCGAATTTGTGTTTGCCGAATTAGCAGTAGCCGCGTTCGCGTTTGCGGTTGTGTTTGTCGTTACGGTCGTGGTCGGCGCTTGATTACAGCCCGCCGCCAGAACCAGCGCGGACAAACAAGCTCCGGTTAAATAAAACTTTTTCATAAACGCTCCTCCTCCAAAAATTGAATTTATTATACATAATTTTTCAGAGCGTTTGCGTAACTTTTGAAAGCGAGCGCGGTTTGTCCGGGTTCAAGCCTTTGGCGGAAGCCAGATGCGCCGCGAAAAGCTGCGCCGG
Organism: Pyrinomonadaceae bacterium; assembly: GCA_036387135.1. Classification (GTDB taxonomy): domain Bacteria; phylum Acidobacteriota; class Blastocatellia; order Pyrinomonadales; family Pyrinomonadaceae; genus JALZCH01. Next base: position 83,513 of record DASVUH010000069.1, on the reverse strand, counting down.
AATGACAAAAGGAATCGGCGACAAAAATTCGTCAATCTCCGCAGGCATTCGCAAACTTCTCGACGAGAGAAAAGCCGTTTCGTCGTCATTTGTAATCGAAAAAGTATCGGCTCCGGCTTCGTGCAGTTTTTTCAATAAATCTAGAGTTCCTGTTTTAGTGACGCCAGCCGGAGCAAATAAAATCACCGGAAAACGGCGTTCGACGACCGCGAGCGGACCGTGAAAGAAATCGGCGGAGGAAAAACGCTCGGCGACGACATAGCAGGTCTCCATCAATTTCAAAGCCAGCTCGTAAGAATTTCCGTAATTCAGCCCGCGCCCGACGACGACGCAGTTTTCCATAAAAACATAGCGTTCGACGAGCCTTTTGATTTCCGCGTCTTTTTCGAGCGCGAGAGCGGCGAAATCGGGAATCTTTTCAAACTCGATTTTCCCGTCGGACAAAGCCGCCGCGAGCAAATAAAAATGCAGCATCTGTCCGGTGTAAGTTTTCGTCGCCGCCACCGATTTTTCTTTTCCGGCGTGCGTCAGCAAAATTTCGTCGGCGATTTGCGCCATCGCGGAATCGGCTTCGTTCGTTATTCCGACCGTAAAAGCGCCGGAAGATTTGGCGGTTTCGAGAACGGCGTTGATGTCCGTGCCTTCGCCCGATTGCGAAACGCCGACAACTACGGCGCGGCTCAAATCCGGTTTTCCTCCGTACAGCGTGTAAACCGAAGGCGCGGCGAGCGAAACCGGAATTCCGGTCGTGATTTCGAGCAAATAACGCCCGAACAGCGCGGCGTTATCAGAGCTTCCGCGCGCGACGAGAACGATCAAATCAATTCCGCGCTCGCGCAAAAACTTTCCTAATTGTTTGTGTTTGTTTCGTTCGCCGGCAATCGTGCGTTCGAGTGCAGCGGGCTGCTCGGCGATTTCTTGAAGCATTAAAGACATAATATTTCGAGCTTTTTTAACCGATGTAGTTTACCCACGAAAAAAGGCGAGTACAAGCCTCGCCTTTTTAGTTTTGATTTCGCTTGATTTTTGCGCTTTTCGTTTGAGTTTACGGCAGCGCGGTTAAATTCAAGCTGTCGGTTTCATCCGTGACTGTGACAAGGCGCGGCGCGAAAGTATGATTTTTTGAGTAAGCGTTAAAAATGTAAGTCGCTCCGACCGCGACATCGCTGAAACGGTAATAGCCGAACGGGCTGGCGATCACGGTTCTGGTTTCCCCGGTCGGTTCGACAAGCGTCACGCGCGCACGACCGACGGCGTTTCCGCTGGCGTCCGTTACTTTGCCGGCTATGTTAACCGAAGCCGCCGATGGAGCGAACGTATCCGCGAGAGTCCAATCCGAAAAATTGGTTACTCCGGCAATCGTCGCCGTGTGAGCGGTTGTGTTGATCGTTCCGCCCTGAAGTGTCGCCGTTCCATTATCTTCGATGCGAAATATCTTGTAATTGGCTTCGTTTCCGGCGGCGATGTCGCCGGGCAAATAATTAAACTGCACGTCCGTTTGCGTGATCCCGCCGTTGTTTGTCAAATTCCAGAAACGCGCCAAACGATTGGCGGGTAAATCGGGGTTTGAATGAGCGGTTTGATTTGCCGTGACGGAGAAATTGCCGCTGCCCGCGACGTTTGAAAACCGCACCGGCGAATAACCGTTGTCGGTTCCGACCGGAAACGTGAAACTTCCGGTGTTGTTGACGCAGCGCGTGAGCTTAGTTTTGACGTAGCCCGTCGCGCCCGCGCCGTTAATTGCCGCCGGGTTGCAGCTTGTGACGATGAGCGTACCGCCGCCCGTTATGTTTCCGGCAAGCGAGAGCGCGCCGTTGACGGTCAAAGTGCGTCCCGCTTCGATGGTTAAAGTTCGCCCCGTGCCGAGCTGTAAATCGAGAACATTGACATCGGCTACGCCGATATTCAAATCGCTGCCCGTTTGCGGAATCATCACGTTCTGGTTGTCGGCTGGAACTTGGTTGGTATTCCAATTGGTCGCAGTATGCCAGTCGCTGTTTGTTCCGCCCATCCAAGCCTGCGAATAATAATGCCCGAAACGATATGACGGGCGGCAGCCGGCGGTAATAAAATCGCCGCCGAAATAAACATCGCCGTCGCGAGCCGCCGCCGCGTAAACCCAGCCGTAATTAGATCCGCCGATTGTTTGATGAACGCCGCCGTTAAAGCCCGACCAGGACATTCCGTTCCATTTCGCAACGTGCCTGTTTGCGACGCCTCCGGCTGTGCTAAACCGCCCGCCGACGTAAACATCGCTGCCCCTGACGGCAATCGCTTCGACAAAACCGTCAACGCCGTTGCTCGTCCCGTTTCCGAGCGCAGACCACGACGTGCCATCCCATTTAGCAATGCGATTGGCAGTGACTGTGTAGTTTGCAACCGAAGTGAAACTGCCGCCGACATAAACCGTATTGCCGAAAGCGGCAAGCGCGAACACGCCGTCAGTGGTTCCATTGTTTGCCCCGCTGCCCAGTGCCGACCAGGTTTCGGTCAAAGTGTCCCATTTGGCAACGTTCTTCGCATTCAAACCGCCAGCCTTCTCAAAGCTGCCGCCGACGTAGAGGTTTGTGCCGGAGGAGACTATTTTTTTCAAATAACCGTTGCCGATACCCGCTCCGAGCGGCGACCAGACTCCGGTAGTTTTATTGAATCGGACAATGTTATTAACGGTCATACCGTTGACTGTGCTAAAAAATCCGGCGACAAAAACTTCGTTGCCGATAACCGCAACCGAGTAAGGAAGGGTATTGATGCCGCCTCCGAGAGCTTCCCATGCCGTGCCGTTCCATTTAGCTACACGGTTAACAGTGACGCCGCCGGCGGTCGTAAAATTCCCAACGGCGTAAAGATCATTTCCATCTACGACGATTTCAAAAACCTCGCCGTTTACTCCGTTCGTTGAACCGCTGCCGAGCAGAGACCAGGCGGTTCCGTCCCATTTGGCGATGCGATTTGCGGCTATTGTTCCGATTTGGACAAACTCTCCGGCGACATAAACGTTTCCGCTCGCGTCAATGGCAATAGATTTGACGGTATCAAAAACGCCGTTATCTTGTCCGGTATCAAAACTTGACCAGCTTGTGCCATCCCATTTGCCGATATTTCTGGCGCTCACCGTACCGGCTTTGAAAAAATTTCCGGCTACGTAAACCTGACTTCCGTCAGCGTTCACAGCGATACCTTTAACACCGCTGCCGAAATTAGTGGGATCCACTCCATTATTCGCGCCGGTTCCGACAGTTTTCCAACTGCTTCCATCCCAGCGAGCGATGCGGTAAACGTTTGTTGTACCGAAATTGGTGTTTATATAAGTGAAGCTTCCGCCGACATAAACGTCTGTCCCGGAAGTTGTGATGGTGCTGACGTTGCCGCCTAAAAGACCGTTTGTAGATCCTGCAATTAATGCCGACCATCCGCTGCCATTCCATTTGGCAATTTTATTGGCAGTGTTGAAACCGGCTGCAGAAAAATCTCCGCCGACATAAACCACGCCATTTGAATCTACGGCGACAGTGCGGACGGTGCTGTTAAAACCGGTCCCCATCGCAGTCCATGTCGTACCATCCCATTTAGCGGCTTGTTTAGCTGCCACGCCGCCGATTTTTGAAAAACTGCCGACCGCATAAACGTTGTTCCCCGATATGGCAATCGCGTTAACCGTGCCGTCTGTGGAAGTCGCAGCGGCGTTATTAAGACCCGTCCAATTTGTGCCGTCCCATTTAGCGATATTTGTTGCTTGAACTCCATTAAAAGAGTTAAATGAACCGCCGACATAAACATCTCCGTTTGCCGGGTTGACGACGATAGCGCTGAGAGTTAGCGAATAGCCGGTAAAACCGCTGCCGAGCGGAGACCAGGCTGCTCCGTCCCACACCGCGACTCCGTTAACCGCCACTCCGCCCGCCGTGCCAAAACCGCCCGCAATATAAACTTTATTGTTGTAAACGGCGATGCTGCTTACTTGTGAGCTGGTTCCGCCACCCATTGCTTCCCAGTTTGTCCCGTTCCATTTTGCGACGTGATTGACGACAACGTCACCGATATTTACAAAGTCGCCGCCAATATAAATGTTGCCGTTCGCGTCGGTAGCGACCGCATTGACTGTTCCCGAAACGCCGGGGAATATAAAACGGCTATCCCAGTTATCCGAACAAACAGCGGCGGCGGGCGAAGCGGTCTTCCGCCGGTCATCAAGAGAAAAATCGTGTTTTTCGGCAAGAGCAAAACGCGGTTTGCCGTCCGCATCCGTGGTCATTTCAAAACCTTGCGGGTTAAAATTGCCCGCGCGGTCGGTTTTGATTGTTCCATCCGAATTTAAAACGCTTTGGATCGAAGAGTTTTCAACATTTGAGGTTTGAGCGGAAACACCGATTGCAATTGCGAGCATAAAACCGCAAATTGCAGCGAAACGGTAAACATAATTAAACTGACGCACAGCAAAGCTGCGAACAGGAAAGAGAGTCGGGATGTGGTTCATATTCTATTTGAAAAGAGAAGCTGAGAATTTTCAGGAGCTAAAGAGAGATGAGCCGGTTGGTCTTGAGTAAAACAACCGTGTTAAGCATAGTTTAGTTTAAATAATAATTGCAAGAAATTTATTCTGCGCTAAATTTAACAACCGAATCGTAATGTGTTAATTTCACGCTGGAAAAAAAGGAGTCGAAAACGCCATGTCGGAGGAAACAAGCGGACGTTTAATTTCTCTCGATGTTTTTCGCGGGATGACAGTCGCGGGAATGGTTTTAGTCAATAATCCCGGCACCTGGAGCGCCGTTTATTCGCCGCTCGCGCACGCGCCGTGGCACGGTTGGACGCCGACCGATTTTATCTTTCCGTTTTTCGTCTTTATCGTCGGCATTGCGATTCCGCTCGCCTTGGGAAAACGAGTCGAGCAAGGCGGAATTACTTCGGATGTTTATCTAAAAATCTTCCGCCGCGCCGGGCTGATTTTCCTGCTCGGTTTGATTCAAATGGCGTTTCCGTTTTTCGATTTGGCGAATCTGCGGATTCCCGGCGTTTTGCAGCGCATCGCGGTTTGCTATCTCGTCGCCTCGCTGATTTTTCTCCACACAAATTGGAAACAGCAAACCATTATTGCCGTCGCGCTGCTTTTGATTTATTGGGCGCTGATGATGCTCGTTCCGGTTCCCGGCTGCGGCGCGGGCGATTTGTCAATCGAATGCAATCTCGCAGGCTATATTGACCGCGTTGTGATCGGCGAAAATCATATCTGGAAAGCGTCTAAATTTTACGATCCCGAAGGTATTTTAAGTACTCTGCCCGCAATTTCGACCGCTCTTGCCGGAGTTTTAGCCGGAACGTGGCTCAAAACCAAACGCGCCGATCTGGATAAAGTCTCGGCGCTGTTTTTCTTCGGCGTTGTTTTAACCGCGCTCGGCTGGTGCTGGAATTTCTTTTTTCCTATCAACAAACCGCTCTGGACAAGCTCTTACGTCGTTTACACCGCCGGACTCGCGCTTTGTTTTCTGGCGTTTTGCTATTGGCTGATTGACATCAAAAATTACCGCCGCTGGACAAAACCCTTTGTCATTTTCGGCACAAACGCGCTCGCGCTCTACTTTTTATCGAGCTTGCTGGCGCGTGTTCTGATTAACATTAAATTTGCAAATGCCGAAGGCAAACAAATTCATCTGCAAAAATGGATTTTCGACACCTTTTTCGCCCCGCTCGCTTCGCCGATCAACGCTTCGCTGATTTACGCCGTTTCGTATATTTTCCTCTGGTTGTTTTTAATGTGGCTGCTGTACCGCAAACGGATTTTTATTAAAGTCTAAACAATATGCGGCTTGACGGTGATAATCACGAATTTTGAAGTCGGAGTGTTGCTTCGTTCAGCCGCGCTGCCGATTGGCACAAGCACGTTGGTTTCGGGAAAATAAGTCGCCGCGCATTTTCCGGGAATATCGTATTCAACAACGACGAATTTTCTCGCCGTTCGCTCGCCGTCTTCAAAATGGCTGGTTAAATCAACAACCTGACCGTTTTTCAAACCCAATCTTTCAATGTCCTGGGGATTTAACAAAACAACTCGCCGCCCGTTTTTGATTCCGCGATAACGGTCGTTTAAACCGTAAACCGTCGTGTTAAATTGATCGTGCGAGCGAATGCTCATCATAATCAACTCGTTTTCCTTTAACTTGAAAAGCGGCAGTATGTGACAGGTAAAATTTGCTTTTCCGGTCCCGGTCGGAAACTCACCTTCGCGCGGGGCATTCGGCAAATAAAAACCTCCGCCCCGCCGGACGCGCTCGTTGTAGTTTTCAAAACCGGGAATTGTACGTTCGATTGCATTGCGGATTTCATCGTAATCGGCGGCGAATTTGTCCCAATCAACAGTTGATTTAGCGCCTAAAACCGTTTTCGCCAATTCGCAAACAATCCAAGTCTCACTTCGCAAATGTTCTGACGCGGGTTTTAAAACGCCCTTCGATTTTTGCACGACGCCCATTGAGTTTTCGCACGAAACAAACTGCTCGCCCGACGCCTGCACATCAATTTCCGTCCGCCCCAAACAAGGCAAAATCAGGCTCTGCTCGCCGCAAATCAAAGCCGTGCGGTTTAGTTTCGTGACGACCTGCGCTGTCAGTTTTGTTTTTCTGAGAGCTTCGGCGGTGTATCCGGTGTCCGGCGTCGCGGAGAGAAAATTGCCGCCCATTGCGAAAAAAACTTTCGCTTTCCCAACGTGCATCGCCTTGATGCTTTCAACCGTATCGAAACCGTGATGACGCGGCGCGGTGAAATTGAATTCCTGATCGAGAGCATTTAAAAACTCTTCGCGCGGTCGTTCCCAAATTCCGACCGTGCGGTCGCCCTGCACGTTTGAATGACCGCGAACGGGGCAAAGTCCCGCGCCCGGTTTGCCGATTTGTCCGCGCAAAAAATGCAGATTTGCAATTTCCTGAATCGTCCCGACCGCGTGTTTGTGTTGCGTCAAACCCATCGCCCAGCAAGTTATGACGCGATTCGCGTTGGCATAAATTTCGGCGGCTTGTCTGATTTGCTCTCGCTGCAAACCGCTTTGTTCTTCAATGTCCGACCACGAAACTTGTTTGAGATTTGCCTGAAATTCATCGAATCCGGCGGTTTTGTTTTCCAAAAACTCGCGGTCGAGCGAGGCGGGAAATTCTTCCACAAGGATTCGCATTAATCCCTTCAAAAACGCCATATCGCCGCCGATTTTGATTGGCAGATGCAAATCGGAAAGCGGCGTGCCTTTGTGCGCCAGCATTTTGAAGGGAAATTGAAGCGGATTTTTGTATTCCTGCGGATTCGGATTGACGACCGACATCAAACCGGCTTCGGGCAAAGGATTTATCGAAATGATGCGCGCGCCGTTGCGTTTGGCGTGTTCGAGCGAAGACATCATTCGCGGATGATTCGTGCCGGGATTTTGTCCCATAATCAGAATCAAATCCGTTTTTTCAAAATCTTCGAGCGTGACAGTTCCTTTGCCGATTCCGATTGATTCGGTCAAAGCCGTGCCGCTCGATTCGTGACACATATTCGAACAGTCGGGCAAATTGTTCGTACCGAATTGGCGAACGAAAAGCTGGTACAAAAACGCGGCTTCGTTCGACGTTCTGCCCGAAGTGTAAAAAAGCGCTTCATCGGGCGAAGCGAGTCCGTTTAATTCAAAAGCTATCAGTCGAAAAGCGTCTTGCCACGAAATCGGCTCATAATGCGTCGCGTTTTTTCGCAAAATCATCGGGTGAGCAATTCGACCTTGCGCGTTGAGCCAATAATCCGATTGCTCGGAAAGCTCTGCGACCGAATATTTTTGAAAAAATTCGGGCGTCGCTCGTTTGGTCATCGCTTCATCGGCGACGGCTTTCGCGCCGTTTTCGCAGAATTCGGAGATTTTGCGGTCGTCGTCCGGGTCAGCCCAGGCGCACGAGGGACAATCAAAACCGTCTTTTTGATTGACCTTGAGCAGAGTTTTGAAACTGCGCGAAACGCCCATTTTTCCGAGCGCGTGCCGCATTGTCGAAACAACCGACGGCAAACCGGCTGCCGTGTGTTCGATTTCGGAAACTCGCAAATCGCCGTTTTCCTCCGGCGTCTCCGCCCGAATTATTTCGCCCTTTTCGGCGTGAACGCTCAAAGGTCGTTCTTCAGAGGAATTTCCCGCGATTTCCTTTTCCGAACGATTATCTTTTCCGGCAGTCCAATGGCTCGGTTGGTGTTTGTCGGCTATGTTAGCGGCTTCGTGAGCGCCCGCGATTTTTGTTTTTTCGTCGTTCATCGAATTCTTTCTGCTCTAATTCTTTCTGTGCCCGCGTAAATGTTAAAACGATTGTCGCGGACGAAACCGAGCAGAGTCATTCCGAATTCTTTCGCCGACTCGACCGCCAGACTCGAAGGCGCGCCGACCGCCGCCAAAACCGGAATCTGCGCCATCACAGCCTTTTGAATTAATTCAAAGCTGGCGCGACCGCTGACGAGCAAAATTTCATTGGCAAGCGGCAATTCACCCGCGAGAAATTTTGCGCCGACTAGCTTGTCAACCGCGTTGTGCCGCCCGACATCTTCGCGCAAAATTTCAAGTCGCCCGTTTTCATCAAAAAGCGCGGCGGCGTGTAATCCGCCGGTAGAAGCAAAAACGCTTTGCGCCGCGCGCGCCGTTTCCGGCAAATTGTGAATCAAAGCGGCTTCAAAAACCGGGTGTTCTTTCGATTCGAGCTTTTTCGCGCCCATATTTAAAGCCGCAATCGAGCTTTTTCCGCAGACGCCGCAGCTTGAGCTTGTATAAAAATGCCGTTTTAATTTTTCCAAATCAACCGGAATGCCTTTGCGTAAATCAACGCGCACTGTGTTTGTCGCCGACTCAATTGTTTCCGCGCCGCAAAATTTGATGTCGGCGATCTCGTCGGGCGATTTGATGATTCCTTCGGTGAATAGAAATCCGGCGGCGAGTTCAAAATCATTTCCGGGCGTCCGCATTGTGATGGAAATCGCGTTGTGAACGAGCTTGCCGTTTTCATAAAATCCGAGCCGGATTTCGAGCGGTTCTTCTACGGCGAGCGAGTCGTTTTGACGGCTGGCGGGCGCATCTTTTTCAAAGCGCCAGATTGTCGCTCCAATCGTTGAATAATTGTCTCGCCCGCTTTTCACAGCAAAAATCGGAATCAATCAAAATTGAAAAAGCCGCCGCTCGGTAATTCCAGAGCAGCGACTTTTCGGGTTTTAAATTTTATTTCACCGCCGCTATTCCTTGATTTTTTGTTCCGTGACCTGTCTTTGATCCCATTCTGAAATATCGGCTTTGCCGACTGCGTCGCGGTCGTCCGCCGTTTCTTTATCTTCCGCGTTGCCGCGCCGCATCTGCTGCGCGACTTCGGTCGAATCCGTGTAAGTTGATTGCTCGGCGATTTCGTCGGCGTTAAAACCTTCACGGCTGGTTTGCGAGCCTGATTTTCCCGCGTCCTGTTTTCGTAATTCGTCCATATTTTTCAGTTTATCACGTCGGCGTTTCTACAGAAATAGGTTTGACCGTTTCTCGTAACGAATAAATCCGTTTTCCGGCGGCGTCCGTAGATTGGTTTGTAAAGTTTTGTGACATCTGAAAACGGCGCGAAGGTTTTTTGTGCGTTATCGAGGCGAAATTTTATTTTTAGGCGGTTAAACGGGAATGTTTTTTCGATTTGGACTTTTTGCCGAGTTCGCGGTTGAAGCCGCTTCCCACTTATTCGCTTCGATCTTTAACTAACGCTGGCGGCGCAGATATTGCGCCGCCGCTTTTCACATCAGTTTTTCAAGTTCTTTTTTCAGTTTTAAGGAGGGAATCGAATATGCAAAGAAATCTGCGGCGGCTACATTTTTGGCTGCTTATCGTTTTAACAATCGGCGGTTTTTCCAGCGCGGCTTACGCCGTACCGGCTTACGGTGTTACCACAACGAACCAACTCATTCGTTTTGATACGGAAACGCCGAACAACATTACGAGTATCGGCGCTATTACGGGCTTGCAGCCCGGCGAGAATATCGTAGGAATTGATTTTCGCCCGGCAAACGGGCAGCTTTACGCGCTCGGCAGTTCGAGCCGACTTTACACCATCAACCTGACTACACGCGCCGCGACTCAGGTCGGCGCAGCCGGCGCTTTTTCGCTGCAGGGCAGCAGTTTCGGTTTTGATTTTAATCCGACAGTTGACCGGATTCGCGTCGTGTCGAATACGGGTCAAAACCTGCGGCTCAATCCTGATAACGGAACTTTAACGGCGACCGACGGTCCGCTTAATCCGGGAACGCCTGCGGTTTCGGCGGCGGCTTATACGAACAACTTCGTCGGCGCACCGTCAACTACGCTTTACGTTATTGATCCGGTTAATTTCGGAATGCTCTTCGTTCAAAATCCGCCGAACAACGGGACGCTCGTTCCCATCGGACCGTTCGGAACGCAGGCATCCAGTGCCAACGGTTTTGATATTGCACAAGACGGAACCGCATTTGCAGCTCTGACGATCAATAACACGCTTCGTCTCTATCGGATAGATTTGACAACCGGCGCGGCGTCCCTGGTCGGCAATATCGGTGACGGAAGCCTTACTTTAAACGGATTTGCCGTTGCTCTCGCCAATACTCAGGGCGGCGGCAATAGAATCAAAACTGTGCTTGATTACGACGGCGACAATCGCACCGATCTCGCCGTTTTCCGCACACCCACAAACACTTTCTTTATTCGCCGCAGTTCTGATGGAGCCTCAATCATTCAACCTTTCGGTATCGCCGGAACCGACATTCAAGTGCCGGGCGATTACGATGGCGACAACCGCACCGATATTGCCGTGTTCCGCACGACAAACGGCTTTTTCTATATTTTGCAAAGCACGACCGGCACGATTCGCTCCGAACAATTCGGTTTCGGAACGGACGAACCGGTAGCGCGCGATTATGACGGTGACGGCAGAACCGATTTGGCGGTTGTTCGCCGTCAGAACGGACAGTTGTTCTGGTATATCCTAAACAGTTCAAACCGCAGCTTCCGCGGCGAACAATTCGGGCTGGATACGGACGTTGTCGCACCGGGCGATTATGACGGCGACGGCAGATTCGATCTTGCCGTGTTCCGCACCTTGCCGGGCGGACAAGGAATATTCTTTGTCCGACCAAGTTCCGGCGGCGGCGACCGCGCTCAACAATTCGGCTTGGGCAGCGATTTAGTCGTGCCGGGCGATTATGACGGCGACGGCAGATACGACTTTGCTGTTGTGCGTCAGGGAACTTTTCTCACCTGGTTTATTCTGCAAAGCTCGAATAATACCGTGCGCACCGTTCAATTCGGCGTAAAACCGCAGTTTACCGCGCAGGGCGATTACGACGGCGACGGCAGTACCGACATTGCGACGTTTGATCCGCAGAGCGGCAATTTCTTTATTCTGCAAAGCTCGAATAATGTCTTTGTCTCCGTTCGTTACGGAAACAACCAGGATTATCCGGTTGCAAATTACGACACACACTAATGCAGTGAAAAGCGGGAACGGCGAAAAACAGGAAATCCGCCGTTCCCGCTGACAAGGAGGAAGAAAAAGATGCAGAGAAAATCTATTTGTTTTAATTTAGCGCGAAATATTCTGGTTTTATCGCTCGTATTCGCCGTTTCGATTTTGCCCGTGATGGCATCGAGCCACCGCGAAGCGCCGTTAACCAGTTTTGACCGACCCGCCGACAACACCGACGTGTACGCTTTTCGCAGTCTGGAAGCGGGACGCGAAGGTTTTGTGACGATTCTGTCCAACTTTATTCCGTTTCAAGACCCGTCGGGCGGACCGCATTTCTATTTGTTCGACCCGACCGTGTTGTACGAAATCAAAATAGACAACACCGGCGACGGAGTCGAGGACATTACTTATCAATTCCAATTCAACACCCGAATTGTTAATCCCAACACCGTTTTGGGAATGAACGCCGTTAATGAAAACGGCGTGATTAGCACTCTGACCGACCCGGATTACAACGAAGTGCAAACTTATACGGTGACGCGCATTGATCGTCTTTCGGGAAGACGCGGCAGAATTCTCGGTTCGGGTTTCATAGTTCCGCCGGACAACATCGGACCGCGCGTGACGCCTAACTACGAAGCGAATTTAGGGCAGCCCGCAGTTTTCAATATGGGCAGCGGCGGGCGCGTTTTTGCCGGACAGCGCGACGAAGGTTTCTTTATTGATGTCGGCGGCGTTTTCGACGCTTTCAATTTCCGCTCGCTCGGGGCGAGCGGCGGCGTTGATACGCTTCGCACGTTGAACATCAAAACCATCGCCATCGAAGTTCCGATTCAGGATTTGACGCGCTCGCGCGCCATTCCGACCGGTCCGACCGCATCTGACGCAGTCGTCGGCATCTGGTCAACCGCCAGCCGCCGCTCGACGCAGGTTATTCAGCCAAACGGCGCGAGAATCAACGAAGGACCGTTCCGTCAGATTTCGCGTCTCGGAAATCCGCTCGTCAACGAAGTCGTAATTCCGCTCGGTTTGAAAGACGCTTTCAACTCGCTCCCGCCTTCGGGCGATGCGATTGCCGCGCCGTTTGTTCTCGACCCGGAATTGCCGAAACTGATTCGCACCGCTTTGAGCGTATTCAGCAACATAAACATCAATATTCCGCCTGCGCCGCGCAACGATTTGGTGCAGATTTTCGCCACCGGAATTCCTGTTAATGCGGTTACGGGACCGAATTACACGACGTTTTTATCCGATGGCACGCCGCACGAATTTCTGCGTCTGAACGTAGCAATTCCGATTACGCCGATTGCAAACATTAATCGTTTGGGCTTGCTCGGCGGCGATGTAGCCGGTTTCCCGAACGGACGTCGTCCGCAAGACGACGTGGTTGACATTGCGCTTCGCGCCGTTTTAGGCGGCACGCCATTTCAACCGGCGTTTAACATCGCGCCGAACAACACCGTCGGCGACGGCGTTAGTATGAATGAACTGCCATTCCTGAACCGCTTTCCATATCTTGCTTCGCCGAATCAGGGAAATCAGCCGCGACCGGCTAATTCTCCGGCGCAATCAACGGAAGAAGGCTTATACGCTCCAATCGTGGATGACAACGGTAATCTTTTGAAAGAATTCAAGAAATAACCGTTTTCGACACAGCTAACGAGATAAATCAAGCGGCATTGCCGCTTGATTTATCTCAATCAAAATCCAAAAGAATGCGAAACTTTCAATCCTTTTCAAAAAACTGCCCCGCAGTAATCGGTTTAACGGCGCTGATTATTCTCGGCGGCGCGTGCAGCACGCAAAAACAGATTTCCGCCAGCAGTTCGGAATCGCAACCGAGCGCGGAGAAAACCGAAAAAGCGGCAATCACCAATTCGCTCAATCCCCGCGTTGAAGCAGCGCAAAAATTAATTGAAAAAAATCCGTCAGCCGCAAACGGGTACAATCAATTGACCTCTGCCTACATTCAAACAGCGCGCGAAAACGGTGATTTCAGCTTAAATTCAAAAGCCGAAGCCGCCAACGCCCGCGCGCTTGAGCTTGAACCGCAAAACACGGACGCTCTTCGACTGAAAGCCACTTTGCTGCTCGCTTTTCACCGTTTCGCGGACGCGCTCGAAATGGGAAATCAACTGCGCCAAACTAATCCGCAGGATGCTTTTGTTTACGGAGTTTTGACCGACGCCAACGTCGAGCTTGGAAATTACGCTGAAGCCGTCAAAGCCGCACAGCAAATGGTTGATTTAAAACCGAATCTCGAATCTTACGCGCGTGTTTCCTACTTGCGCTCGCTGCACGGCGATTCCGCCGGAGCGATTAAAGCGATGGAAACCGCCGCGCAGATTGCCGCCGCCAGCGACAAAGAATCGCGCGCCTGGTGTTTGACGCATCTCGGCGAAGAATATTTTAAAATCGGAAAATATGTCGAATCCGAAAAGTATTACGACGCCGCTTTGCAGGCGTTTCCCGATTATCATCTTGCGCTCGCCGGAAAAGGTCGCGCGCGAGCGGCAAACAATGATTTTGAAACGGCGATTAAATTTTTAACCAATGCACAAAACCGCGTCCCGCTAACGGACACGGCAATTTCGCTCGGCGACATTTACACCCGAACTGGCAACTCGGAAGAAGCTCAGAAACAATACGATTTAGCCGTATTTATCGAGCAAAAACTCGGCAACACCGAACAAAGAACGCTCGCACAGCTCTGGGCTGACCGCGACATGAAACTTGACGAAGCGCTCGAAATCGCCCGACGCGAGAGCGAAACGCGCCGTGACATTTATACGGCTGACGTTTTGGCTTGGTGTTTGTACAAAAAAGGCGAATTCGCGGCGGCGAAAAAAGCTATTGCTGATGCGATGCGGCTGAAAACCAAAGACGCGCGGATTTTTTACCACGCCGGAATGATTGAAAAAGCGCTGGGAAATAAAAAAGCCGCCGCCGATTTTTTGAAAAAAGCGCTCGAAACAAATCCGGCTTTCGATTTTCTGCAAGCCGAGAAAGCCAGACAAGGATTGACAGAACTGAATCGAAATGCGTAAACAGATTTTCATTTTTGCCGTTCTCGTCATTTCCGTTTTTGCCGGGATTGCCGAAGCGCACCCGCTCGGCAATTTCAGCGTCAACCAGTTTTCGCGTCTGGAAATCGAGAAAAACCGGATTCGCGTCCGGCAGGTTTTGAATTTGGCGGAAATTCCGACATTTCAGGAATCGCAGAAAATTGACGCCGACCGAAACGGCGAGCTTACGCGGGCGGAATTAGACAATTACGTCGAAACATTAACGCCCGTTTATCTGGCAAATCTGAATCTTTCAATCGCAGATCAACCGATCGAGCTGCGCGCCGAATCGAAAAACATTTCGACGCCGAGCGGTGAAGGCAATTTGCCGACTTTGCGCGTCGAATGGAATCTCATCGGAGATTTTACGGCGGCAAATTCAACAAATCGGGTTTCGTTTGAAAACAAAAATTACGCCGAGCGCGTCGGCTGGAACGAAATCGTCGTTGCGCGCGCCGAAGGCATCAATGTTTTCGACAGCACGGCATTTGCCAACAGCCTTTCCAATGAACTGCGCGATTATCCGCAGGATTTATTAAACGCTCCGCTCGCGGAACAGCGTGCGGAATTTTCTTTTACGGGCGGCGCGCCGCCGGAAAACGCTGCGGCTCTCAAAAACCGCGACGGACAAACCGCATCTGCGCCCGCGCCGAAAGATAAGCTCGCGGAATTAATTAACATTCCCGAAATCACGCCCTCAATTGTGTTGTTCGGTTTGCTGCTCGCGTTCGCTTTAGGCGCGCTCCACGCGATGTCGCCGGGACACGGTAAAACTGTTGTCGGCGCATACCTGGTCGGCTCGCGCGGAACATTTAAACACGCCGTTTTTCTCGGTTTGACCGTGACAATCACGCACACGCTCGGCGTTTTCGCGCTCGGTTTAATCACGCTTTTCGCGTCAAACTACATTTTGCCCGAACGAATAATGCCGTTTTTAAATTTCGTTTCGGGCTTGCTCGTCTTTTTCATCGGCATTTCGCTCTTTAAAGACCGTTTGCTCTCGGCTTTGGGTTACTCAACAACCGCGCATCATCAGCACGAAGGCGGCGACCATTCGCATACGCACGACGGCGAGCATTTTCATTCGCACGAAGAAAACGAATTGATGCACACGCACGACGGCGTTCATTATCATTCGCATTTGCCGCCCGAACAAATTACGTGGGGCAATTTGCTGGCGCTCGGAATTTCCGGTGGTCTGCTTCCATGTCCGTCGGCGCTGGTGTTGATGCTGTCGGCGATTTCGCTTGGTCGAGTCGGTTACGGGCTGGTTTTGACTATCGCCTTCAGTCTCGGTTTGGCGGCGACTTTAACCGCAGTCGGGCTGGTTTTTCTGTACGTCGGGAAAATTTTCGACAACCCCGCGCTCGGCAATAATCGTCTGGTTAAAGCGCTGCCCGTCTTGAGCGCGCTTGTCGTCGCCTGCGTCGGCGCGGTGATTTGCTATAACTCGCTGGCGTGATACTTTTACATCTTCTATGAATGAATTTTTGCTCGCATTTGCTTCAACTTCAGCCGCCGGAGTTTTGACTCTTGGTTTTCTGCTCGGTTTAAAACACGCCGTCGAATCGGATCATCTGGCAGCCGTCTCGACGATTGTCACAGAGCGCAAATCCTTGTGGAGTTCGGCGATAATCGGCGGCGTTTGGGGTTTGGGACACACGATTTCGCTTTTCGTCGCGGGAATTTTCGTTCTGATTCTCGATTTTCAAATTTCGGAACAAACCGAACGAATGCTCGAATTCTGCGTTGGCACGATGCTGATTCTTTTGGGGCTGAATGTTCTGCGAAAGCTGCTCTTTGGCGCAAATCTGCAATTTCACACGCACGAACACGAAGGTCGCGTTCACGCGCATCTGCACGAACGCGGCGCGGTTGATGAACCGCACACGCATCACAATTTTTCGTTCAGCCCGCGCGCGCTCATCGTCGGAATGATTCACGGATTGGCTGGCAGCGCCGCATTGATGCTGCTCGTTATTCCGACCATCGAATCGCGCCCGCTCGGTTTGCTTTATATTTTGATTTTCGGCGCGGGTTCAATCGGCGGAATGATGCTGATGAGTTTGCTCGTCGGCTTGCCTTTCAGTTTAACCGCCGGAAAATTTAATCGTTTGAATCACGCTATGCAGTCAATCGCGGGCATCGCCAGCGTCGGAATCGGGCTTTTAATTGTCTATGAAAAAGGAATCACCGAAGGCTTGCTCGGCTAAGATTTTAAATTGTAGAAATCGAAAAGAGAAAGTCATAACCGACTTTCTCTTTTTTTGTCTTTTTATTTTGCGGTAAATCAAGTTAATCTTTCGTGCGCTTGGAATATACAAGCGAGCAATACAGATTTTAACGACGGCTTTTAAATTGAAAAGCGATGATTCGATTTGAACGGGAAATTTGCACGAATTTGGAAGCAGCCGCCTCGCGCGAGTGGCTGGAAACAAACGGAATCGGCGGTTACGCTTCCGGTACGATAGCGGGAATCAACACGCGCCGCTATCACGGTTTGCTCGTCGCCGCAGCGACTCCGCCGACGGGACGCGCCGTTTTGCTCTCGAAATTTGAAGAAACCTTGATTGTTGACGGCAAGCGATTCGAGCTTTCCGCAAACCAATATCCGAACGCGGTTTATCCCGACGGTTACAAGTTTTTAAAAGAATTTCGCCTCGCGCCGTTTCCCGTTTGGGTTTATCAAATCGAAGACATTGAAATCGAAAAAACGGTTTTTATGCCGCACGGAGAGAATTCAACCGTCGTTGAATACAAGTTCAAAGTTCAAAGTTCAAGGTTCAAAGTCAATTTGGAATTAAAACCGCTGCTTGCTTTCCGCGATTATCATCATTTGCGCCGCGAAGAGGAAAGTTTTGAAACTGATTTTCGAGTGAACGAAAATTTTGTATCGGTCCGGCTTTCCGACGAAATACCGAGATTGTTGTTTGCTTATGAAAACGGCAAGGTTGAAAAAACCGGATTTTGGTATCGCAATTTTGAATACGAGCGCGAGCGAGAACGCGGTTTTGATTTCCGCGAGAATTTGTTTCAGCCGTTTGTTCTCAGATTTGACATTGAAAACGAAAAAGCCATTTCCGTCATTGCTACAACCGAAATTCGAGACGCGGCAAACGCCGAAAAATTCAAACAAGCGGAAATCGAACGACGTGCTGATTTGATTGAAATTTCCGGTTACAAAGACGATTTTTTACAACAGCTAGTTTTAGCCGCCGATCAATTCATTGTTTCGCGCGAGGGGGAAAAATCGGTGATTGCGGGTTATCCGTGGTTTTCCGATTGGGGACGCGACACGATGATTGCGCTGCCCGGTTTGACGCTCTCCGCAAACCGCACGGAAATCGCGCGGAGCATAATTTTGGAATTTTCCCGCCACATCTCTCAAGGAATGCTGCCGAATCGTTTTCCCGATGTCGGCGAAACGCCCGAATACAACACGGTTGACGCGACGCTCTGGTATTTTGAGGCGATTCGCTCGTTTGTCGAAAAAAGCGGAGATTATGATTTTGTCCGGGAAAATCTTTACGAAAGCTTGTCCGATATTATTGCCTGGCATCTGCGCGGAACTCGTTTCAACATTCACGTTGACACCGATGGTTTGCTTTATGCCGGAGACGAGACTACGCAATTAACCTGGATGGACGCGAAATCCGGCGACACGGTTTTTACGCCGCGTTTCGGCAAAGCCGTCGAAATTCAAGCGCTCTGGTACAACGCTCTGCGCGTGATGGAAAATTTAGCCGCGCGTTTTGAAGACGAAGCCGAACGCGCGCAATACGCGGCGATGGCTGATTTAGCCGAGTTGAGCTTTAACCAGAGTTTTTGGAACGAGCAGGAAGAATGTCTTTTCGATTGCATCAACGGCGGTCGCGACGCCGCAGTTCGTCCGAATCAGATTTTCGCCGTGAGCTTAAAACACGCGCTCATCACGGGCGAAAAAGCCCGAAAAGTAGTTGAAAAAGTCGAGCGCGAATTGTTAACGCCGGTCGGCTTGCGCTCTCTTTCGCCGAAAGACGCGAATTATTGCCCGCGTTACGAAGGTGACGGTTTCCGGCGCGATTCGGCTTATCATCAAGGCACAGTTTGGAGCTGGCTGGCTGGCGCGTTTTGGACTGCGCGCGGCAAAGTTTTTCCAACCGAGACGGAGAAATTTCAAGATTGGCTCGAAAACTTCAAAGCTCATTTGTCCGAAGCGGGCGTCGGACAAATCTCCGAGATTTTCGACGCCGAAAGTCCGCACGCGCCGCGCGGCTGCATCGCGCAGGCTTGGAGCGTTGCCGAAATTTTACGAGCAACAAGGGAATAAGAAAAATAGGGCAATAACATATTTTTCTCACCCGCGCGTGCAAAATTTAGACCCGTAGCGAGCCGCGGAATGCCCTAACACCATAATAAGATTGAGCGCCGCTGTGATACACGAATACATTGCCGTAGCGGAAATCACCAAAGAGCGCGCCGCCCAAGTCTCTAATGTCAGAAGGTGTTTTCACCCAGCTCGACGTTTTCGTATCAAAATTTCCGAGTTTCTGCAGCTCCCGATATTGTTCTTCCGTTAAAAGCTCGATGCCCATGGCAGCCGCCATATCAACGGCATTATTTTCCGGTTTATGTTCTTTCCTTGCTTCATGCGCTTCGCGGTCGTAACAAACGCTTCTGCGTCCTTTGGGGCTTTCCGCCGAACAATCATAAAAAATGTATTCGCCCGTTTTTTCATCAAACCCGACGACATCCGGTTCACCGCCGGTTCTTTCCATTTCACCCAGCGACCACAGTTTTTCAGTATTAGCTTCCAGCTTTGCTTGTACTTTAGCCCATTCAAGATTTTTATGGCGGTTTATGTTTTTCTCAAAACGGGCTTTCAACGCTCTGAGTAATTCTTCGCGTTGTTCCGGTGACAACTCTTTTTTATTGCTATTCATTGTATTCATTTATTGTTCGACTGAAATGATTTTTCTATTCTCAGGTCTGAAACGCGAAGCCTTAAGTGAGCAAAATATATTATTACCCTTTTAATCTCTTTCGTTTTAAACTCAGCATCTTCGGCGTCTCGGCTGCGAAATAATCCTTAACCTGAATTCTCGCTAAAAAACGATCTACTTTTCAACCGGCGGCAAGTCTCGACCGCAATGCGGACAAACGGTTTCACAATCAACAATTTCTCTTCTTTTTCTGACTTCTTCGGCGAAACCGCTTGCCAAAATTCCGGCGGGCAAAGCGAAAATACCGACGCCCAAAAACGCGATTAATCCGGCGAGTAGTTTTCCGAGGGGCGTTACCGGGTAAACATCACCGTAACCCACTGTCGTCAGCGTCGCAATTCCCCACCACATCGCCGCCGGAATGCTGGGAAATTTATCCGGCTGCGCTTCGTTTTCAAAGATGTAAATAAAGCTCGACGCAAATAAAAGCAGAGTGGCGACGGCGAGTGTAATTGTCAGCAGTTCCTGGCGTTTTGACCAAATAACATCGTCCAGCTTATCCAGAGCTTCGACGTAGCGGTTCATTTTCAGTAATCGAAACAGGCGAAAAAGCCGCAGGATGCGAACAATCCGCAAATCGAAAGCGAAAAGCAGCGGCAGAAAGGCGGGTAAAATCGCAATCAAATCAATTATCGCCATCGGCGTCAAAGCAAACCGGATTCTGCCCGTTAACGGCTTGCTGAATTTCGGATTGTAAGTTGCCACCCACAACCGCAATAAATATTCGACTGTAAAAACTGCGACCGAAAAAGCTTCAATTGATTGAAAAACCGCTCCGTATTTCTCGTTGTATTCGTCAACCGTTTCCAGTATGACCGCCGCGACGTTGATTAAAATCAAAATCATCAAAAACGCAGCGACAATACGATCAATCAAATCGTTGTCATCTGTTTCGACGAGAATGTCGTAAAAACGATATTTAATTCGTTCGAGCATTTTGAGCGGCTAAAAGTAATTTGGAAAACACTTTGCGCTCTTTGCGTTTTACCTTTGCGTCCTTTGCGGTTTAGTTTTCTTCTTCTTAACCGCAAAGGACGCAAAGGTTTTCGCAAAGGACGCAAAAAATTTTGAGTTAGATTAAGGTTTTAAATCACCCGGCTTTCCTGAATTTTGATATTCCTTCGAGCAAGCTCTTCGATAAATTTGTCCGGCGGAATAACCGATTCCTGAGGCATCGCGCCCCGGTCGAGCGTTTCCCCGCGCGCCATCATTTGCGCGACGATTGACGCCGGAAACGCAGTGGTTCGCATCATCGCCGTTAACTCCGTCGCCTCTTCAAAACGATCAATGATGTCGTAGCGCAAAATTTTGTCCTCGCCGTTCATTTCGCCTGCGAATTCGAGCCGGATTAAAACCAAATCCGGCTCATTGCGCGGCAGATGCCGAACAAGCCAGTCGGACAAAAAGCGGCGCGGGACGACTTGTACCGTATCGTTTGTCGCTGTCCGCACGGCAATCGGCGCGGAATCGGCAAACCCCAAATCAATCAGGGTTTTAAACCGCTCGCAATGCCCGCGATAGCGAATCGTTTTGTAATCAAGCTCGCGCACGCGACCGAGAAAAGTTTGCGGCAGCGTCGAAGTTCCGCCCGAAGTCTGAAACGCTTCGAGCGGCGGAAAGCCTTCAAACTCCAGCGATTCCGTTTCGGTCATTGATTCAACGTCGGTTATCTCGCCGTCGCGGATGACAATCGCGCGCTCGACGTATTCGTTAATCAAGCCTTCGATTGAAAAAACTAGCTGATAATCGAGCGGCGGTTTCGGATTCTGCGGCAAACCGCCGACGCGGATTTTGATCGAATCAACCGTATCGAACCTTTGCGCGCCGTGCATTGCCAAAACCGAAACCATTCCGGGCGCGAGACCGCAATCGGGAATAATATTGACTCCGGCTTGGCGCGCAGCCTGGTCGAGCGACAATTCCTGCGCGACGATGGTGTTATTGCCGCCCAAATCGCAGAAATTAACTCTTGCTTCGAGAGCGGCTTCCGCAAGCAGCATATTGTAAAAATACGGCACGCAGGAAATCGCGGCGTCGTGACCGCGCATCAATTCGACGGCTTCGGCGAAATTTTCGACGTTGATTTCCTGCGGCGTGCATTTGCCGTTGCCTTCGAGCTTGGCGATAAAATTGGCGAGCGGAAAATCCGCATCCGCGACCGTAATTTCGCTGACATCCGGTGAATTATGCGCGAGGTCGTGAACCGCGCCCCGCCCCATTTTGCCCGCTCCGAGAACTAAAATTTTCATACCTTGTGTTCGCGCGTCATTCCGCTCATCATCCCGACAATACCGGTTATAAGTCCGACTATGAACAAAACCATTGCCGCAGACCACAGCGCCGTTCCCGTCAGGGACGGAATAAAATAAGTAATAATCGCGTCAACAAACGGAAATGCGATAATCGCCAAACCGATGCCCGACAGGAAAAATCCGACTGCGGCTATTTTTAAAGCCGCATTGGTTTTCTGCGAGCGCCCGCCCGCGTCGCCGAGCTTGCTCGAAGAATAGCTGTAGCTCGAATAAATTGCCAGACCGAACAGCAGCCACGATCCAAACCGGCTCCAATTCGTAATGCCCAGCTCGGTCATCAAATATGTGCAGCACATCACGCCCAAAACCGGAATCAGCGTCAGCCGTTTAACGACGCATAAAACGGTCATCAAAATCGAGAAAAGCAGAAAAACGATAAATGGAATTTTGTGCGAAAACGCGCCGAGCCACGTTTCGTTTTTTTCCGCGTCCGGCACAACGGTCACCAAATCACGAAACGCCGTCGGATTAAAATATAAAAGCACCGCGATTACAATTGCAAAAAGCGCGGGCGCGACGAAACGCGAATCAATGTAAGGCACATAACGGTCTTCGCGCCCGAATTCCTCGTCTTTCATCAAAATCCCGGCGCAAACGAGCGTAAACGCGAACAAAGTGCCGATCACGCCCAAATCCGTGACTTCGGTCAAATTCATAAAAAGCGCTGGAATCGCCACGACAAGACCGGTGATAATCGTCGAAAACCACGGAGTTTTAAAACGCGGATGAATCGAAGAAAAAATCTTCGGCAGCAAACCGTCGCGGCTCATCGCCATCCAGAGACGCGGCTGACCGAGCTGGAAAACCAGAAAAACCGTGGCGAGCGCAATAACCGCGCTGACGGCGATAATCCCCGAAACCCAGGGCGCGCGTTCGCGGAAAACAAATGCCAGCGGATCGCCGACATTTAAGTTGGTGTAGCTTTCCATTCCCGTCAAAACCAGCGCCAGCGCGACATACAAAATCGTGCAAATAATGAGCGAATAAATCATTGCGCGCGGTAAATCGCGGCGCGGATTTTCGCATTCTTCGGCTGTAGTCGAAAGCGCGTCGAAACCGATGTAAGCGAAAAAGACAGCCGCCACGCTCGCCATCACGCCGGAAAAACCGTTCGGCGCAAACGGCACCCAATTTCCCGGATTGATATAGAAAAACCCGAGAAAAATGACCAGCAAAATAACGGCGATTTTTAAAAGCGTCATAATATTGCTGGCAAATTTTGATTCGCGGATTCCGATATAAACCAAAGCGGTGATCAGAAAAGTAATCATCAAAGCGGGAAAATCGGCGATGATTCGCCAATCGCCGAGCATCGGCGCGGTCGTCCACGCTTCGTAAGCCTCGATTGTTCCGGTCGTCAGTTTGTCGGAAATCAAAGCCAAATCGTCGCCTCTCATTTTGGAAAGCGCGTCGAGCGTCTGACCTTGCGCGAGCGCGCCCACCACGGCTTCTTGATTCTCCGCAAAACCGCGCGACGCGCTGACATAATCCATCGTCAGATAAGCGGGAATTTTCAACCCGTAGCTCGACAGCAGGCGTGTAAAATAATCGCTCCAGGAAATTGCGACTGCGATGTTGCCGATGGCGTATTCGACAATCAAATCCCAACCGATAATCCACGCGAAAAACTCTCCGAAGGAAGCGTAAGCGTATGTATAAGCTGAACCTGCAACGGGAATCCGCGAAGCGAATTCGGCGTAACAAAGCGCGGAAAAAGCGCAGGCAACGGCGGTAAAAATAAACAGAAAAATCACCGCCGGACCGCCGCGATGCGACGCGCCGCCAATCATTGCAAAAATGCCCGCGCCGATCACGGCGGCAATTCCCATTAAGGTTAAATCGCGCAATTTTAAAGTGCGGCGCAAATGAGCGTTATCGCCCGCAACGGTTTCGGCGTCAGAAAAACCGGCTTCGGCATCGGCTTGAATCTGGCTGATGGATTTTTTACGAAACAAATCTGCAAAACTCATAAAATATCTCGCATTATAATTTTAAAACAGAGGCTTCCGGCGGCAAAGTTTGACACGGAACGCCCATCTTTGGCAACCGGAAATTAATTTGAGCAAAGAAAACATAAAACTAAAAACCGGGTTTTTAGATTAATTGCTTAAAATGAGTTTCGGCAATTTTAGTTCGGATTATGAAAAAAGAATTTTATCTGATCAGCGATTTGCATTTCGGAGGCGACGGACAATTACAAATCTGCGATTTTACCGAAGAATTGGTGGCTTTTTTACAGGAGCTGGAGCTTAAAAACAAAGAAACCGAATTGATCATCGCGGGCGACACATTCGGTTTTTGGGAACTGACAACAATCGAAGGCGTGGGGCAATTGGATGAAATAATCAAACATCACTCCGCAATTTTCGAGCAATTAAAACGAACGGGCGAAAAAATTCAAATTACGATGATGGTCGGCAACCACGATTACGATCTGGCTTGCGATCCTTTGTACGCCGCGAAACTCAGCGAATACAATATAAATCTCGACACATCGCTCGCGCTCGTGCGCGAACTGGCGGGAAGAAAAATCTGGATTGAACACGGGCAGCAAATTGATCCGTTTAATGCTGCGGCGGCTTATGGAAATCCGTATGCATTGCCCGCCGGTTTTTTCATCACCAAAAGTTTTGTCAGCGGTGCCAGCTTGCTTTCGGTTTTCGGAGCCAGCGACTGGCTCAAAGACATCCGTTCGGTTGACGTGCGAAGCATTCCCGATTGGCTCGTTTCAAACTATTTTTATAACGAAATGAACATTATCCTGCGCTGGCTTTTATTGCCGTTTTTGCTTTTGCTCACCGTCACGGCTTTTGCTCTGATTGGACAATTGCTGAAAATTCTCGGCATTTTCGATGTCAATTATCTTCTCGATAATCCATTAACGCGGGCTTTGGGTATATTCGGCGATGTTTTGCGCTGGATTCTGACCGCCAGTATGTTCGTCTGGTTTTTCGTTCTGATGGTTTCGATTCCGCTTTATTTTATTTACCGCGACGTGCGGTATACGCTTTCGCGTTTTCAGGTTTTTCCGCCCTACAAATCGGCTCCGACGAACGAAGCAAACAACATTTATCTCGACCATGCGAGAAAAATTTTCAAAGCAGAATCAGATGTCTGCGCTTATGTTTTCGGTCACACTCACGAAGCATTTTTGGTCGAGGACGAAGGCAATCGCGCAATTATCAACACCGGAACGTGGCTAAAAATTCTCCGCCGCGTCACAGTTCGTTTCGGCTTGCTCCCGGCAGTTTATTTTCCGACTTTCAGACTCAATTATTTTAAATTTTCTGAGGAAAACAACCGGGTTGTCATTGATTACGTTGAAATACCGAAAGAACCGACGGAAAAGCTAACATTGCTTCAGCGTTTTTTGGTCATCGGCAGAAAACCGGAAGCAGGAAAATTAATTCCGACAAGAACTGTTCTGTAATTGCCTGTTCTTTTTTAAGCAAATCTAAGCACCGCTGCAAAATAAAAGAACTATCAACTATCCACTATTAACTATCAACTATTTTGCATTGGAGAACAGTTGATAGTTAATAGTGGATAGTTGATAGTTCATCTTTATTTTACGCTAGTATTTATTTGCGCCTTTCGCGTAAAACTTTTGAAACATCTTCCAAAGTAAAACCGCGTGAAGCAAGCAAAACTAGAAAATGATACGTAAGATCCGCCGCTTCGTTTAAAAATAAATCGTCGTTTTCGCCCTGCGCTTCAATCACCAATTCGACAGCTTCCTCGCCGACTTTCTGGCTGATTTTCTTTGCGCCTTTGGAAAAAAGCTTTGCCGTGTAAGATTCTTCCGGCGATTGATTTTTCCGCTGCCAGATAGTTTTTTCAAGCTCAAACAAAAAATCCGCCGTCGAGTTTTTTTCGTCAAAACAAGTGTCCGCGCCGGTGTGACAAACCGCGCCCGCCGGAACGGCTTTAATCAAAATCGCGTCCGCATCGCAATCGAGCAGAATATCTTTGACAAACAAAAAATTCCCGCTCGTTTCGCCTTTTGTCCAAAGCCGCTGCCGTGAACGACTGAAAAATGTGACGCGGTTTTCCGCTCCGGTTTTTTCAAACGCTTCGGCATTCATATAGCCGAGCATCAAAACTTTTCCGGTTTCAAAATCCTGAACAATCGCAGGCGCAAGATTATCGGCAAATTTGGCGAAATTAACTTTCATATTAATTTTCAAATTGAATCACTAAACCAAAGTGCGAGGCAAACTCGAAAACAAAAGAAAAAAGCCCGCGAATAACGCGAATCTTCACGAATTTAATTTTTATTCGTGAAGATTCGCGTTATTCGCGGGCAAAATTTTGCAACCGAATTTAAGCGGCTTCTTTTTGCGCCGGAAACAACTCAATCTGATTGGATTTGGCTCTCCCTTTTTTGCCGACTGGCTGTCCGACAACTCGAATTAAATACTCTTTTATTAAGCTGCGCTGATCGGTATCAAAACAACGCGGCGCGCGTTTTGTCGGCAGATTATTCGGCGACGATTCTTCTCCGTTTTGCGTTTCGTTTAAATAAAAACAAATCCGGTAAACTCCAAGATGCGCCTCAACATTTGCTTCGGGCGAGCGCAGCAAAATTCTTTCGCCAAAGCTCGTCGCGCGCTTTGAAACCGGCTGAAAAAGAAAATCATCAACCAACACTCTTCTAATCAGCTCCTGCGCCGACGCTTGTTTTCGCTCCTTCACTTCAACAGCTTTCACTATTTCAACAACTTCCGCAATTTTTTCTTTCTTCTTTCTCATCTCACGCTCCGAACTCTGTTTTATACGTGAAACATTGTATCATATTTCTTTTTCATAAATCACGCAAAAACGCAGCAGAAATCGAAGTAAAATGAAATTTTAACGAACCGTGATTTTTTGTTGTCGAAGATAATCTTTGAGAGCGGGAATTTGAATTTCCTGAAAATGAAAAATCGAAGCCGCCAGCCCGGCGCCGGCTTTGCCATCGGTAAAAACTTCGGCGAAATGTTCGATTTTGCCCGCTCCGCCCGAAGCGATAACGGGAACGCTGACAGTTTCGGCAACTTGCCGAATTAGTTCAACGGCAAATCCATTGCGCGTTCCATCGTGCCGCATCGAAGTCAGCAAAATTTCGCCAGCGCCCAAATCAACCGTCCGGCGCGACCAATCAAAAACATTCAAATCCGTGCCGACGCGCCCGCCGTTCAAAAAAACGCGCCAATCGTCATCAACCAAATTCGCGTCAATCGCCACAATGACGCATTGCGAACCGAAATTTAGCGCGGCTTGCTCAATCAAAGCCGGATTTTTAACGGCTGCCGTGTTGATCGAAACTTTGTCAGCGCCCGCCGCGAGCAAAATTTCGATGTCGGCGATCTCATTGATTCCGCCGCCGACGGTAAACGGAATGTTGATTTCCGCCGCAACCCGTTTCACTAGAGATGAAAGCGTTCGGCGTTTTTCATTTGTCGCCGTAATGTCGAGAAAAACAAGCTCGTCCGCGCCTTCAGCCGCATAACGAGCCGCGAGTTCAACGGCGTCGCCCGCGTCGCGCAGATTGACGAAATTTGTTCCCTTCACCGTGCGCCCGTCTTTTACGTCAAGGCACGGCACGATTCGTTTAGCCAGCATTTTTGGTGTAATTGCTTAAATCTTCGAGCGTGATTTTGCCTTCGTAAATCGCTTTGCCGACAATTGCAGCGCGGCAACCGGCTTTTTCCAGAGCATCGAAATCTTCAATTAGACTGACGCCGCCGCTGGCGATTAGTTTTAAATCCGGCAGCGCATCGCTGATTTCCGCGTAAATTCCCACGCTTGCGCCCTGCAAAAGTCCGTCTTTGGCGATGTCGGTGCAAAACGCTTGTTGAATTCCTTTCCCAAACCATTCGCGCAAAAACGGAATTAATTCGATTTCGGTCGCGGTTTGCCATCCGTTGATGGCGATTTTTTTATCTTTTACATCAGCGCCGAGCAGAATTTTGTCGCCGCCAAATTCGGCAATAAACCCTTCCAAAACTTTCGGCGATTTGACGGCAATGCTGCCGACCGAAATCAGTTTCGCGCCGGCATCGAAAACAGTTTCAGCGTCCGCTCGCGTTTTGATTCCGCCGCCGTAATCAATAATCAAATCGGTGTTTGCGGCAATCTTTTCCAAAATGGCAAGGTTTACGACTTTGCCGCTCCGCGCGCCGTCTAAATCAACGATGTGCAAACGGCGAACGCCCGCGTCTTCAAATTGCCGCGCAACGTCCAAAGGATTTTCGCTGTAAACGGTTTTTTGCGAAAAATCTCCTTGCGAGAGCCTGACGGCTTTCCCTTCGATCACGTCAATCGCCGGAATAATTTCAATCATCGCTGCGATTTGCGTCGTCTGCGGAGTGCAAATCTTCGCTCGCCCGGTGATGAATCGCGCCAGTTTCGACATTAAATTCGCCTTCGCTTCTCGTCACGGGATCGCCGGTTAAAATACCGCCGATGATTTCCAGCTCGCCTAAAATTTGCTGCCCGATTCCTTCCGCCGTTTCGGTCGTTTCGTCTTTTACAATTTTGTTTTTGTCTTCCATTTTTATATTTTCAAAAAGTTCTCTAAAATCTTTTCCCCGACCGCGCCTGATTTTTCGGTGTGAAACTGCACACCGTAAAAATTCTTAAACTCAACTGCCGCGCTAAACGGTTCAATGTAATCGCAAGCCGCAATCGTCGCCGGATTTTCCGGCACAAAATAGCTGTGAACAAAATAAACAAACGAGTTTTCCGGCACGCCTTCAAAAAGTTTTGATTGAACATTACCGATTTGATTCCAGCCGACGTGCGGCACTTTTTCCTGGTTGCTCTCAAATTTCTTCACTTGAAACGGAATGATTCCCAAACATTGGGTTTCGTTTTCTTCGGAAAACTCGCCCAAAAGCTGCATTCCCAGACACACGCCCAAAACCGGCTGCCGCAAATTTTTAATTGTTGTGTCTAAGCCTTTTTCCCGCAAATACCGCATCGCGGTCGAAGCCTCGCCTACGCCCGGAAAAATCACTTTATCCGCCATTTGCAACTCTTTCGCGCTATCGGTCAAAACCGGCTCGACGCCCAAACGATTGAGCGCGTTCTTCACCGACTCGACGTTTCCGGCGTTGTATTTAACAATGGCAATCTTCATTCAGTTATCAGTTATCAGTTATCAGTTATCAGGATTGTTGACTGATAACTGATAACTGATAACTGTCAAAGGCTTCCTTTTGTCGAAGGCAGCGCGTTTGAATTAATATCGCGGCGCACAGCCATTTTTATTGCTTTGGCAAAGGCTTTAAAAATGCTTTCGATTTTGTGATGCTCGTTTGTGCCTTCCGCTTTTACGTTCAGATTGCAGCGCGCGTTATCGGTGAACGATTTGAAAAAATGCGAAAACAATTCGGTCGGCACGTCGCCGATTCGTTCGCGTCGAAATTCCGCTTCCCAAACGAGCCAGTTTCGACCGCCGAAATCAATCGCCACTTGCGCCAGACAATCGTCCATCGGCAAACAAAAACCGTAACGCTCGATTCCGCGCTTGTCTTTCAACGCTTCGTCAAACGCCTGCCCTAAAGTTATCGCTGTGTCTTCGACCGTGTGATGCTCGTCAATATGCAAATCGCCTGTGGCTTGAACTGTCAAATCAATCGAACCGTGACGAGCGATTTGTTCGAGCATATGATCAAGAAAATTCAAGCCCGTCCGAATTTCGGCTTTTCCTGTTCCGTCGAGATTTAATTCGACCAAAACATCGGTTTCATTAGTTTTGCGATGTTTTGAAACGCGGCGCGCGGGCAGTTTTAAAAACTCGTAAATTTGCCGCCAATCGTCGGCGATCAGCGCGATTTCGTTTTTCAGTTCTTCCGCCGAATCGTAATTTTTGAGAAAAATCGCCCGCGCACCCAAATTTCGGGCGAGCAAAACATCGGTCAAACGGTCGCCGATGACAAAAGAATTTTCAAGATCATATTCGGGCGAAAAATATTTGGCGAGCATCGCCGTTCTGGGTTTGCGCGTAGGGCGATTTTCGTGCGGAAACGAGCGATCAATGCAGACTTCCGCAAAATGAATTCCTTCATTTTCGAGCGTCTGCATTATAAATTCCTGCACCGGAAAAAACCGTTCTTCGGGCATCGAATCAGTTCCAAGCCCGTCCTGATTCGTGACCATTACAAGCTCGTAATCCAATTCGCGCGCGATTTTGCCCAAAAAAGTAATCACATTCGGCACGAATTTCAGCACGTCGAAACTGTCCACCTGAAACGTATCTGGCGGTTCGTGAACGATTGTTCCGTCTCGATCAATAAATAAAACCTTTTTCATTCGTAATTTTCTAAAGCTGCGAGCAAAGTTTGATTTTCTTCCGGCGTTCCGATTGTAATTCGCAGACAGCCTTCGCAAAGCTCGACATTTGTGCGATTGCGGACGACGATTTTTTGCTCGACCAGATATTTATAAATTCGGTTTGCGTCCGAAGTTTTAATTAAAAGAAAATTGGCGTCGCTCGGATAAATGCAAGTGACAAACGAGAATCTTTGTAATTCTGTGGCTAAAATTCCGCGCTGCCGCACAATGTCGGCGACGACTTTTTCAACCTCAGCTTTTTTATCAAGCGCCGCCAGCAAAAGTTCCTGCGCGATTTGCGAGACGTTGTACGGCGGTTTGACTTTGTTCAAAAGCGCGATAATTTCGGCGTCGGCAAAAGCCATCCCGACGCGCAAGCCCGCCAAGCCCCAGGCTTTTGAAAACGTCTGCAAAACGACGAGATTCGGGAAATTTCTGATTTTATTTACAAACGAAGGCTTTTCGGAAAAATCTTCATAAGCTTCGTCAACGACAACGATTCCGCCGAAGTTTTCGAGAATTTTTAAAACCTCCTTTTCGTCCAAACTGTTTCCGGTCGGATTGTTCGGCGAGCAAAGAAAAATCAGCTTTGTGTTTTCCGAAACGGCGTCCAAAACTTTTTCCGCCGAAAGCTCAAAATCCGGCGAGAGCAAAACCTTTTTCACTCGGACATCATTAATGTTTGCCGAAACTTCATACATTCCGTAAGTCGGAGGCGTTGTAATAATTTCATCGTTTCCCGGCTGGCAAAAAACGCGAAACAGCAAATCAATCGCTTCGTCGCTGCCGTTTCCGATGAAAATTTGTTCGTGCGACAAATCGCGCCAACCACTGATTCGCTCTTTGATTTTCGTTTGCAGCGGATCTGGATAACGATTAAAAGATTTTTCGGTCGGCGAGCCGAAACTGTTTTCATTGGCGTCGAGAAAAATCTCTGCCGCGCCCGCAAACTCTTTGCGGGCGGACGAATAAGGCACGAGATTTTTGACGTTTTCCCGCACTAACTTTTCGAGATTAAACGTCATCGCTTGATTTCGGCGAGCTGATCGGCAATTCCAGAATGCTGCATAACCGCTGAGTGCGAGTTTTCGAGCGCGAGCGTGTATTTTCTGGCAAAATCATTCTCCGCGTCGCCCCTCATTAACATTTCCCGAATTTGGTCGCCGAAAATATACACAATTTCATCCGTCATAGGCTCGTCAGCGTCAAAAGCCTCATCAATTTCGACAATCAAACCGGACAAAATCCGCAGCCAGGCGAAATACGGATCGTCCAGCACTAATCGTAAATAAACGCCGGTGCTGGCGATTTGCCCGTTGACGGCTTCGTAATTCGCTTTTTCGTGTTCGAGCAAAGTTTTGTGCAATTTCAGCAAATGGTTGCGCACCGCTTTTAATTTCAAAGCGAGGGGCGTGTTGTTCTGATTTTTTCTCAATAATGTCATTTCTTTTTAAACCGCAGCTTTCCTGCCTAATTCTTTCAGACGCAAAGTGACGGCGTTTTTGTGCGCTTCCAAGCCTTCCGCCTGTGCCATCGCTTCAATCGTTGCGCCTAGATTTTTGATGCCTTCAGCCGAAAGTTTTTGAAAAGTGATTTTTTTGACGAAGCTGTCAACCGAAACTCCCGAAAACGCGCGCGCCGCGCCGTTTGTCGGCAAAGTATGATTCGTGCCGGAAGCGTAATCGCCCGCCGATTCGCACGAGTAATTTCCCAGAAAAACTGAACCGGCATTGAGGACTTTTGCCGCAATCGCTTCGTCGTTTTGACAAGCTAAAATCAAATGCTCCGGCGCGTATTCATTTAAAAGCTCAATTGCCTCGTCCGTGTTTTTGACCAAAACCGCGCGGCTGTTTTCAAGTGCCTGCGCGGTCAAATCGCGGCGCGGCAAACGGTTTAACTGGCTTTCCAATTCCCGCAAAACCGGCTCGATCATTTTTTCTTCAATCGTCACAAACAAAACTTGACTGTCCGCGCCGTGTTCGGCTTGCGAAAGCAAATCGGCTGCGACAAATGCCGGAACAGCCGTTTCATCCGCTAAAACAGCCACTTCCGAAGGTCCTGCGGGCATATCAAGAGCGATGCCTTCACGCGCGACCATTTGTTTGGCGCAGGTGACAAACTGATTTCCCGGACCGAATATTTTATAAACCTGCGGAACGGTTTCCGTTCCGTAAGCCATTGCCGCAATTGCCTGCACACCGCCGATTTTGAAAACTTTCGTCGTGCCGCAGACGCGCGCGGCAAACAAAATCGCCGGATGAATTTTGCCGGTTGAATCAGGCGGCGAACACAAAACAATTTCGCCGCAGCCCGCAATGCGCGCCGGAATCGCCAACATCAGAACCGTGGAAAAAAGCGGCGCAGTTCCGCCCGGAATGTATAGCCCGACTCGTTCAATCGCGCGCGATTCTCGCCAGCAAACGACGCCCGGCGTGGTTTCGATTCTTTCAGGCTTCTCGATTTGCGAGCCGTGAAAAATTTCGAGATTTTCTTTGGCGTGAAAAATAGCCTGTTTTAATTCGGCTGAAATTAAATTTTCCGCTTCTTCAAATTCAGTTTCGGAAACTGCGAAATTTTCGATTTCGGCTTTGTCGAATTTCGCAGTGTAATACCGCAAAGCAGTGTCGCCGTTTAATTTTACGTCGTCCAAAATGCTGGAAACGACTGATTCCAGACTCGCGGTTTCAAAGGCGGGGCGCGCGATAATATCTTTCCAATCTGACTTTTCGGGATAACGAATAACTTGCATTAAAATGGAGAACTGAGAACGGAGAATGAAGAACGAAAGAATTAATATTCTCCGTTCTCAGTTCTCACCTCTCAGTTTTCATTTATTTTATCATCTGCTCAATCGAAAGCACGAGAATTCCTTCGGCTCCGGCGGCTTTGAGATTCTCGACAATTTCCCAAAAATCGTTTTCTTCAACGACTGAGTGAACCGAACTCCAGCCTTCGACGGCAAGCGGCAAAACGGTCGGGCTTTTCATTCCCGGCAGGAGAGAAATTACTTTATCAAGCTGCGAATTCGGCGCGTTGAGCAAAATATAACGGTTGTTTTTCGCCGCTTTAACGGCTTTAATGCGAAAGAGCAGCTTGTCCAAAATCGCCTGCAAATTTCCCGGAAGATTTTCGCGCGAAACTAAAACGGCTTCGGATTGAAGAACGGTTTCGACTTCCCGCAAACCGTTCGTAAAAAGCGTGCTGCCCGAACTGACAAGATCGCAAATCGCTTCCGCCAAACCGATTCCCGGCGCGATTTCGACCGAGCCGCTAATCGTGTGAATTTCCGCCTCGATTGATTTGTTTTTGAGAAATTCGCCCAAAATTCGCGGATAGCTTGTAGCGATTCGTTTCCCCTTTAAATCGGAGGTTTTGTCATAACGAAAACTGCGCGGAACGGCGAGCGAAAGACGGCATTTGCCGAAACCCAGTTTTTCGATTGTCTGCAGATTTTTCGTTCCGGCTTCGAGCAAAACGTTTTCGCCGACAATGCCCATGTCGGCGACCGAATCGGCGACGTATTCGGGAATGTCGTCGTCGCGCAGAAAGAAAATTTCGAGTGGAAAATTTTCCGCTTCGGCTTTTAGTTTTCCCAATCCGCTTTGAAAATGCACGCCGCATTCCTTAAGCATTTTTACCGAATCATCGCTCAAGCGACCGGATTTCTGAATTGCAATTTTGAGTTTTTCGCTCACAAAATTTTCGTTAAAGTTTGCCAGCGCCAAAGTTGAAACGAATTCGTTTCAACATTTGCGCTGGCGACAAAACAGTTCGTTTAATTTAGTTTAGCGGTTTTACAAAGATTGATTCAACCGAAGAAAATCGCCCGGATATGTTGAATCGAACTATCAACTATCCGCTATCAACTATCAACTGTTTGTCATTGCAAAATAGTTGATAGCGGATAGTTGATAGTTGATAGTTTCGCCGCTTTACTCTTGTGGTTGTTTTTCGGCGATTGCAAACCGTTGATTTTTAAAGTCGAAACGGCTCGCGTTTTTAAATCAATTAAACGAATCGAATGATTATTCGTATCCGCGACGAACAATTTTCCGTTTGCCGCGCTGATTCCGCCGGGTTCGTAAAAAGCGGCTTTCAAGCTGTTTTCTCCGCCCGGTTTTCCGTTTCCGACGAATGTTCGCACGGCGCGCCAGGTTGGATTTAGAATTTTTATTTTATGATTGTAAGTATCGGCAATAAAAATATTTTTGCCCGAAGAAACGATGCCAAGCGGATGCTGCAAACGCGCTTCGTCGCCTGTGCCGTCCGTGTCGCCGAACTCGTATAAATCACCGCCGACTAAAGTTTTGACCGCTTTTATCTTTAAATCAATAGCTCGAATAATGTTCGATTCACTGTCAGCGACATACAAAAATCTCCCGTCAAAGGCTAAACCGGAAGGCTGCGCGAAAGCCGATTTGGTCAGGCTGCCGTCTTCGCGCGCCTCGCGTCCCGAACCGGCAAACGCGGCGATTTCGTTTTTGGTTAAATCCATTCGCCAAATTTGATGATTGCCCGCCATCGCAACGAATAATTCGCGCTCGACAAGCTGCAAATCCCAGGGCGAGTTGAGCGCAGTCGAACGCGCTTTGCCGGCAGGCTGAAAATGTCCCTGCTCGCCGGTTCCGGCGATTGTTTCGACGGTTTTGGTTTCAAAATTAACGAGCCGAATCGCGTGATTTCCGGTGTCGGCGACATAAAGATTTGCGCCGTCAAAAGCCAAGCCCTGCGGTTTGCGAAACGTCGCCGTTTCAAAACTTCCGTCCGTAAAACCGGCGTTTCCGTTTCCGATTGTTTGCAAGAGCGCGCCGTCAAGCGCGGCGGCGACGATTCGATTGTGATTTGAATCGGCAATAAAAAGACGATTCGCTTTGGCGTCAGCCAAAATTTTGCCGGGAAAAAGCAGCGGCGAATCGGCGAGCTTTGTTAATTCGGTTTTAAATTCCAAAGGCTTTTCGTTTATTTTGCCGCTAAAATCGTTGATTGTTTTTTGAATTCTCTCGTCCAGCCCGCGAAACTGCCCTTCGCCGACTGCCACACCGACCACGTCTCCCGCCGGATCAATCAAAACCTGCGTCGGGTAAGCCTCGACGCCGTAACGATTCCAGATTTTAAAATCCGCGTCGTTGACGACTGGATGCTCAAGCTCATAGCGCAAAATTATCCGTCGAATATTTTCCGTGTCACGCTCGTTGTCGAATTTGCCCGAATGCACGCCGATCACGACGAGTTCGTTTTTATATTTCGCTTCGAGCTTTTTGAGGTCTGGAATGATATGAATGCAGTTGATGCAGCCGTAAGTCCAGAAATCGAGCAGCACGATTTTGCCGCGCAGCTCACCGAGCGTCAAAGGCTTATCGGTATTGAGCCAGCCTGTTGCGCCCGTAAATTCCGGCGCGGCGGTTTTTTGAGCTTCGACTCCGACGACGAGAAAAAGAGAAAAAGCGAGTAAAATGAATTTCTTCCAAAACATAGTTTTTGTCCAAACCTATATAATCAATATTTTCGATAATAATTTCGATTCAACAAATCTACGTTTCGCGCGATGCAAAGAGTTTGGCTTAACTAAAAGAAAATTGCCCGCGAAAGACTTGAATCAAACGAAAACGATTTGATTCTTCAGTTTCTTTTGCGGGCAATTATTTAAATTTACTTCTTTACCACTGAACCGAGCCTTCTTTGTTCGTATCAATTTTGGCGAGGTCAACGCCTTCGTCGAAAAAGAAGATTTTCATTTGATCGAACAAAAAAGTGTGTGTGTCGGGATTGGAAACGTCCAACCCGAAATGATTAATTAATTGCTGCTGTTTTTGCACCCACTCGCGCCAGCAATCGGCGCAAACTTCCGTCCCGACGCGCTGACCGAGTTCGGTCGGAATCGGCGCGTAACCGAGCGGCGCGGCGGAGCGCCCGCATCGAGCGCATTTAAAATTATTACCTGAAAATATTCCCATCTTTTTTCCTCGTGAATAGTAAATAGTGAATCGTAAACCGTAGTTTATCAAAACAAAGCGACTATTCACTATTTACTATTTACTATTCACTTTCTTTTATTGCCGCCAAAACGTCGTCGTCTTTCGGGCGCATAATGCTTAAAGCCTGTACTTTGCGATAACGAATAACGCCTTTTTTATCAATCACGAAAACGGCGCGCGCCGACCGATTCGGAAGCCACGATTTGACGCCGAACAATTTGATAACTTCTCCGCGTTCATCGGCGAGAAGCCGGAGCGGTAATTGATGTTTTGCGGCGAAATTTTCATGCGATTGAACGGAATCGGTCGAAATGCCCACAACCTCAGCGCCCGTCGCCTGGTAATCCGACCAATGATCGCGCACAGAGCAAAGCTGGCTCGTGCAGACCGGCGTGTTGTCGCCGGGATAAAACAGCAAAACAACGGTTTTTCCGTGCTGTTCCGACAAACGCCAGCTCGCTCCGGCGGCGTCTTTTAATTCAAAATCCGGCGCGGCGTCACCGACCTGAGTTTCATTTTTTTTGTTCATCTGATTTTAAATTAAAACAAATCGCCCGAAAATGAAAAAGCCGCTTTAACGAAAGCGGCTGTAAATAAAGTTTTGATAAAATTCAGTTTTTAACTATCTGCCCAAAACCGTTAAATGAACCTTGCGGCGACCAAACCGAGCCGCTTCGGAAGAATTTGGAACCCACAGGTCAATTTTGCGTCCCTTAATCACACCGCCCGTGTCGGCGACCGTGTAAGTTCCGCTCCAAGCGCCTGCGCTGATTAATACGCGCGTGCCGAGCGGCAAAACGCGCGGATCGGCGGCGATGATTCCGCGACGGACGCCCGAACCGGTTGCGGTTCTTCCTTTTAAGCAATAAGCCGTTGCGCTATAAGCCCCGGCAGCGGCTGAACCGCTTTTAAAAACACCGGCAGATTTGCTTGCCGAAACGCTTTCGGTTTTCAGATTTTCTTTACTATCTTTGATTTTAACGGGTTGGATTTTTGAAGATTTGTCTTCGGTGATTGATTTTACGAAAGTCGCTCCTGTTGTTGAAGCCTTTGCTTCGATTTTAGCGATTTCGCCGTTTAATGTTTGCGCGAATTCTCTTTGAGGGAATTGCAATGCAGCTAAAACTGCAAAAGTAATTGTCAGAAAAACAAAGTTTCTGGTCGTTTTCACTATTGGGTTTCTCCTTTTCGGTTTATTGAACTTCCAACGACGCGATCCAATACAGGAAACAGCTAAAAAAGCGGTTTGCAACTTCGGCTCATAGGAAGTTAATCGGGTCAGCCAAAGCCAGACTCTTAAAAAACGAAGAAGTCTCTGATTGTCGTGTCGAGATTAGGAATGTACCCCGCGAACCGTTCCAGTCCACAAAATACTTTTTGAACGTACCACAACTAATTGGGCTGTGTCCAGCGCACTCCATCCATTTTTTTGCAAGTGGGTGATTAATGACAACATCCGGTCTCCAAATTTATGAATAAAATACGTACTATCTACTAATTGTGGACGCGAATTTTTATAGACTAAATTCACTGTTTTCGCGTATTATTCGCAAGCGTCGCCGTCATATGGCGTTAGCAGCAAAAAAAATGACAAAAAATTTGGAAGCAGAAAGAAGAATTAGCTCGCGGTTTGTCGTTTCCCTGCCGATTAAAGTCGAATGGACGGATGAAACGGGAATCAGCGTGCTGGAAGAAGGAATGACGGAAAACGTCGGCGTTGACGGAACTCTGGTGCATTTGCCCAAACGTCTGCCGCGCGTCGGCACCAAAGTGCAGCTCGCTATTTTTAAAGTCGAGGGAAAAGGACAAATTGCCGCCGCCGAAGCCGAAGTTTTGCGGCTCGAACGCAACGCAGCGCATCCGCAGGTCGCTTTGCGGCTGGTTGATTCGCTCGACGATTGGCGCGCAAGGGTTTTTGAAAACGAAGACGTGAGAATCGCCGCCGCAGGCACGCCCGAAGAATTTGACGATTAAAATCGCTCGCCAATTATGATTGACAAGCCGGAACAGCGAGTCGCAGACGAAACAAACGGCATGGCGGATATTTCGCCGCTCGAACAAGCCGAGTTTAATCCGTCGGTGCGCGCGATTACGCGCATTGTTGTGACGATTTTGGGGATTTTGCTGATCGTTTTGATTCTCGGCTTTATGGTTTACTGGCTGAGCGGATTGATTCTGCTCATTGTTTTAGCGATTTTCTTCGCTTATCTGGTCGCGCCGCTGATTGAAATGATTCAGCGTCCTTTTGTGGAGCGGAACGCCGGGCGCTGGATGCCTCGCTCGCTCGCCATCGGAATCACTTATCTTTTTATTTTTGCGGTTTTATGGGCGTCGGCGGCTTATCTTTTCCCCCTTATCAGCGAACAGGTAACGCAGTTTGCGCAGCAAGCGCCGACCTACGCGGAAACGATTCGCACACGCTTTGATGAAATCAACCGGCGTTATCAGCGTCTAGGGATTCCGCCCGCGATTAGACAGGAATTGCAGGACGGCGTAACCAGAGTCGCGTCGTCAATGGGCGAATATGCGACGGCTGAAATCGGAAATATTTTGCTCAGTTCGGTGACATTTTTGCCCTGGCTGGTTTTAATTCCGATTCTCGGTTTTTTTGTTCTGAGAGACGCCGATTTGTTTCGGCTCGCCGCCGTCCGGGCGTTTCCGCGCGGGCGAATGCGCGGGCGCGCCGAGCTGTTTTTTCAGGACATCAACAAAACTTTGCGCGCTTATATGCGGGCGCAGCTTATTTCCTGTTTTCTGATCGGCACAGTTTGCACCATCGGTTTTTATGCTATCGGCGTTAATTATGCTCTCCTGCTCGGTTTGCTTGCCGCCGTCGCCGAATTTATTCCGATGGTCGGTCCGCTCTCCATCGCCGTTCTGGCAACTTCGATTGCCGGGTTGGAATCTTCGGGCGAAGCAATTGCGGTCGTCATTTTTCTCGGAGTTTTGCGAATCTTGCAGGATTACGTTTTTTATCCGCGAATTGTCGGCGAAGGCATCCATTTGCATCCGCTGGCAATTATTCTAGCTATTTTGGGCGGCGGCGAGCTTGCCGGAGCGACCGGAATTTTTCTGGCGATTCCGGTCGTCGCTATGATTACGGTCACTTATCGGCATCTGCTCGAACATCGCGGCAGCCGGGGAATCGTTGCAGAATTGCTCGATGAAGGGAAAACCGATCAGGCGGTTGAAGTCGCGGCGCAAAAATTAAAAGAAATTGATATGAAAGCCCGAATCGAGGAAAAACAATCTGAGTAGATTAGAAGAGGAGAAGAGGAGAAGAGGAGAAGAGGAAACAATGACAAAAATCCTTCAATTCCTTTTCTCCTTTTCTCCTTTTCTCCTCTTCTTAATTCCGCGAGCGTTCCATCAATTCGATAAAACGGCGAAAATGATGCGCGGCGTCGTGAGGACCGGGCGCGGCTTCCGGGTGATATTGCACGGAAAAGACGGGCAAAGTTTTATGCTGCATTCCTTCGCAGCAGTTGTCGTTGAGATTGATGTGCGTGACTTCGACTTCGGGCGGTAGGCTTTCGGCGACGACGGCGAAACCGTGATTGTGCGAAGTGATTTCAATGTTTCCGGCGCGCAAATCTTTGACCGGCTGATTTCCGCCGCGATGACCGAAAAGCAATTTGTGAGTCGTGCCGCCGAAAGCGCGTCCTAAAAGCTGATGCCCGAAACAAATCCCGAAAGTCGGCGTGCCGGAATTTGCCAGATTGCGGATTTCTTCAACTGCCTGATTCATTGCCGCCGGATCGCCCGGACCGTTTGAGAGAAAAATGCCGTCGGGTTTGTATTCAAGAACCGCTTGCGCGGATGTATCCGCCGGTACGACCGTGACGCGGCAGCCGAGATCCGCCAGCTCGTGCAAAATGTTTTTCTTAACTCCGAAATCGTAACAGACGATGTGAAAACGCTCGTCGCCTTTGGGTGCAAATTCGTAAGGCTCATCGGTCGTCACTTCGCTCGCCAAATCTCGATTAGTCATCGGAACGGAATTTTTGGCTTTTTCGAGCAAGCTCGTTTCGTCTAAATCAATGGAAGAAATGCAGGCGCTCATCGCGCCTTTGTCGCGGATGTGGCGAACGAGAGCGCGCGTGTCAATGTGTTCGATGCCGACGATGTTCCAGCGTTTTAAATATGAATCGAGCGTTTCTTCCGCGCGCCAGTTTGAAGCGATGCGGCTTGCTTCGCGGACTACGAAACCGGAAACCCAGGGGCGAGCCGATTCCGCGTCCTCGGCATTAACGCCATAATTGCCGATCAGCGGGTAAGTCATACAAACGATTTGTCCGGCGTAGGAAGGATCGGTCAAAACTTCCTGATAACCGCTCATCGAAGTGTTAAAAACGATTTCGCCGCACATCTCGCCGTCAAAACCGAACGAGCGACCGCGAAACGCGCGTCCGTCTTCCAAAACAAGCAAAGCAGTTTTTGATAAATTCATTTTTACTAAAAACGCCGACTTTTTCGGTCGGCGTTGTTTTTTTAAATTATCTTGAAATGTATTCGTTTGGCGAGTCCGCGAAAGAACTCGGATTGCCGGAAGCCGCTGCCCCGTTGAACTCGGTTTTGCCGTGCGTGATAAACCCGAAACCGTTGAGCGGATAATAGCGAAACATCGCTTTGCCGTAAATGTATTTTTCCGGCACAAGTCCCCAATTGCGCGAATCGTAAGAATTATCGCGGTTGTCGCCGACCACGAAATAATAATGCGCATCAACCCTTTTCGGCGGCATACTGATGTGCGCCGTGTTGTGTTCGGGGTCTAAATACGGCTCTTTCAATTCTTTTCCGTCAATATAAAACACGCCGCTCCTCATCTCGACGGTTTCGCCCGGCAAACCGATGACGCGCTTGACGAAACTTTGATCGGGATTATTCGGAAACCAGAAAACGACGACATCACCGCGTTCGAGCGCGGGAAAACCGTATTCTTTGAGCGCGTCGGATTTGTAATAAATCAATTTATTAACCAGCAGACGCTCGCCGTTGTGCAGTTCGGGCAGCATCGAAGTGCCTTCGACCGCGACGGGCTGGACGATAAACACGCCGATTAAAATCATCACGCAGAGCGCAAACAAAATGTCGCGGACGAAAACTCCGACTTCAGACCACAAACCGCGTCTGGTTTCGCGACGCAATTGTTGAACATCAATAATCTGGTCGTCTTCCGCCAGCATTAAACCGAATTGAGGAACCCGGTCTTTTGGGTTATTAAACATAAAACTTTTATAATCTTAAAAAACGGGCGTTTAAACTCGATCCGCCACCGTCTTTAGTTTGCCAAATTAGCGATTTTCGTGCCAATTTGTCAAAAGATTATTTTAACAGATTTTCACCCTTCGGCACGTTTCAGATGAACGAAGAAATACGTCGGTTGTTTCCGATTACCAAAGAATACATCTATTTAAACAGCGCGGCGGTCTCGCCTCCGCCGACAATCGCAATCGAGGCGATCAACGAACAGCTTCGAGACGTTCAAATGTACGGCTCGCGCAACTATCGTCAATGGGTCGGGCGCAAGGAAAATTGCCGACGCCTTCTCGCTGGTTTAATCAATGCGCAACCGGAACAAATCGCCTTCTTGCGAAACACTTCCGACGCGCTTTCGACAATCGCCAACGGTTTAAAATGGAACGCGGGCGATAACATAGTCACTTTTCAAAACGAGTTTCCTTCAAACGTTTACGCCTGGCGGCGAATCCGCGACACCGAAAATGTCGAATTGCGTTTTTGCCCGGAACGCGAAAATGGGCGCATTGATTCGGACGAATTCATTTCTTTAATAGACGAAAAAACCCGCGTCGTCGCAATCAGCGCGGTTCAATACGCTTCGGGTTTTCGAGCGGATTTAAAAAGAATCGGCGAAGCGGCGCGAGCCGTTGACGCTTTATTAATCGTTGACGCGATTCAAGCGGCGGGCGTTGTGCCGATTGATGTCGAGGCGGATTTGATTGACGCCGCCGCCGGAGCCAGCCACAAATGGCTGATGTCGCCCGAAGGAATCGGTTACATTTATCTTTCCGACCGCGCGCGGGCGCGAATCGAACCGACGCTCGTCGGCTGGATCAGCGTCGAGCAGCCGGAAGATTATTCAAATTTTGAACAGCAATTTAAACCGGGCGCGCTCGCCTGGGAAACCGGAACTTTTGCCTCCGCGCTTTTTTATGCGCTCGAAGCGAATCTGAAATTGTTAACCGAATTGGGCGTTGCGGGAATAAATAAATATTTGCTCGGTTTGGGCGATTTTCTATGCGAAAGTTTGGACAAAGAAAAATATGAATTAGTCAGCTCGCGTCGTGAAAACGAAAAATCGCCGATTGTCTGTATCCGCAGCCGAAACGGCGTCGAAGCGATGCGGCTTTACAAACATCTCCAGCGCCAAAACATCATCGTCGCACCGCGCGGCGACCGTCTGCGCATTGCACCGCATATTTACAACACGCGCGAAGAAATCGAAAAACTAATTGCCGCTTTGCCTTGACTACAATTTTAACGCAGAGACGCAGAGAAAATGATTAAAAGATTCTTAAAATCTCCGTTTTATTTTTCTCTGCGTCTCGGCGCCTCTGCGTTTCAATAATTCTTTAGACTATTGTCCGTCTCCGATTAAGCGAGCAGGGTTTGTTTGCGGCGTTAATTCGTCTAAATTCAGGCGCATCATTCCGCCCGCATCCGTAAAGATGTCGGCTGAATCCTGCCCGCGTCTGCGATGGCGGAATATAACAGCTCCGAAAATTCCGCCGATAAAGAAAGCCGCGACAACCGCAATTCCGATTGCTTTAAACGTAACCAGGATAATATCCGACGTAGTAACGGCGTATGCGCGCTGCGCTTTCAGCAGCGGAATCGGGTTGTCGCTGAGCCATTGAACTTGTTTTTCGTATGCAACCTTGTCAATCAGACTGTTTGCCGCGCGTTCATCCGCCGCATCGAAAACAAACACAGAGTAATTTCCGACTTTTCGATAAATTGTTTGCGGCGAATCATTTAATTTTTCTTTTATTTCGGCGTCCGCCTCAACCGCGCCCTGCGCCGTCGGATACTCGACGATGACCAGTTTTCCCTCATCGTAGCTCGCCGCGACCGCTTCGACTCCGCCTATAAAATCGGTGGTTTCCAAAATCGGACGATTTCCCGCCGCGCTCTGCAATTCCGGCAAATTTGTCGCAAGCCGTGCGCGTTTTTGCGCCGTTTCCCAATCGGGCAAATGCTTGACTAAAACCGGAATGCCGTCGTCAGCCAATTCGACTTTCGTCGTCTGCGGAGATGAAATTTCGACACTTTGGTTCTGCGCCAAAGCTGCGATAGAAAGCAAAGTTAAAACAATCAGCGACAGTAAAAATTTTCTCACGTTTCTTGTGTGTCTCCCATCTGGAACAATCAAACACGGGACATTGATATATTTTGACGCGGCGGGAACAAAAAAGTTCCCCGCGTGTCAAATAAGTCAGGCGTTATACGCTTTGGTTTAGATGAAAGACTTTCGTTAAAGTTCGCTGGAACTAATTTGAAGTTAAGGCGTGTAATTAAAAACCAGTTTTGTGTCTGGAACGTAATTTACCATGTGGCATAAATATTGCTACTACAAGAACCAGCAAGGGGAATACGAAAAATGATGAATACATTAACATTTCCGGTTTTACAAGATGCGACGCCCGCCGTGGGCGGCGATGTGGAAAAAATCGAACGAGAAACTCAAGAAACCGAAGAAATTAATTATGACGCCAGCACCGATTTCACCTTGGCGCAGCGTGCTTCAAACGGCGACCTGACTGCTTTTGAAGAAATTTACTCAAGACATCATCGGCGCGTTTACAGCGTTTGCCTCAGAATGCTGCAAAACCCGACCGAGGCTGAAGATTTAACTCAGGAAGTTTTTATTCAGCTTTATCGAAAAATCGGCAGTTTCCGCGGTGATTCTGCTTTTACAACTTGGCTTCATAGAATGACTGTTAACCAGGTGTTGATGCATTTCCGCAAACGCTCGGTTAAATACGAAAAAACGACGGAAGAAGGCGAAACTCCGGTGCAAATCGTTCACGGCACGGAGAATGCGCAAAAAATGCCGGTGGTTGACAAAATCGCGCTTGATAATGCAATCAAGCAGCTTCCTCCGGGTTATCGCAACGTTTTCGTGCTGCATGACATCGAAGGCTACGAACACGAAGAAGTAGCGAGAATTTTAGGTTGTTCGGTGGGAACTTCCAAATCGCAATTGCACAAAGCGCGTCTTAAAATGCGAAAACTTTTGCAAAAGAAAAGCGCGCCGAAATTAGCTTTGTCCTGGTAATTTAAACATTTTACAATTGTCCTCACCCGCAAAAAACCTTTTGGAATATTCCGAAAGGTTTTTTTATTTGTGTTAATATTTGCCGCTATGACCGACGAAAAAAGTTTGCAGGAAACTTACGCGCCCGCAGGCGTTTGCTTCGGATGCGGTGTTTCCAATGAAAAAGGTTTGCGAATCCGCAGTTTTGCCGCGAGCGACGCGGAAACCGTTGCTGAATGGCGCGCCGAAAAACATCACGAAGCCTT
The DNA here is from genome assembly GCA_036387135.1 of Pyrinomonadaceae bacterium. Classification (GTDB taxonomy): domain Bacteria; phylum Acidobacteriota; class Blastocatellia; order Pyrinomonadales; family Pyrinomonadaceae; genus JALZCH01. The sequence goes on along the minus strand of DASVUH010000069.1, from coordinate 38,857 downwards.
TCCCGGAATGCTTTCCGGCGGAATCACCGGAACTTTACTCGATTGTCATTCAAACTGGGCTGCCGCTTATCATTTGATGAAAAAGAACAACAAAGACGCACCCGATTGCACCGTCACAGCCGAATATTCGGTTAAACTTTTGCGCCCGATTCCGCTTGACGGCGCAATCACTTTGCGCGCCCGCGTCGTCGAATCGTCGGAAAGAAAAGCCATTGTTGAATCCGAGCTTGAAGCGGGCGGCGAAATCTGCGCCACTTGTCGAGGCACATTCGTCGCTGTCAAACCGGGGCATCCCGCTTATCATCGCTGGTAATGTTGTTTTTATTACTGAATAATTTTGCTTATAAATGTCGAAAGTGTAGTATATCAAGCCGTACTAAGCTCGAAGCAACCGGGCAACAATGTTGAAAAATTTTCTATCAATCGCGGGTCGGTACGGATTGGCATTAGGGGCGTTTGCCCTCGTTTTGCTGACTACAATTACGATTTCGCGGCTTTTCTCATTCAGTCTCGACCTGACCTCGCTGATTATTTTGGGAATGCCCAACGAAGACGGTTATTCGCTGATTCGCAAAATTCGCGCCTTAAAACCGGAAGAAGGCGGCGTTCCCGCAACGGCTCTAACCGCGTATGTCAGAGAAGAAGATCGGCTTCGCGCGCTCGACACAGGTTTTCAAACACACATCCCAAAACCCGTTGACCCGGATAAATTAGCGGCAGAAGTGGCGAGCTTGGCGGAACATTGCGTAAACAAACCGACGGAGGATGGCGAATTGTTCTGGACAACTCCCGGGGTCCAGCGGTTTTAGAATAAGATGCTCGGATTAGAAAAAGGTGCGGTCAAGCTCTCGCCGCACCGCGAAGAATGGCACGAGCTTTTTGCCGCCGAAGCACAGCAATTAATATCAGCTGCCGGCAAACACGCGTTCGCCGTCGAACACATCGGCAGCACCGCCATCTGCGGCATCGCCGCCAAACCGATAATTAACATAGCGCTCGCCGTGCGTGAAATCGCCGATGTCGAGCAAATCATCAAACCGTTTGAAAACTTAGACTATGTTTATCGCGGCGAAAACGGCATCCTCAATCGCCATTATTTCAGAAAAGGCTCGCCGCGCCGCACACATCATCTTCACGTCGTCCATTACGAAAGCGATTTATGGCGAAATCATCTCTTGTTTCGAGATTACCTGCGCGCCAATCCGCAAATAGCCGCCCAATACGAAAACCTCAAACGCGAACTGGTGCAGACACACCGCGAAAACCGCGAAGCGTACACAGAAGGCAAAACTGAATTTATCGAAAATGTTTTGAAAGCAGCAATCGAAAACTTTAAAATGCTACTGACTCCATCGAAACCGAAATTCAAGATATAAATCTATGAATAAAAGAGGTAGTTACTTACAAAACCTTCCTAAAGTAGATGAAAACAGTGAAATTCAAACCAACAGTTTGGATGCATTGAATTCATTTTTGCCGAAGAACAGATTCTGTTTAAGAGATGAGCGAATAGAGGATTATGGTGTTGATGCGTCTCTTGAGATTTTAGAAAATGGTACTGCAACAAATTTTCGCTCACAAATTCAGTTAAAAGGAACACGTTCAATTGAACCCAACAAAGATGGCAGCTACTCGCTACAAGTTGATACTAGTAATCTTAATTATCTTCTCAATAATCCTATCTCGATTTACATACTCTATATTGAACCTCAAAACGAGTTTCGGTTTGTTTGGGCTAGAAATGAATTCCAACGGCTAGAAGAAGAAAATTCAGATTGGATTAAACAAAAAACTATAACTTTACGATTCAATAATGTTTTGGATTCAGCAAAATTAGATGAAATAAGAGAACAAATAGTAAAACAAAGTTTATTTAGTAGAGAGTTAAATGAAACACTTGCACTAGCTCAAGCCCCAAATGTTTTAGTAGAAATTAACTCTAATACTCTCGAAATAACAGATAAAAAGGAAATCCTAAATTTAATTAACAGTTTTGGAATTAATTTAGTAAATGAAGGTTATAGAAAGGAAATTCTCCATAAGATAAATCTTCTTGATGCGGAAGACAAAGAAAAATCATCCGTTCTGACTGTTAGAGCTTATGCTGAATATTATTCTGGACGCTATCACACTGCAAAAGAAACTATTACGTTCCTAACAATAAGTAGCCAGGAATTATCCGAAAAGGACCAACAAATTGTTGATTGGTTGGAATCTTCTTGCGATTACCGTTTAGGCAATATTAATTCTAAAGAACACACTGAAAAATTAAAAGAGATTGCCAAAAAAGCGCCCCCGAAAAATTCTCATCATTTCGCTTTGATTATATTCATAGATTGTTGCTTAGCGAAGGAAATCTAGCACGGCGCAAAGAATTAGTGACTCAATTAAGAGATGAGGTTAAAAAACTTCCATCAGGTGAATTACTAGACGAAAATATTTTGCAGTTTAATTATCATATTTTAGAGGCTGAACTTGGAACAATTATTAAAGAATTATCCGTAGATATGTCTAATGTTTCAATAAGGAAAGGCTTAAACTTTTACAGAGATACAAATGAATTAGTTAAAGATGTAGCAACGTTAATTTTGGCTCATAGAAAAAGAGTTCATAGATGGAAAAAAGAACTTAAAGAAATTTTTGAAAAAACCAAAAATCAAATTTTGGCGGCTGACATTATTGTCGAAAATGTTCTTTATATAGTAAGCGAACTTTCGATTATTCAATTTCACTCAAAGTCAAACGAGGTTGCTTTTGAAGAGATCGAAGATGACTTATTCGAAAAGTGCAAAAAATTATTAGAAGAAGCTATAGAGAAATATTCAAATTTAAATTTATATGAAAGGAAATTCCGTGCAGAGTCCCATTTAGCTGAATTAATGAGTCTTAAAGGGCAAATAGAAGAAGCCGATAAAATTCGTTCAAACGTGTCTGCCAAATCTGGCAAAATGAGCTATGCCCATGTGAAAGAAAGTGCGGAAAACCCCCTTTCAAAAATTTTCGATAGGGTAATTGATGAAGCAAACTCTATTGATTTAGATGAGAGATGGGCAAATAGTAGTGATGAAGAGATGGAAGCCTTTGCTCAAGACATGCTAGAAAATTTGAGGCTGCCTCAAAACAGATTTTCTAATATAAAAAAAGATGTCATAGCAACACGCGAAATTAATAAAGAACAATTGTATTGGTGTGAAAATATTGAATTACACCAAAATTTAAAACATACGGAAAGTCCAGCAACATACTATGCAATTGATCCAAATCGTTTTGGTCACTGTATATTACACAATTACAATTCCGTTTTCGGGAGTTCTGATTACGAAGCTGTTATCTTAGCTTTCAAGAAAACTTATTGCGAAACTTGTCCAGATAGAAAACCTAAAAAGAGTTAGATTTATATTCGGCGGACTTCTCAATCTGCAAATCGGCTGGAATTCGGAAGCGCCAATCTGCCCGCCGCATACGCCGTCGGCAAATTTTTTGACCGCGAAAAAGCGGCGCGCAAAAAATGCGAGTGCGCTAATTCTGGCGCGAAAAAGGGAAAATTCAGATATTAATTAAACGCCTCTAATTAAATGTTTTCCATCAGTTTTTAGCTAATCGGGAAAAACGGTTTAAGCTCTTTCGGCGGCGCGTCGTTTTTGTAAAGAACGTGTTCGAGAAACAAACCCGAAGGCGGAGCGGTCAGCGCGGCGGGTTCGTTTGAATGCTCGGTCAGAAGTTTTTGAAAATGAGGAACGGTGATGTTTCCGCGCCCGATTTCGACCAGCACTCCGACAATTCTGCGAACCATTTTCCATAAAAAATGACTTGCCCCGATTCTGAATAAAATCAGGCTGCCCGACACTGCAAGCTCTGCCGTGTCAACTTGAACAATCGTTGATTTCTGTCTCTCTTCTTCCTCGCAAAAAGAGCGAAAATTGCCTCTGCCGATCAACATCTGGCAGGCTTGCGACATCAGGGCAACGTCGAGTTTGTCTCGCACCCACCAGACATAAGGCTTTCCGAAGGCGGTTCTTCTGGTGCAGATTTGATAAAGATAATATCGCGCGACCGCATCGTGGCGGGCGTGAAACTGAGGATATTCATTTTGCACTTGCAGAATGTTTATATCGCTCGGCAAAAGCTCGTTTAATTGCTTTTGGACGATTCTCGGCGGAAACGGTTTGCCGGAGGAAACGACTTTTAAATGCGCGACTTGTGCGAGTGCGTGAACGCCCGCGTCGGTTCTTCCCGAACCGCCGATTTCGACTTTTCCCTGAAAAACCGTTCCTGCCGCTTTCAGCAATTCGCCCTGCACGGTTCTAGCATTCGGCTGTTTTTGCCAGCCTCTGTAGCGCGTGCCTTCATATTCGATTAATAATTTAAAAGCCTGCATATTCAATTAATCTAAAAAACCTGATTTCGATGTAAAGATTTTTTCACCGCCGAGACGCTGAGTTTAAAACAAAAGAGATAGAAAAGAAGTGATTTCACTTGATTTTCTTTTCTCGGCGTCTCTGCGTCTCGGCGGTGAAATTATTTCCGCCGTCGAACTCACATTAAAAAAGTCTGGCAATCATTTTTTCGTAATTAACTCCGAGGTTTAGACGTTCAAGCCATAACATCTGTCGGCGTCTGAGTTCGGGCAAATAAACGACATCGCTCAAAGCGTATTCGACCAGTTCCGGCGTCCAAACGCCGTTCCAGAATTTATTTGTAAACGTCGCGCGGTGCGATTTGTCCAAATCAACCGCGAAATAGCGATACAGAGTTTCGGCTAAAGAACACGATTGGTCTGCCCCGCGCGTCAAAACCTTTTCAGCGAGCATCGTGTCGAATACGTTTTGCGTATAAAAACCGTTTTCGCGCAAAAATTCGAGATCAAATTTCGCGTTGTGAAAGATTTTCGTAATTTGGGGATTTTCCAAAATGTCGGCAAGTTTCCCAAGCCCTATACCTTCGCTGGTCGGAACGAGAACCGAAAACTCGCCGTCAGAAAACTGCACCGAAAGCATCCGCCCGCGCCGCGCGCTCAGACCCGAAGTCTCCGTGTCGCAGCCCAATTCCGTCGCGGCAGAAAGTTTTTCGTAAGCAAACGCAATTTCATCGGCAGTGCGCGCGACAAGAATATTCATAAGTGCCAAAAATTTACTAATTCGCGAAAAGAATATTGTTTTGTCTTCAAAAGAATAAAAATTAAAACCAGCCGCCCTTTACATCTCGCAAAACAACTTTCGCCGTATTATAGCCCGAAGCGGCGAAAACTCCGCCGCCCGGATGTGTCGAAGCGCCGGTCAGATAGAGATTTTTAATCGGCGTTTTGTACTGCGACATTTCCGGCAGCGGGCGAAACAGAAACATCTGGTCGAAATCCATTTCGACGTGCATCACGTTGCCGCGCAGCAGTCCGAGGCGCTGCTCCAAATCGAGCGGCGATTGAACCAAACGGTCAATGATTGAATTTTTAACGTTTGGCGCGTAAGAGTTTACAACTTCAATCAGTTTATCGGCTTCACGTTCCTGAATGTTTTCCCAGTTCTCGCCGTTTGCCAGTTCATAAGGATAATATTGCCCCCAGATAAAAAGCGTGTGTTTGCCTGCGGGCGCGAGCGTCGGGTCAACGCTCGAAAAAGTCATCGCCAGCGCGCCGGGATTTTTTGACGGAATGCCGTTGAGATAATCGGCGTAAGATTTTTCTAGATAAGCCATCGAAGGACACATCAGTTGCAAACCGCGATGACAATCGCTCGAAACACCGCCATTCGGCGCGCTTAAATAATCGGGCAATTCCGAAACGGCGCAGCGGACAATCATTCCGAACCCGTTGCCGATGCGGACGTTTTCGATTCTTTCAGCCAAACCGTTTGGCAGGTTTTCTTTTCCGATCAATTTTAAAAAGAGCGTGTGAACGTGCGCGTTCGAGACAATACGCCGGGCTTCGATGCGCTCGCCGTTTTGCAGAATTATTCCGCCGGTTTCATTGTTTGCGACTTCTATTTGCGCGACTTCGGCGTTTAATCGAATCTCGCCGCCGTGATGTTCCAAACATCGCGCCATTGCCTGAGTCAACGCGCCCGAACCGCCTTCCGGGCGTTTGACGCCGCTTTTATGAATCATCGAATGCCAGCCGAGAAAATCGCCGCTCGCCATTGCTGTCGGCGGAGGACCGGATTGCGCCGCGAGCCACGCCATTGCCGCGCGCAAGCCTTCGTGCCGGAAAGTTTCGCGGACGAGCGCGCCGTAGCTCGTCATTAATTTGCGAACCATATCCGCCGGATTTTTCGATTTTGTGCCGAAAATCATATGCCGACCGAGATTAAAAACGGTAGGCGGTTTCAAAAACGCTTCAAAAACGCCTTCGTTTAATTTCTCCCACTCGGTCACGAATTTTTTATAACGGTCGGCGTCTTCCGGCGAAATGCGGGCAATTGATTCGCAGGTTTTATCAACATCTTTCCAGAAATAAATCGCGCCCTTTCCGTCCGGCATCGGCGCAAACGCGAACGGGTCGCAGTCAATATATTTCAAACCGAATTTTTCAAGTTCCAACTCTCCGACAACCGGCGTCAGATGAATCATAATGTGCGCCGACGAGCCGACATCAATTTTGTAGCCCGGAATCAAATCGTCTTCGGTGCAAACCGCGCCGCCGACAATATGCCGCCGCTCCAAAACCACGACTTTCAAACCGGCTTTCGCCAGATAACAAGCGCACGTCAAACCGTTATGCCCGCCCCCGATGACGGCGACATCATAAATATCAGATCGTTTCATCACTTTAATTTTAGCTAAATAAAAAAGCTGTCATTTCAAAATGACAGCTTACCCAACAAAAAAAATTAATGGCAACAAAAATTACTGTTTTATTAAAGCGAAAGCATTCTCTTTCTCATTATTATTCCATTTACCCGTCCAAACTTTTTCAGATTTACCATTTGGAGAAATTAAAAGCGATGTCGGAGTCACATTTAACTTATAATTTTGTAATGTCTCGGTTGATGCAAAAATAACGCGCAGCGGGGTTGCCGAATCCGAATCGCAATCGAACGAGTGCAAATAGTTATCAACTTCACTTTGTTTCTCATTTTCGCTTACTATTCCGAAAACTTCGATTTGGTCACTGCTTATTTGCTTAAGCATTTCTTTCCAATCGGGAAATTGTTGTCCACAGTATTTACAAGACGGAGCGAAATATAAAAAAAGTCGCTTTTTTGAATTGTTTGAGTAATCAATCTCAATTCGCTCACCGCTTAAGCCGATGCCTGAAAAGGGCTGCACCGTTTCTCCAATTTGCAATGCCGGAGGTTTGCGGATTTCGGCTTGATCCCGCAATTGTGCGTTTTGCCGCAATAAAAAAATGTTCACTGTTGCTAACCCGATTATCAGCAACCACAAATACCAAATTTTCATATTAAATATAAACTATATTCAATTTTTAGACGTTTTTTGAATTGTTACAGGTTTTGTAATAACATTCTCAAAAAAAGCTCCCGTTTCAATGCCACAAAGTGCAGCCATTCTATAATCACGCGGAAGATCGTTAGCTAGATTTTGGGCAATCGAAGAATCTTGTTTGGCAAGACCTTGAAAAGCGGGCAAAATGTTAGCGATGATTACCATTTGAACTTCGTCAACAAACTTTTTCTGAGCGTCGCTTCCTAACGCGTTTTCTAGATTTGGAGAAGGAATTGAATTCACTGTTTTGACGACGATTTGTGCTATTTCATAAACCACTGCATCATTTACTGTCAAGGCTGTGTTAAGAGCTTCTGACAAAACTCTAACTTTTTGCGGATTATCGTCGGTTTCTTTGATTCTTTTAACGGCTTCGGCTAAGACGGCTTGTGACTGAAGGGCGTCTTTGTTTTTGTAGTAATATGTGACGATTTGTAAAAGCGCCGTTCCGCTTCTCAATTTCGATTCAATTTTTGAGATAGCGTACTTTGCGGATTCAATATCGTTGTTATCCAATGCAGATTTGGTTATATCATCATCTAAAAATTGATCGCGCCACAAAGCGAAGCCCGGATCAGCGGATTCAATTTCATTTAAGCAATCTATGGATAATTGATACTTTTTCTCTTTCAAAGCCAGTTGTGCTGCGTCCTGCCATAAGTCATTTTTTATTTTTTTGTCATCGACTTGTTTGGCTTCTGAAATTGTTTGCTGTAATTTGTCCTTGCTTTGCTCAATTCGTTCTGCAATTTCCTGTCTGATTTTATCGCTTTGCGATGATTTGTTTTGCAAAGCGGAGGCAATCACAAGCGCTCGAGGATATTCTGAGGGGAGGAGTTTTTCAATTTCCTGTAGATTGTTCCTCAATGTATTATAAACATTTAGATGAGTTTCTCGATCCACATTGCCTGAATTAAGTTTTTGCAATAATATTTGTCCATTATTAAGAGCTTTTATCAAAAACCTTTTCTGCAAGCTAATCGGAGTTGTTTGAGCAATAAAATCTCGGCTCAGAAAAAACAGTAATTTAGAATCATCTAAAATTGATTGTTCTTGACGTTCGATAATAGCCTCTAAAATAGAGTTTACTTCCGCCACTTTATTTTGTAACAAAAGTTTTTTCACTATAAAGATTATAGCTGTTCGGTCTGCCGGATTTGTTGAAGGCAAAAGGCGATTTTTTACATCTTCAACAGCATTCAAAATTCCCGAATTACCGTAGTCACCTGCCAGCCTATAGCTTTGTAAAGAATTGCTTGTCGAATCAAAGTTATCCGAAATCTTTTTATAAAGCGTAGGCGAGTTTATTCTCAATATGGAAAGAATATCCGCTTGAAGCGAGCTTTTATAAAAATCGGGTATTTCCGTAATGTTCTTTTGAAAATCTTCGACCGATTCTTGAATTATATTTTCCGCTAAACTCTGCCCATCTATAAATTTCTTTTTCCAAATGAAGTCCGATAATTTAAGTCGAAGAAAAGTTCTTAGGGTTGCGCTATCAATTGTTTTTACTTGCTGGTTTAGAGATGAAATTCTCGCCAATTTTTGCGCTTGAAGAACAATTCCAGACTCCTGGTTTTTTGGTACGCTTTTGCGTTGTGCATTCACAGAACCGGATAATAAAAGAAGAAACAATAGCAGGTGAATTTGTAAGGATTTCATAGCAATTTCACAAAGGAGAAAAAGATGGCTCCCATCGCAGCCATCGAGAAACGATAAGAAGCCAACAGATAAGTCTCACATATTTTCTGTAAAAATTTATGTGATTTGGAATTTTATTCAGATAAAGAAATTGCCTCTTAAGCTGTTAATTCCCTAATTATTGTGGGCAAAGTTTTGATTGCGGTTGTTGCTGTGTTCCACCTGTACAGCCTAGATAATCAGTGGCAACACAGGCATCTCCTGTACAAGTAACGGTTCTTCCGCCTCCACACTTAGCAGTACAATTTGCAACAGGATCATTAGCAGAAACTTTAACGGGAGCGGACAAAAACCAAATAGATGTTCCTATTAACCCTAAACACAAGAATAGAAACAATGAGCCGGTGATCTTTTTGAATTGCATAACAATTTTATCCTTTTGAGAGTTTTAAGATGAGTTGACGCTGATACGTTAAACAAAAAAAAAAGATATGTCAAGAACTTATGATTTTTGTTTAGCAATCGAATTGAAGTCCTATAATTTGCATTCGTTACAGTATGTTAGATACACCCACTGAATTTAGCAATGTTCAGGAACAGCGGTTTTTAACTCAGCTTTTGCCAGATAACAAGCGCAAGTCAGCCCATTATGCCCGCTGCCGATGATCCAACATCGCAAGTCTCTGTCATGAAATTATTTTGTCACAGAAAACATTAGCCACGAAAAAGCACGAAAGAATACGAATAAGAAATTATTTATCTTTACCTTTTTTTCTTTCGTGTTCCTTCTGCTTGTTCGCAGCTATATACAGCTTAGATAGATTCACGGCTCCAAACCGATTTTGCGAACTAATTCGGCGTATCTCTGATCATCGCGCAGAGTGTCGTAGATCGGCTCGATTTTAAGCTGGACGATGGAAGGGTCGCGTTCGTCGAGAGCCTTTTCCAGACAGGCAAAAGCCATATCTTTTTGTCCCAGCCGCACGTAGATACCGGCAAATGTTAAGGGCGATACCGGCTTGGTTTTATTTCTTTCTTCAGCCCCTTCAAGCAGTTTGCGAAGAAAGCCCTGCCATCCCGATGTTCTGAAAATCTCGCGCATCTCTTCTATTTTTTCGGGTGGCGCGCCCTCAAGGCTCTGTGTTTTTAGCCATGCTTCGATTGCTTCGGCATACATCTGTTTTTGTTCGTAGAGATAAGCCAGATGCAAATAAGCGAGACTGAACTTCGGCTCGACGGCGATAATTTTTTGGAAGTCTTCGATGGCTTGATCATTCTGCCGCGCGAAGTATAAAAGCTGCGCTCTGACGCGGCGGATGAAGAGCGAGTTCGGGTCGAGTTCCTGCGCTTTTTCCATCTCGGTTCTTGCCTCGTCAAAACGTCCGGCGGTCATCAGAAACCAGCCGTAGCCCATTCTTATCGCTACGACGTTCGGGTTCAATTCGATTGCCCTTTGAAAATCTTTCTCGGCTCCCGTCCAGTCATATTCAAATTGGTATTTTATTTCAGCCAGCCCGTTGTGCGCCTCAGCCAGATTATCGTCCAGGGCTAAAGCTTTCGTCACGCTATCTTTCGCTTTCGGGACGACTTCCGGTGCCAGAATTTTGTTTTGACTAAGAGTTATGTAACATTCCGCGCTCCAGACGTGAGCGAGAGCGAAATTCGGGTCTTTTTCCAGTGCCTGCTGATAATACGAAAGACTTTTCCTCAGCCAGTTCTCCGGTCTCCTGTGATATAGATATTGACCTTGCAAATAAAGCTCGTAGGCTTCCGGGTTATCCGTGTAATGCTTGGCTAACTGTTCTCTCTCCTGCCTGCTTAGCTGAAGCGTTAGCGCATTAGTTATGCGTTCCGCAATCGAGTCCTGAACCTTAAAAATGTCGGTAAAATTTTCGTCAAACTGTTCAGCCCATAAGGGCGCGCCGCTGCGAACGTCGAGCAATCGCGCGGTTACTCTGATGCGCTCGCCGGCTTTCTGAATGCTGCCGTCCAAAACGGCTTCAACTTGTATCTCCTGACCTGCTTTAACCGGGTCTTGCTGAAGATCGGTGAATTTACGTACTGCGCTGATCGGTCGCACGACTAATTGCCGGAGATTGCTCAGTCTGGTGGTTAGCGTTTCAGCCATTCCCATCTCAAGCGATTCGTCCCGGCTGTCGGCGTTCAGAGGCTTAAACGGCAGAACTGCGATTGAACGAATCGGCGAACGCGGTGTTTTCGCTGGTTTTTGACTAAACAGCAGCCATCCGGCGAGAGCCGAAATTGAAATCAACGCGGCAATTGACAAAGCTAAAGCGGTTTTTGAAAAAGCGAAACGAGGCGAAGATATTGGACGTTTCAAGCCCATAGTTTTTTCGCCTGGTTTATCCTCTCCTTCTACTGCGATTTGCTCGCGGCGAGTTTCTTCGATTTCCAGACCAGTTTGATTTGATTTTTCTTCGACTTCGCCGATAAAGCGATAACCGCGTTTGGGAACGGTTTCAATATAGCGCGGCTTACTCGCATCGTCATTAATCGCCTGCCGAATTTCTCGGATGATTTTCGTCAAAGCATTATCGCTGACAAAAGTATTCTTCCAGACCGAGTCAAAAAGCTCTTTTTTCTCGACAACGCGACCGCCGCTTTGCAGCAAAAAAATCAAAACATCAAAAGCGCGCGGCGTCAGGATAACTTCGCGCCCGTTTTTCCACACGCGGAAATTTTCTCCGTCAACCGTTACGTCGTCGAAACAATATAGATTTTCTTTTGTCGGGGCAGCAGGGTCCACTTGCTAATTACGGCTCGCGTTTTTTCATAATAGTAACACCGCCAAACCGCCTCTTATTACATTAAATCGGCGAAATTTGCGGAAGAATAATAAAGTCATCGTAAAGTCACCAATACGTCATTACAGCAGACCCGTTTATGAATAAATTTTGAGTTGTCGTAAAGAAATCCGTGTTCGGAGCGTTTTATAAGTAGGTGTGCGGATTGAATCAAAAAGTCAGTATGGCAGGCGATATTGAAGTTGAGCGTAAGCCACACACAATCCGAAACAGCTATTGACATTTATCTTGACAACTACGAAAACCTTCGTATAGCCTCAATACGAAAGACTTCGTAGTGAAAGGAATTGTGAAATGACAAAAATAATATTTCAAACTTGCTTGATAATTATTTTGACAATCGTATTTTTATCGGGCTTTGTTCAAGGACAAGAAAAACTTAAGACGGCGGTGACTCTCAATAATCAAGGCGTCGCAAAAATAAAAGCCGAACAATACGAAGCCGCAATCGAATCGTTTAATCAGGCTATAAATTTGCAGCCGAATTATGCGACGGCTTTTTACAATCTCGGAACGGCATATTTTCATTTGAAACATTACGTCAAAGCCGCCGATGCCTTTCAAAAGGCGATTGAGTTTTTTCCCCGCTACGCCGAGGCGTTCAATCAACTCGGCGCGGTTTATCTGGAAACGGCGCAATACCCGCAAGCCTTTAACAAATTCAAAGAAGCGATTCGTTTGAAACCAAACGACGCAATTGCTTTTTATAATTTGGGCTGTTTATATATCCGTCGAGAAAAATATAAAGAAGCCGTCGAATCGCTCGAACAGGCGAAACGGCTCGATGAAAACAACGTCGAGATTTTGGTCAATCTCGGTTTTGCATACGCCAAACGAAAACGCTATTCGGAAGCGATTGTCGAAATCCGGCAGGCAGCTAATTTAAATCCAGACGACGGCGAAGTGCAGTTTCTTTTGGGGAACGTTTATCTTTTGACGAAAGACAAACAAGCGGCTCTGGCGCAGTATCAGAAAATTAAATTGATGAGTTTAACCTTGGCGCAAAGACTTTACGCTGCAATCTACAATGACAAACTGGTAGTTGTTTCGTATAAATGACCAATAATCATTATTGGCAAATACCTGAGGAAAGAGGATTTCAGTAGCCGCCATATTAAAAACAAAGCTGTTGAATTTATTTGCTCGCCATAATTTCAAACGCGCATTGCGGCGATGTTCCTCGCTCGCATGTTTCGCGCACTTCCGAACCTGTAATCTCGGACAGTAAGACTTCCGCAAGTCGGCAAATTTCAGGATGCTCCGAGACAACTTCGGAGAAAGGGCAACCGCTATTACTGCGAATTAACAGTTTATCGTCTTCTTTTTCGATTCTTGACGCGCCGCCCAATTCTTCCAGCACGGCGACTGCTCTTTGCGCTTTGCGCTCGACGGTTTCATCGCTTGGACTCGCGCTTTGACTGGCAACGAGCGCGCCTGCGACTTCGCGCAGAATAGATTCCAGCTCTTCCGGCTGGAGGCGCAGTTTCAAAACAACAAGCAATTGATTGAGCAATGCGTGATAGGCTTTCGGAAAAAGCCGCTCGGCTTCATCGGTCAGCCGGTAAGCGAAATGCGGCTTACGCAGCCCGCGCTGCAACCCGCGCTGCTCTACCAAACCGTCGCGTTCGAGCGTCGCCAAATGCGCTCGCACGGCGTTATCCGTCAATTCTAGGCGACGTGAAAGCTCGTCCACGGTACCGAAACCGCTGCGCAGCAAATCAAGAATCCGCCCGCGCGTGCTGTCAAAAAAATTGCGTCCGAACTTAGTGCCTTTCATCGCTTTTCGTCTTGAGTATAACTATCTGCATGAGAAAACACAATAAGTCAAAAAACTTCTTGACTTATTGCAGAAAAAGAAATATATCTTTGAAAAACAAAATCCGCTCACTTGAGCGAGAAGAAAATAAATCGGGAGGAAACGAAAAATGGCACAGGTGATTAACGAAACAATCACGGGTTTGGCGGCTTCAATAAACGTGGAAAATGCTTTGAGTCGCCCAAGTTATCAGGCTTATCAAATTCTGCGCATCGGGTTTACGGTTGCGCCGATTATTGCGGGACTCGATAAATTTTTTCACTTTTTAGTGAATTGGGATCAGTATTTGCCCTCAATCGCAGGCGCCTTAACGGGCGGTCACGGTCACGAATTAATGCTGGCTGCCGGTGTCGTTGAAGTAATCGCGGGTTTGGGCGTTTGGTTTAAGCCGAAGATTTTCGCTTACGTCGTGGCGACTTGGCTAATGTTGATTATCGTTAATTTATTGTTGATTCCCGGTTATTTCGACGTTGCGCTGCGCGATTTCGGTCTGGCTCTGGGCGCGCTTGCGCTCGGACGCCTTAGTCAGGAATTCTCGAATTAAAAGTAAGGACAAATAAAAATGCTTGATAATTTACAATGTTCGCCCCGCGCTTCGTCCAGCGTTCGGGAAAACCCGCTAAATGACGCTCGAAGAAAAACTGTCGAACGAGTTGCCGAAGCGCGTTTGCCGACCGATTTGGGCGAATTTCGGCTCATCGGCTACCGCTCGCTCGTTTCGGGCGAGGAATTTGTTGTTTTAACGCGCGGAGATTTGCGCTCCGAAAAGCCGACGCTCGCACGGATTCATTCACAGTGTTTGACCGGCGATGTATTCGGTTCGACAAAATGCGATTGCGGACAGCAGCTTCAAACGGCGATGAAACTAATCGCGGAAGAAAACTGCGGAGCAATAATTTATCAGCAGCAGGAAGGACGCGGTATCGGAATCATCAACAAAATCCGCGCTTACGCGCTGCAAGATGCGGGCGCAGACACGATTGAGGCAAATCAACGCCTGGGCTTGGCAGTAGATTTGCGGCGCTATGAACAGTGCGCCGAGATTTTGCGCGATTTGGGCTTGCGTCGCGTACGTCTGATGTCGAACAATCCCGAAAAAATTCGCGCCCTGAAAAATTGCGGGTTGAAAGTTGTCGAGCGCGTTTCTCTTCAAATTGAGCTTCATCAAAACTTGCGACGTTATTTAAAAACAAAACGCGAACGAATGGGGCATTTAATAAATTTGCCTAAGGAATGTTATGAGCAAGCGAGAAATTGCGACGGCAAAACGGCGTAGGAATCACCGATGAAAAAGTTTTATAATTAAACACATTGTTATTTACTTTGAATACGGGAAGGAAAACTATGATAAAAAGCGACGAAGGGCAAAGCGTTTCGATTTGGGAAGCCACCGGAGAGATTCAGGAACCTGGCAGTTTGAACACCGATTTGCAGACTGACGTTTGCATTATCGGGGCGGGAATTTCCGGTTTGACGACCGCATATTTGCTGGCGAAAGCGGGACGAAAAGTTATCGTGGTTGACGACGGAATAATCACGGGCGGCGAGACTTGCCGAACGACGGCGCATCTTTCAAATGCGATTGACGACCGTTATTACGAACTCGAAAAACTTCACGGCGAGGAAAAATCCAGACTCGCAGCCGAAAGCCACACGGCGGCGATTGATAAAATCGAGGAAATTTCCCGGCTTGAAGGAATTGATTGCGATTTCGCGCGAGTTAACGGTTTTTTGTTTCCGTCGCCAAACGGCAAAGACGATTTAAATGAAGAGTTAAAAGCCGCGCATCGCGCTGGTTTGACCGCTGTCGAGCAGGTTGAACGGGCACCGCTTCCGGGTTTTGAAACCGGCGCTTCTTTACGTTTTCCGAATCAAGGGCAGTTTCACGTCATTAAATATCTCGCCGGATTGGTGCGAGTGATTCAGGCAAACGGCGGGCAAGTTTTTTCGCAAACAAAAGTGATTGATTGGACGGGCGGCGATGCGCCGGAAGTCGAGCTTTTGAGCGGAAACCGGATTCGAGCAAATTCTCTGGTTTTGGCGACAAATTATCCTTTGAAAAGCGGTGTTCACGTCAAACAAGCTGCTTATCGCACTTATGTCGTCGGTTTAAAAATTCCGAAAGGTTCTGTTGAAAAGGCTCTGTTTTGGGACACCGAAGAAATGTATCATTACGTTCGCATTCAGGAAGAAGCGGATTACGACGTTTTAATTTCAGGCGGCGAAGACCATCGAGTCGGGCAGGCAGACGATTTCGAGCAGCGTTACGAGCGCCTTGAAAGCTGGACGCGCGAGCATTTTCCGGTCGCCGGAGAAGCTTTGTTTCGCTGGTCGGGCGAGGTTCAGGAATCGGGCGATTATCTCGCCTACATCGGTCGCTGGTCTGTCGGCGAGCCGAATGTTTATATGGTCACAGGCGATTCGGGGATGGGAATGACGCACGGAACGATTGCCGGAATGCTGATTTCCGATTTGATTATGGGGCGTGAAAATCCTTGGACGGAGCTTTACAATCCGTCACGCGTTTTCACGCAGTCTTTGACCGAAACCGCGAGCGAGCTTTCAACGACTTTCGCGCAGTACAAGGATTGGATTACAAAAGGCGATGTCGCATCAGTCGAAGATTTAAAACCGGGACAGGGAGCCGTCATCAGCAAAGGTTTACAAAAAATCGCCGCATATCGAGACGAGCAGGGCGCGCTTCATCAGCGTTCCGCCGTTTGCCCGCATATGCACTGCATCGTCAGTTGGAACGGTTCGGAAAAGAGTTGGGATTGCCCGTGTCACGGCTCTCGTTTCGGCATTGACGGTCACGTTATTAATCCGCCGGCAATTGCGCCGCTCGCGGAAATTAGCGAATAGTGCGGTTTATCCGCTAAAATACATTTTGCGCCGTCGAAAGTTGTCTGTAAAAAAAGACAATAATTTTCGGCGGCGCAATTTTATTTGAAAAGAGCAATCTTTTTTGGCTTTATATTACGAAAACTCGTTTTTAAATCGCGCGCAAACCGGGGCTGATGTGGCTGGCGGCGGTTTGGCTTGCGCGGTTTGCTCGCGCGAAGTACGCGAAGGCTTAGTGCCGCTCTCGGCTCTCGCCGGAGATTTGCAGCGATTGATTCGCGCCAACTCGCCGGAGACAAATTCGGTAGAAGCTGCTTGCCCGCGCTGCGTTAAGCTCTTTGAGCGCGCGAAAGATCAAATTGTCCGCGACGCCGCGATGCAAAAAGACGGCTCGCACGTTCTTTCAACGCCGCTGCGTCTGGACGCCGATTTTTCGTTTACCGGCAAAGGCATCTGCATCGCGTTTCTCGATTCCGGTTTTTACCCGCACGTTGATTTGACTTCGCCGCACAATCGAATTGCCGCTTATCACAGTCTGCTTGCGCCGGGCGGCGATATTGCCTCGCTTTTTCAGCCCGATGTGGCAAGCTGGCACGGAATGATGACCTCTGTCGTTGCCGCCGGAAACGGCTCGCTCTCAAACGGTTTTTATCGCGGACTCGCGCCCGAATCAACCGTCGTTTTGGTCAAGCTCGCAAAAAGCGGACGCATCACGTCGCAAAATATCGAAGACGGTCTCGATTGGGTTTTGCAGAATCGAGAGAAATACAACATCCTAGTCGTCAACATCTCGGCGGGCGGTGACGATGAAACGCCTTATCTGCACGATTCTTTGTGTCAAAAAGTGGAAAAAGCGGTTTCGCTCGGAATAACAGTGGTTTGCGCGGTCGGAAACGCCGGACATCTGCCCCATCATCCGGTTTTTCCGCCCGCCGCGAGTCCTTCGGCAATCGCGGTCGGCGGTTTGGACGACCGCAATTCGATCAACCGCGCGCATCGCGGAATGTATCGTTCGAGCTTCGGTCCGACGGTTGACGGTTTTCAAAAACCCGAAATAATCGCGCCTTCGATTTGGGTTCCAGCCCCGATTTTGCCGAACACGCCGACCGCCAAACAAGCTGCTTTGCTCGAAACTCTGGACAAAGCGCGAGACGAAGAACTGCACAACATTATTCGGGCAAATCCGGGAATTGACGAAACTCTGGAAAACGCGCTCGACAGCCCGGCTTATGCGATTCGCCAGGTTATAGCATTAAAAATGCGCGAGGAAAACGTGATCACACGCCATTACAAATATGTTGACGGCACTTCATTCTCAGCGCCCGTTGTTTCTTCTCTCGTAGCTTGTATGCTCGAAGCAAATCCCAAATTAACTCCGCAAGCCGTCAAAAGAATTTTGATTTCCACCGCAGAGCGTTTGCCCGGCTACGAAGTTGACCGCCAGGGGTGGGGCGTCGTTGATCCGCGAAAAGCAGTCGAAGCGGCACTGGCTTTTCAGGCAAAATAGCACAATTTTAAGCATTTAACGATGGAGTTAAATATTTTTATCAGCGGCAATCAACGAATACATAACTGCGTCGTGAGGGCGATTATGTAATAAAAGGCGGCTGCGCAAAATGCCTTCTTTTTTAGCTCCCGCTTTCTCGGCAACCCGCCGGCTTGCCGCGTTTCCTACGGCGACCAGGATTTCAATTCGATTCAATCCTAAATCCTCAAAACCGAATTCAACGGCTAAAAGCGCTGCTGCCGTAGCAACGCCGCGACCGTTTTGGCTGCTTCGCACCCAATAACCGAGATTTGCAAAATTGTTCGCGCGCCTGATTTGATTTATGCTGACTCCTCCGAGAAACAAATTGCTGGCAACGTCAAAAACTGCAAATTCATATGCGGTCTTTTGATCCCAGGCAGTTTCACTGGACAAAATAAAAGACCGACTTTCTTCCACAGTATAATTCGGGTGACACCACGGCATCCAGGCAAACATCTCATTTGTAGATTCTCGCGCAGCTTCAAAGAGCAAAGGAACGTCGTCGGCACAATAACGCCGAATTTTTACAATTTCGTTTGACAATTCATTTCTCATTCTCCAGTTTTCCGAACGTCAAGCGTAACACGACCGGAACATTCAACTGTTAAATTAAAAAGCGGTAGAGCAATGGAATCTACCTCTATTCGTTATTAATCAATCGTTGGCGATAAAATCAACATCCGTTGTTTCTCCTTGAATTAAATGCGTCTGCGTCGGTTGATTGAAAGTGTATTTTTTGGAGAAAACGTTGATGATATAAGTGCTGCCTGCCGTGACATCGGCGAAATGATAATAGCCGAATGAATTTGTAAGAACGGTTCTTTGTTCTCCGCTTGCTCCGGTTAGAGCGACTCTGACTCCGCGCAAGCCTCTGCCCGCCGCGTTCATAACTCGACCGGAAACAGTTACGAAAGCGGCTGTCGGCGTGCGCGCAGGAACGACAAACAATGTGATGCTTTGCGCCGGTAAAGTTGCAGTAATTGTTCCGTTACTGACTGCCGGGTCGGCTAAGCGATTGATTTGATTGGTAACTCCCGTCAATTGCCAAACCTGCGCGGCGCGATAAGACCTAAAATTCGATAAATTGATTGTCGCGGGCGCATTTGTAGCGATTTTATTGATAACCATTACGGTCAACGCGCCGTCGGACGTGCGCTGGGCGGCGAAAGCCGAGACGTTATCGGGATTGGGGACAATTGCCGAAACGCTCGTTTCGCCGAAGCCGGAATTGCTGCCGTCGTAATTGCGATACATTTTCATCGCTTTAAACGTTGGAGTTGCAGCGTCGGGCGTAGTCCAGCGCGCCGCCATATCCAAGCCTTCGCGCCCGAAAATGCCGTAAATATCGGCTTGCGCGGTCGCGCCGTTGATGTGATTTTCCGCGCCCCAATTGTACTCGGTCAAACCCGTTATCGTTCCCGGATAATATTGCGCCGTCCAATTTTTCATTCGCGGAATGAGCTGCACTTTGTCGTTAATCCAGGTTTCGTCGGTGTAATTCGGGTCCCAGAGCGAGCGCGTCGAGCGATTGCGTCGCGCCTGCATTGCGGCGGAAACATCATTGCTGAATTCGCCGCCCTGCGGATAATAATGGAGCGTAAAAATGTCGAGCAGACGCACGCCGCGCGCATCCTCATCCAGTTTGAATTGCTGCAAAAGCCACGCGACGTAATCCATATTGCCGTGCGCGGCGCGGTCTGGAAAAGTCCAATTGTGCGTCGGAGCGTATTGCTGGTCGTAACCCGAATAAAGAAAACCAGACCAGCCCCATTCTTCCGGTCCGACGATTTTAGCTCCCGGATCAATTGATTTAACCATCGCCGCGTAATTTCGCATTCTGGTGAAAACCTGCTCCATTGTTGCGCCGACCGGCTGCACGTCGCGGTGCGTCGAATGCCAAATCGAATGCTCATTATCGAGAATGTAATAACGCAAGCCTCCATTTGCCGCCAATCCCCATCGCCAGACAATATGTTGAATCCAGTTTTGTTGAAACGTCGTGGAGTTCGGCACATTGGCATCGTTCGGATTATTGCCGATAACCGGACTGCCCGCGCCGTTCGGACAATATTGCGATGCGTTGCCCGCCGCGCAGACGCCGTTTCCCGCATCTTGAAAATACTGCCAATCGCGGTCGGTTTGCGCGCCGTATTTTGAAATCGAATAACTCGACAGCTTTTCGCGATTTGCGCCCACCTTTGCAATCCAATCAATAATCGGCACGGTCAACATCGGCTCGGCGTTTGCGGCGCGCGAGTTTTGAATAAATGTGTCGCCGACTTCGCCCGGCGTATTGGCAAACGGAATGCTTTGAAAATACCAATCGTTGCCTCGATTGTCGGCGTTTTGCTGCCAATTGTAACGGCTCGTGTTGTTGCCGCCCGAACGATTTAAAGGCGCGTTCAATTCGGCGAGCTGCGCCGTCGTTGCGTGAGCGACGCCGTAAATTTGCGGGTTTATCGAACGGCGATTAAGCGCGGCGTTTACGTTAATCGTGACGGACTGAGGCGGAGGCGGAATTCCGCCGACGAGCCGGATGTCGTCAACATAAAAAACCGGCTGCGCCGCGCCGCTTGTGTCCTGAATCCAAAAGCCGTCGAAATTCGGCGTCGAGCCGACGCCGAGCGCGGCGAGCGAAATCGTTATTTGCTGCCACGAATTTGACTGGAGCGGCTGTAAAGCGACTGCTGTCTGCGCCACGCCGCCGATTGTCGCCTGCACTTGCAAACGCTGCCCGCCGCGAATCCAAAAAACGAGATTCGTAAAATTGTCGCTTTGCTGCGCATCGTGATGCAGATAAAGAGCTTGCCACGCGGCGGCGTTGACACTGATTGAAGCCGAACCGTCGTGAACCGGATTTGAATTGTTTAAATTCACCGTTGCCCAGCTATAGTTCTGCCAATTGTTTTGCAGCGAGTCTGTGTAAATTACCTGGTCGGTTTGCGCCCTAGCTGTCACGCCCAGCAAACAAACGATGCTTAAAAAAGCTGTGAAAAACGAAGAAATTAAACGAGGCGAAAGAAAGGATTGCATTGCTATATTCTCCAATAATCCGAGAGTTATTTTTATGTCGGTGAGATTTTTCCGAAAATATGCGGACAGATTCTGTCTCGATTTTCAAAATAAATTTTACAACAAACAATCGTTTTCCGGCATTAAAAATGTAAATAAATATTTGCGAACGTTTTCGACTTGCGGCGCGCAAGAGGTGAAAAAAGAGGAACGGATTGATAATTTCAACCTTTTTCTTTTGCTTAAACTCGGCTAATATTGTGGCATTCTCAAGTCCCAAAAAATAAAAATATGATGAATCAAAACTCGATACGCTTTTATCTGCTGCTCTGTTTATTGACCTTTGCGCCGCTTTTCGTTTTCGGACAAGCGAGCGGCGCGGATTTAGCCGCAAAGCTCGCGGAAATTGACGCTTACGCTGAAAAAGCTCAAAAAGATTGGAACGTTCCCGGCTTTGCCGTCGCGATTGTCAAAGACGACCGCGTTGTTTTCGCCAAAGGCTACGGCGTGCGCGAGCTTGGCAAACCGGAAAAAGTTGACGAAAACACGATTTTCGCCATCGCTTCAAACTCGAAAGCGTTTACGACCGCCGCGCTCGCCATTTTAGTTGACGAAAAGAAAATCAAATGGGACGACAAAGTTTCGCAATATCTGCCGGAATTTCAAATGCCCGATGCTTATGTGACGCGCGAATTGACGATTCGAGATTTGGTTTCGCACCGCAGCGGACTCGGAACTTTCAGCGGCGATCTGCTCTGGTACGAATCGAACTTTTCGACCGATGAAATTTTGCGGCGCGTGCGTTTTCTTAAACCGACTTCGAGCTTTCGCTCGGCTTACGGTTATCAAAATCTGATGTTTGCCGCCGCCGGGCGAATCGCCGAAAAAGTTTCCGGCAAATCGTGGAGCGAATTTGTTCGCGAAAGAATTCTCGCGCCGCTCGGAATGAACAATACGAAAACGAGCATTAAAGAATTTCGACCGGGCGACAATATTGCAATGCCGCACAACGAATCAGGCGGCGCCGGGCTTCGGGTGATTCATTACGGGAACGTTGACGGCGCGGCTGCCGCAGCAGCTTTAAATTCGTCGGTTGCAGATGTTGCTAAATGGCTCAGGCTTCAACTTGGGCGCGGAAAATTCGAGGGCAAACAGATTTTCAGTCCGCAGCAATCGTGGACGATGTGGCAGCAATATCTGGCGATTCCGATTGGAGAAACGGGCTGGAAAAACAATCCGACGCGCCATTTTTACGGCTACGGTTTGGGCTGGTTTTTAAACGATTATCAAGGTCGCAAAGTCGTCTCGCACGGCGGCGGGTTGGACGGAATGATTTCGCAAACCGCGATGATGCCGGAAGAAAATCTTGGCTTGGTTGTGCTGACAAACAGCGAAACGCCAGTGAACAATATTATGCAAAACAAGATTTTCGATGTTTTTGTGAACGCCCCGAAACGCGATTGGAGCGCAGAAGCCCTGGAACGAACTAAACAAGGTAAAGTCACTCAAGCCGAAGAAGATAAAAAAGTTTTGGCTTCGCGCACGGCAAATACAAAACCGAGTCTGGCGTTAAAAGATTACGCCGGAACATATTCGAGCCAGCTCGGCGACGCGGTTATCGCCGAAGAAAACGGCAAGCTCGTTCTGCGTTTTCCGCACGCGGCGAATCTGACAGCGGATTTAACGCATTGGCATTTCGACACTTTTGAAATCAAATGGCGTCCGACAACCGCTTATAATTTCCCGCGCGGTTTCGTCGTTTTCACGATTGATCAAAACGGCAAAACCGACGAGTTAAAAATCAATCAGCCGAACAATGATTTCTGGTTTTACGAATACGAATTGCGCCGCGCTGCCGACAAAACGAAATGATAGTTTGAGAGCTTTTTCGGTGCGTTAAGTAATAAGGGAATTAAAATCTTTTGCCCGAAACGGATAATTCGGATTCCATTAAAACCAAATGAGCGATACCACAAAACAAACAATCGAAGTGGTCAAAGAGATCAGATTTGCCGTTGTAATGTACGGTGGCGTCAGCCTGGCGATTTATATTAACGGCGTTGCGCAGGAATTGCTGAAAATGGTGCGCGCCACCTCCGTCGTCAAAGACGATAGCGGGAATCATAAATTTCGCATCGAGGAAAGCGATTTATCCGATACCGAGCTCGTTTACAGAGCATTGTCATATCTGATCGCCGACGATTCTTCGCTCAATCAAGAACGACCTAGCGATTATTTGAAACCGCTCGCTGATTTGCGGGTAAATCTAAAAAAACCGGCGGAACAAAGGGCGGTTTTGCAATCGATTAGAGAAGCTTTCGGTTCGCCCGGCGATAAACCGAAAGTCGTACGTTTTGTCGTCGATATTTTATCGGGCAGTTCGGCGGGGGGCATTAACGGCGTTTATCTGGCGAAAGCTTTGGCAAACGGGCAAAGCATAGAAAAACTAGAAAAACTATGGATCGAGGAAGGCAATTTCACCAAACTGCTGCGCGACGATATGTCGGTTTACGACGACGCGACGGAAAACGGCAAGCCGCTAAGAAAGCCGCTTGGGTTAAAAACGCCGCCCGAAGCTCGCTCGCTTCTCAATAGCGAGCGGATGTATCTCAAACTGCTCGACGCATTTTATCAAATGGACGATGGCGAAACGCCGGGAAAATCCTTTGTTAACGAAATTGATTTGTTTGTCACAATGACGGATTTTTACGGCATTCCGGTGCCGATTCATTTGTTCGACCGCATTATTCACGAGCGCCGTCACCGTCAAGTTTTGCATTTCAGATACCGTTTGAACGAAATTGATTATTGGCAGCAAACAAACAAAAAGGAAGTGGATTTGGTCAATCATTTTCAGCCGGAGCTGTATCCGTTTCTAGCTTACGCTGCTCGCTGCACGTCATCATTTCCGCTCGCTTTCGACCCGATGCAGCTTGCGCGCGCCAACTGCACGATCAAACGGATGCGCAAGCTCAATCCGCTGCCGGGACTGGAACCGATGGAAAAAGGTGAACTATGGCAAAAATTTTTCCAAAGCATACAAGTTCAGAATAATGAAATTGACTGGAGCAATCGCGTTTTTGTCGATGGCGGTTATCTCGACAATAAGCCGTTCGGTTACGCGATAGGCGCGCTGGCGGCGAAACAATCGGACGTATTGATCGAGCGCAAGCTGATTTATGTCGAGCCGGAACCGGATATGGACGATTATCTCGAACGCGCGGTCAACACTAAGCCGCCCTCGGCTATTGAAAACACTCTGGCGGCGCTCACTGAAATGCCGCGCTACGAAACGATTCGCGAAGACCTCGAACAGGTTTTGCAGCGCAATCGTTTAATCGTACGCATCGATCATCTGGTCAATAGCGCGAGGCTCGATGAATTTTCTTCGATTCGTTTCTTAAACTGCAATCCAGGCGGAATGCAGGCAATTGTCAATCAGCACGGAAATTTGCTTACCAACCTATCGCCGAGAAAAATCAATGAGGCTGGAAAGCCCATCTGGAACAAACTGACGATCGCCGAATTGGCGCAGCAAAAAGGAAAAAGCGCTTATTCTTACTATCGTCTGCGAGTTTCAGCGGTCAGCGACGATTTGGCGCGGATGGTGGCGCGCCGCGCGGGTTTCGATGCAGATTCGATTTATTTGCAGGCGATTCGGGATTTAACTCGATTTTGGCGCCGCAAAAACTTTGATCCCGCCGAGCTGCAAACGCGGTTGGCAGGCGACGAAAAAACGCTGCCAGGTTTTCTCTACGATTACGATTTTAATTACCGCCTGCGCCGTTTGCGATTTGTTTTGCATCAAGCAGACCGGCTGCTGAAATTCGACGAGAAAGTCGAAGAAGAGTTAGCGTCGGCTAAAAGCGTAGCCGAAGATTTATCAGAAGTCGTTTTGCTCAAGGCACCGAATGCGCAGCTAGCTTTTCAAGAGCGTTTTCAATTGATCGAGCCGCAAGTTTTTGAGAAAAAACAGTTGCCGAGCAGCCTGATTCTGCGCGCCAGAAGCGAAGAAAAGGAGCTGCTCGAACAAACGATTCGCTCGTTCAAAACAGACCTGAACCGCGTTTTACAAAAACTGCGTTGGCGATTGTGGGAAATAAACCCGGACAGCGTCGTGAGCGATGACGAGAAATATCAATTGCGGCGCGATTTGGACAACAAAGTTCGCTATTTGGCGCAAGACATCGGAATCGACGGCTTGAAAGAACTGATCGGCGAAGACAACGGCGGCTCTATCCAAACCCGGCTCGAAAGTGAATACGACATCGAAGCGCGGGACAAAAAAGTCGCCGGTTTTATCGAAGCGAGAAAACAAAAAGGCGTGGACATTATCAGTCGGCTCGATGAAATCGGCAACACTTTGCGGCAAATCTACAACGAATCCAGAGCAGAATCGATTTTCGCCGTTGCCAGTTCCGATGCGCGCAATGTTTTTCAAACTCAGGGAGGCGATTCGCTCAAAACCGCAGTTTGCGCTTATTTGCAGCATTTCTACGACAATTTCGACGCTTATGATGAAATTGTTTTTCCCGTCACATACGAAACGCCGATTGGCGAGGGCGCGCTGGTCGAAGTGGCGCGCATTAGCCCGCTCGACGCAACCGATTTAATCGATGAGCTTTTGGAAATGAAAATTCCCGACCGTTTAGCTGGAAAAAATGCCGGTTGCGATGAGTTCACTCTTAAACGAATCGATCAGGAAATAAAAGATAGAAATCTGTCGCCGGGCTACCGGGCGAGAAGAAAATTGGCTGGCGGCTCGTTTCGCGCTTTCGGGGCATTCTTCCACCAAGATTGGCGCCGAAACGACATTCTGTGGGGACGCTTGGACGCTGCCGAGCGGCTCGTCTCCATTGTTTTGCCAGATGATAATTTGAAACGGGAAATAACGGCTGAAATTCACGAAACGATTTTAACAAACAGCAGTTTTTTTCAAGAGAAGCTACAGCTCAACCAAACGAACCTGACCGGAACGACCCCAAACCCGCAGCCGGAAAACAATTTCGATCGCCAAATGAGCGGACATATTCGAAAGGGGGGTTTGGAAATTTATCGTGAGCTGCCGAGAAAAGGAATTCTCAAAACCGTTTCGCGCTCGGTCAAAATATTGTCGAAAATGGTTAAAGCAGACGGCAAGATGCTCGGTCAATTCGACTGTGCGGCAACTGCTTTATTCGCAATCGCTCGCAGCCTGTTTGTTCTGACGATATTAAATGTCTTAATTACACTTGCGTTGCTGTTAATAATCGGGTTCGCGGCTTTGACAATTGGTTTAAACGGATTGTCTCTGTCCAATCTGTTGGTGATGTCAAGCTGGATTTTCTTGGCTTTAATCGCTTTAGCTTTAATTTGTACTTGGTTTTACTTGAGTCGAAAGATTAAAAATCTGGTCGTCGGACGTGTCAGAGGCAAGTGAAATTGTTTTCGATTCGGCGACGGATATTCCGATTTTCGTATTCATCTTGAATAAAGCCGCGGCGCGAACAAAAAGCAAACCGCCGCGGCAAGTCCGGCAAGATATAGAAATTTCATTGCCGGAGGAACGAGTGTATGCCTAAACAAACCAGCCAAGCCCACGATGGAACACAAAATCAAAGAGAGAAAAATCAACGAACTAAGAATTTGAAAACCATACGACCAGCCGGTTTCCTTTAGAGGAAACTGCAAAAAGAGGAAAGATAAAATAAAAGCGCAGGCAAAAACCAAAGCGAATTTAAAGTGCGATGCCAACGAAATCGTTTTGATCAGCGCCGGATCGACTGATTCCGTTATCACGCTTCCGTTGGCAAATCTCAATTTTTGCAAAAGCGTGACGGTGTTGTTGTTCTCTATAACATCGCCCGCGCACGCACCGACAGTTAGCGCAACCGCCACGATAGCCCAATACGGCGCGGCTTGCCCGAATAAACTATCGGTGCGAAAAAACAGCACCAAACAAAGCAACAAAAACAAAATTCCGTAAACCGGAACAATTTGCCAGGTATCCATTTCGACGGCTTTTTTCAAATCGTCGCGGGCTTCTTCACTTTTAACTATGCTGCCGACATCGTTTGGGTCGGAAAGGAACTCAAGAGCCATAACCGGCGGCAGCCCGTTGTGCCAATTTCCGCTCTGGGTCAGCTTGTCGAATTTCGGAAAAATGGACGTAACAAAAAAAACGATGAGAAAAATTATCGCCGCACCGACGATTCTGATATAAGTTTCCGGCATTTAAAAAGTATAAAAAGTCTGTTTCAGATTTAACGTCCGAATAAACTCTTGAAAAAACAAATGGAAAAGTCGCCGAATTTATATCAGAGTTTGTTCGGGAAAGCAAAAATTATTTGTTTTTTGTTTCGCCGCGATTTAAAGTGTGAATCGTATTCGTCGAATTAAAGAGCGTTAATAAGAACAAGCAAAAAGCCGAAAAAAGGAACCGTAAATTTACGGTTCCTTTTTTCGGCTTTTCGAATCTAAACTTGAAGCATTTTTTCAATGATTTTGTAACTCATCTGCAACGCTTCATCAAGTTTCTCCGGCTGATTGCCGCCGCCTTCAGCCATATCGGGTTTGCCGCCGCCGCGCCCGCCGACAATCGGCGCGATTTATTTGATAATCTGTCCGGCGGGAATTTTATTTTTAACGTCTTCGGACGAGCGCACAATAAACGAAACTTTCGCTTCGTCTTTGCGTCCCAAAACGACGACGCCGGATTTTAATTTCGACAACAAAGTGTCGGACAAATTTCGCATCGCTGAAGAATCGAGACCTTCGACGGCTTTTGCCAGAACTTTGACGCCGTTGATTTCGCGCGCCTCGTCGCCGATTGCCGAGCCGTTTCCGATTGCGCCGGTCGCAATCTTCATTTTCAAATCTTCGACTTCGCGGCGCGTGCGTTTTAATTCTTCCTGAAGGCGTTCGATTGCCGTCGGCAATTGATCGCGCTGCGTCCGCAAAACACCGAGAGATTTTTCAATCAGTTTTTCGTCTTCGCGGAAACGCTCGAAAGCGTCAAAGCCCGTAATTGCGCGGATTCGGCGCACGCCCGACGCAATCGCTTCGTCCGCGACGATTTTAAACGAGCCGATGTCGCCGGTGGCGCGAACGTGAGTTCCGCCGCATAATTCTTTGGAAAAAGTGCCTTCGCCAACCCGCAAAACGCGCACGGTCGAGCCGTATTTTTCCCCGAACAAAGCCATCGCTCCCGTCTGCATCGCTTCTTCGATTGACATCAAATCGGTATTTACCGCGTCGTTTTTCAAAATTTCGCGGTTAACGATTGTTTCGATTTCCTTGATTTCGCTTTCGGTCAGTGCTTGATAATGCGTGAAATCAAAACGCAGATAATTCGGCGCGACAACCGAACCGGCTTGTTTGACGTGCGTTCCCAAAACTTCGCGCAAAGCGGCGTGAACCAAATGCGTCGCAGTGTGATTGCGTCTGGTCGCATCGCGTTTTTCAGCGTCAACCTGCGCTGTTACGGTGTCACCGACTTTAACCGAGCCGCGCTCGACTTTTGATTTGTGCAAAATAATTCCGCCCATCGGCGCGAAACAATCGAAAACTTTGGCGTGTGCGTTTTGATGAAACAAAATTCCCGTGTCGCCGACTTGCCCGCCCGATTCAGCGTAAAAAGGTGTTTCGTTCAAAACAATCAAACCTTCGTCGCCTTCGTTCAGAACTTCGACACGCTCATCATTTTTAATCAAAGCTACAACTTTCGCGTTTTCAACTGAAGTTACTTCGTAACCGCGGAACTCGGAACGAACTGAAGTTCTTTCCAAACCAATATAAATTGGATTGATTTTTTCGCTTTGTTTTGTTTGACCAATCCCATTTTGTTTCTGAATTTCACGAAGTTCATTTTCAAATTCTTTTCTAAATTGCTCTTCGGAAATCTCAGAAACTACAAATGAATGATTTGAATTTTCATCATAAACTTTCCACTTTTCCTCTCTTGAAACTCTGTGTTTTCCTCTAACATCTGTATTTAAAATAAAATAGATAAGGTCAATTGGAGTTCCGTATGTGTCATACAACTTTGCTAATTCGGATAAAGGAATTGTTCCGGCGCTTATGTCATTTACTCCATCAACTTCCCACGTCATTAAACGCTTTTGCATTAATTCTTCTAACTTTTTCAAACCAACTGTCAGCGTATTGCCAAATCGTTCTTCTTCGAGCCGCACCATTTTGCCGATAAAATCGCGCTGTGCTTCAAGTTCTGGATAAGCGTCTTTCATCCGGTCAATGACGAAATCGCAGACTTTATTGAAAAACAAATCGGAAAAACCGAGATGTTCGCGCCCGTGATAAATCGCGCGGCGCATAATTTTTCTGAGAACGTAGTTGCGCCCTTCATTGCCGGGCAAAATCCCGTCGGCAATGGCAAACGCGGTTGCGCGAGCGTGATCGGCGACGACGCGCATCGCAAAACCTTCGGTCGTTTCGTATTCGTAATGTCTGTCCGCGAGTGCAGCCGTGTATTGGATAATCGGCAAAACCAAATCGGTATCGTAATTGGTTTTGACGCCCTGTAAAATTGCGGCGAAACGCTCCAAACCGCCGCCCGTGTCAACCGAAGGCGCGGGCAGTGGGGTTAAATCGAATTGTGTGAATTTACCGCTCGCGTCTTTTTCGCCGATTCCAGTTCGGTTGAACTGCATAAACACGAGATTCCAGATTTCCATCGTCGTGTCGCCTTCGCCGTTTACCCATTTCGGATGATTTTTTTCCGGGTTTTCGGGTTCGTCGCCCATATAATAATGGATTTCCGAACACGGTCCGCAAGGTCCTTCGTCGCCCATTTGCCAGAAATTGTCTTTGCGCCCGAAGCCCAAAATGCGTTCGGGTTTTGCGCCGACTTCTTCCCATAACCGGCGCGCTTCGTCGTCCGCCGGAACTTCATCGTCGCCTTCAAAAACCGAAAACCAGAGACGCGCGGGTTCTAATTTCAATTCGTTGACGAGAAAATCCCACGCAAGATGAATCGCGTCGCGTTTGAAATAATCGCCGAACGAGAAATTTCCCAACATTTCAAAAAACGTGTGATGCCGGGCGGTTTTCCCCACTTCGTCCAAATCGTTATGCTTGCCGCCGGCGCGAATGCATTTTTGGCTGGAAACGGCGCGCGTGTAATCGCGTTTTTCGTTGCCGAGGAAAACGTCTTTGAATTGATTCATTCCCGCGTTTGTGAAAAGCAAAGTCGGGTCGTTTGCCGGTAAGAGCGGCGCGGAATGGACGATTTTGTGTCCGTTGCGCTCAAAATATTCTAAAAATTTGCGTCTGATTTCGTGTCCGTTCATCTATGGTTAAAATCACTGAATCACACCGATTAGCAAAGGGTTGCTTTGATTAGCTTTTTGAAACTCTTCATTTACTCAATGGTACTCGGTGTGAGCAAGTGATAGGTACATTTTTAGATACATACTAAAAAAAAGCAAAAGGAGGCTGATTTCTCGCTTTTTTAGTTTTGCTGTATAGTGCCGCGCATGGCGTTAATAAGCTGTCCGAATTGCGGAAAAGAAATTTCAAAAACAGTAAAAGCATATTCAAATTGGATTCTGTTTATTGCTTTGCTGCTCTGCGGCAGCTTTGCCCATGCGCAAGACAATTCGCTGTTTCTCAAACGCGAAGTCAAACTCGAAGCGGAAACTTACGGTTATCGCGTTTATCTGCCGAAAGACCGTAATCCGAAAAAGAAACTGCCCGTTATGCTCTATCTGCATAACAACGGAGCGAACGGCACGGACAACGAAAAACAAATCAATAATTTTGATAAGTTTATCAATCTTCAGCCTAAATTATTTAATTTTATCATCGTCTTTCCGCAAGCCCGTCCTAATTCTTTTTGGATAGGCAAGCAAATCGAGCAAGCCGTCAAAGCTCTCGACCAAACCATTGAAGAATTTAACGCCGATGCGCAAAGGGTATATCTGGCGGGACATTCGCTCGGCGGTTACGGAACCTGGACATCTGCTGTTTTGCATCCCCAAAAGTTTGCCGCGCTCGTTCCGGTTGCTGGCGGAATCGTGCCTCCATTTGAGTTGCCGCCCGTGGCAAAACTGCTTTTTCCCAAACAGATAGCTGACATTTTGAATGCGCCGAATCCGTATGACGAGCTTGCCAAAAAAATTGGCGGCACTCCGGTTTGGGTCTTTCACGGCGCAGATGATGAATCTATTTCTGTCAAAGAATCGAGAAATATAGTTGCGGCTTTGAAGCGGAATGGCAGTAAAAACGTCAATTATACGGAGTATTTAAAGACCGACCACAATGATGCTTTGCTAAAAGCTTTTTCAGACCCTGAGCTTTATAAATGGCTCGGCAAACAAAAGCTAAAGAAATAAAAAGGAGCATTTAAAAACTATATGAAAAAAATCGGACTCCTTATTATTCTATTTTTTTCAATTCAAGCAGCCGTTTTTGGACAGGAAGTTTTCCTTACTGAAAATCAAACCGCCGTTAAAATCAACGAGTATTTCTCGGAACTCGCAAAACAGGAAAAATTTAACGGAAACGTTCTGGTAGCTCTCGAAGATAAAATCGTCTTAAAGAAAACTTACAACATTCCCGCCAATATTGCCGGTCTTAAAACTTCTCTGGACAAACAATTAATGATTGCATCGGTCGCCAAACTTTTCGTCAAATTCGCTTTCTTGAAATTGGAGGAACAGGGCAGGATTAAACTTGACGATACGCTGAATAAATTCCTTCCCGATTTTCCGAACGGCGATAAAATAACCATCCGCCATCTGGTAAATCATAAATCTGGACTGCCCAGAGAGTTGACCGACAGAGAAAAATTAAAAGACGTAACGCTCGAAAAAATAGTCGAACTGGCAAAAAAAGAAAAACTTCAATTTGAGCCGGGAGCCGACACGCTTTATTCAAACATCGGTTATCAAATGCTTCTTTATATTCTTTCAAAAGCGGCGCCCGGCGGTTATGAAAATTTTATGAAGAAAAATCTGCTCAATCCTTTTGCGATGTCGAATACTTACGAATACAACTATAAAAATCCGAAAAATTTCTCGTCAGGTTTCGGGTTTGAGAACAAAAAGATTATGTCTGCCGACGCAAGCGAGCTGAAAAAATTTGAATCCGGGCGCTATTATTCGACGATTGACGATATGTATAAATTTAGTCGCGGTATTTTCGATCCGCGCCTGACATCAAAATCAACATCAGGGCAAATGCTCAATGATAAGGGAGAAGTAACACACGCCGGAGCGATAGACGGCTACAAATCGTATTTTTACAAAAACACGAAAACGGGTTTGACGTATATTTTTTTGAGCAATTACAGCCAGATTCCTTTCGTTCAAATGACCACAGACATTCCCGATATTGTTGCGGGCAAGCCTTACAAAATTCCAACAAAAGTTAATAAAATCGCCGCGGAATTGAATGAAGACATTCTCAAGAGATACGTCGGACGGTACGTTCTCAAGATTGACGAGAAGCAGAAATTCGAGTTGAAATTGGAAAACGGCAAATTGTATTTCACACAAGACGACGGCACGAAAACCGAATTGTTTCCCGAAAGCGAAACCGTATTTTTCACCGACCCGCAGACGGATGATATTTTCGAGTTTGTCCTGGACGAAAAAACCAGGACATACAAAATGTTTCTAACCACCGAAGGCATACGCTTGGAGACGATAAAATCGAATTAGATGTTCTGAATCCTTGGGGTAGATTCGACGCGCTCAGAAAGCGAGATTTATAACATTGCAAATCGGGCGTGTGATGACTCGCGATGCGTCATAATCAGTAGTTATGCTGCTCTCTTGTATCTCAGCGCGGATTGACTAAAATTCAAATATTATGATTCTTCCTTTGTACGGCAACAAATTTATCAATCTTCTTGTTCTAATTGTTTGCTGTGGCTTTTTCTTTCAAACAGGGGCGCAGCAATCGCGGAAAATGCCCGTCGGTTCGGAAGTTCGTTTCGATTCCGGCAATTCGGCTCGCAACATTCCGTTTGAGCTGCACAATAATCATATCTATCTTCAAGTCAAAGCCAACAATTCCGAACCGCTCTCATTTATTTTGGACACAGGAGCTTCATCTGTTATTAGCCGCAGACGAGCGGCATCTTTGGGTTTAAAGTTTAGCGGTAAAGAGCAGGGCTTCGGCGTAGGCGAAAATGCGGTAGAGGCTTCCTTTGTCGAAGGAGTTTTATTGGATTTTTCCGGCGCGACTCTTTCCAGACAAAAAATTGCCGCTGTTGCTTTAGAAGATTTGCAAAAATCTTTAGGGCGACAAGTTGACGGTATTCTCGGTGATAGTTTTCTTCGCCGTTTCGTCGTCGAGATTGATTATGTCTCTAAAACTATCAATCTTTATTCTCCCAAAAGTTACAGCTACAGAGGCAAAGGCGAGCGCGTTTCGCTTATCGCAGATGCCGACAGCGGACTTATCTTCGCCCGCGCCACGCTCAAACTGGCAAACCGTGCGCCGATTAAAGGTTTGTTTGAAATTGACAGCGGAGGCGGACACGCTCTTATTCTGAATAAACCTTTTGTCGAACGAAATAATCTTTTGACTGCTGCTCAGAAAACAAATGTCGTTTTATTGGGCGGTATTGCCGGTTCGTCGCGCGCCGTCGCGGGAACAGTAGAAAATTTGCAACTCGGACGCAGCGGAGTCGAAAACGTGAGCGCATTTTTCTCTCTGGCGACGGACGGAATGCTGGCTAATGAAGAATTCGACGGCAACATCGGGAACGATATCTTGCGCCGCTTCAAAGTTGTATTTGATTATTCACGTCGTTTGATGATTCTGGAATCCGCTAAATAGACAGCCCAATAAATCATTGGATGCGAGACGCACCACTTACTTTGATTAATCCTTCCAATTGACGCTCTTTTCATTTTTGAGATAGAATCCGGCGCGTTATAGGATTAATAAGCTGCAACCTGATAACACTCCTGTGTTGAGTTTGATACAGCAAGTTGGCGGGCGTTTAATCATTGTGGGGCGCTATCTATATCGAAAGGAGACGAATCTATGAATAAAATCAGATTTACTGTATTGCCGCTCATATTGTTGTGTTTCTTAAGCATCGCTTTTGGTCAAGAAATCTCTCAACGTCGAACTCCTGCCGATAACTCTGCAAACGATATTCGGCAAATTGATTTCAAGAATTTCACGTTCACAAGACAGAAAGGCGAGGAAGCGATACGGTTTCGTGATGGCAAGTATGTCGGCGATAGCAATCGCAAATATGATCTGATGAGAATCGCTTACGGCGATCTTACGGGCGACGGAAATGAGGAAGCTATTGTTCTCTTGAGAGGACAAAATACTCCCGCCAGCCGCATTCTTGACGAGGTATTTATTTACAGTCTGAAAAATAAGAGAGCCGCCTTACTTACAAATTTTGAAGGCAGGAAACGCGGCGATTACATTCTTAGTATAAGTAGTCTTGGAAGCAATTTCAGAGTTGAAAACAATGTTCTCATTATTGACCAGGCTGCTGCCCTCGAAGACGATAATGATTATATTCCGACACGATTTTACACAATCAAATATCGCTTGAACGGCAAGAAGATGATAGAGGTTGAGAGAACAGAACTAAAGTCAATTCCTGAAAATATGAGAGAGATCGGTTAAAAAGCACAAAGTAAAGTCGGCTGTTTACATTAAAGTCTTGCCCGACAAATCATCAATCGCGAGGCGCAATCAGGCGCTTTATTAAA
Organism: Pyrinomonadaceae bacterium; assembly: GCA_036387135.1. Lineage (GTDB taxonomy): Bacteria > Acidobacteriota > Blastocatellia > Pyrinomonadales > Pyrinomonadaceae > JALZCH01. Next base: position 4,069 of record DASVUH010000069.1, on the reverse strand, counting down.
CTTTAAGAAGCCTGCGCCCGCGTCAATTCAAACGTTATTCCGCTTTGTCAAACTTGTCTAACTATGGAGGTAAGATGAAGAAGAAGCTTTTAGGGATTTTAGGATTTGTTCTGGCGTATGTTCTTATTGGCGCTCTGCTCGACAAGGTTATCTTCCCGGAAGCGGAACCCGGCGCGGAGTATTATCCGCGCGAAGGTCAGGTGTTTGTCAGCAAGAGCGAAGGTTTCCACCAGACTATTCTTAAACGCGAGAACGGTCTTGTTTGGATGGAACTAATGCTGGAACCTTATGCGCCGGGACCGCCGGAGCATATCCACACCTATCTTCCCGAAAATTTCATCGTTGCCGAAGGAACATTGAGCCTTCTCGTCAATGGCGAAAAGAAACTCCTGCGCCCGGGCGAGTCGTTGCTGGTAAATCCCGGAACTCCCCACAAGCCTTTCAATGAGACGGATTCACGTGTCGTCGTCAAACCTCCTCTATCGCCTGAATACGCGCTGCCCGAACAGTTCACAGTCTTTCTGACGCAGGCTTATGGTTTCTTCGATGAATCGGAGTCCAACAGTCAACCGCCGAAGGTTTTGCTGCAGATGTCACGTTTCAGCCCAAAGTACGAACTCTGGCTCGCCAGCCCGCCCGTTCCTCTACAGAGGGCTGTATGCTTCGTAATTAGTCCAACGGCACGTCTGCTCGGCTATCGTACTTATTATGAAAAATATAAGCCCGGCGGGTAGCCGGCTAATTTCTTAAATTCAATGTGTTTTCGCACCGACGTTAACTCTATTTATGTTTAAGTTCGTATGAGCAGCAGAATAACAATTGCCCAAAGTGAGCAGGAAATTTTAGATTGTTATCCGGTAATGGCTGAGCTGCGCCCGCATATTCAACAACACGAGTTTCTACCAACGGTTAAAAGGCTGGCTGAAATTGCCGGTTTTCAGTTAGCTTATCTAACCGATGGCGAAATCAAAGCCGTCGCCGGATTTAGAATTTCAGAATGGCTGGCTGGCGGCAAATACCTTGAAATTGAAGACCTCGCGGCGAAAAGCGGCGAACGGTCGAAGGGTTACGGCGGCGACTTGTTTGATTGGCTGGTGGAATATGCCAAAGAAAATAAGTGTCAGCAAGTGCGGCTTGTTTCGCATGTCAGCAGGCTCGACGCGCACCGTTTTTACCTGCGAAAAGGAATGAATCTCGAAGCGCATTATTTTTCGATGAACTTTAAATGAAGGCGAATTTAGAAATAAGCGGCTTGTTATTGCTACGCGGCTTCAAACAATTCAACGAACATGAGCGCGAAACAGCTAGCGACCTCACTTCCATTGAATTGTTTGACGGCGCGTTATTTGAAAACACGCCGCGTTTGCCTCGCGTTTCTAAACATTAGTAAAAGACGATACTGAAAGGACGTTACGCGGCTTCAATTACATAAACGTGGTCTGGATGGGTATAGCCCTTGAACATGACTTCCTTTTCGTACCGCATACCGAGTTTTTCAGCTATCCGAACGGATGCCGTATTAGCCGGATCAATCATGGCAATTAATCGCTTGATGCCGAGTGTGCCAAAGGCAAAGTCGCGCACAGCACTTGCAGCTTCGGTGGCATATCCCTGTCCCCAGCTTGATCGCGCCAAGCGATAACCAATCTCAATTTCCGGCTGCCCGCTCACATCCGGGAAGAAGAATAAGCCGCAATATCCGATAACGCCTCTCTCTCGCCGCTCAACAACGGCATAGGGTCCAAAACCCCATGTCGCATAGTAGTGTTCCAAACAAGTCCGCAGCCAGGAACGCACCCATTCTTCCGTCTGCGCGCCATCGCCAAAGCGCATCACGTCCGCATCGCCAAAGACACTATGCATTGGCTTGCTATCCAGAATATGAAAGTGTCTTAAAAATAATCGTTCTGTTTCCAGCACTAACATATATGTTGTTTATGGTTAGCCGCCCAACGATTGAGGTGACGCGGGGCGAAACCGCTACCACGCAAACTCCGGGAAACCAACGACCGTTTTTAACAAAGTCGCTGTTTCGCCCTCACGTCCATTGAACTGTTCGATGCGGGTTTATTCTTCACTCGCAATTTTGAAGTGTGGGTTTTCGATGATACCGAAGATGTTTCCAAACGGGTCTGTTACCGTTGCCACGAGAACACCGCTGCCGACATCATTCACATCGCTATGTTTCTTCGCGCCAAGTTCAAGCATCCGCTTGTATGCTGCTGCGGCATCTTTGACGCCCCAATAAGCGACTGCATTATTACCTTTCGACACACCGGACATATCCGGGTCTAGCCCTAACTCGAAGCCACCAATATTAAAGCCAACATAAAACGGTTGGTCAAAATAAGGCTTAGTTCCTAACACCTCTGTGTACCATGCTTTGGCTTTCTCAAGATTATCTACATTGTAAATGACAGTTCTTAGTCCTTGAAACATTTCCTTCTCCTTTATGCCAACCGACGCGGGCTTATTTTGCTGCTGAAAACTAACATTTGCTAAAGAAAGGACAACAAATAGCGCAAGTGATGCAAAAATAAGTTTTCGTTTGGTCATTGTTTTCTAAATTTCTTATTTTTTATGTCTTGGCTTGGGCGTGGGCTGCGCCGTCACGAAATCTACGCTTTGTTTGAGCCAAACGGCTAAATCCCTTGTATCCGTCCATACTTCCGGCGGAACAACGATATACTGCTTGCTCGGAGTCGAGTCGGTTTCATATTGCAGCCGTTTCGCTTCTTCCACTTTTAGTAATTCCATTTGCGCCGCCGGTGAAAGTTTAAGTGCCAAACCGACGTTTGAAAGAGATGCAAAAACGCGGCTTTCAACGTAAGCGCAGACTCCGCCGAACATCGGTTTAAATTCCAGTTCCAACGCGAAACTTTCAGCCGCCGCGACAAGCTGATTTTCCATCTCTGCTAATTGCTTCTTTTCTGATTGCTTATTACTCATTTTTATTCAACCGGGCTGCCGATCTCAACGATCACGACGTTCAAATCGCACATATAGCCGACAACCTGACCCCAAGGTTTTGTTTTCGGTTCACGAACGACGGTTGCTCCGACTTTCCCGGCTTTAGCAAATTCCTCTTCGACATCTTTGATCTTACTAATTTTTAGACGGGTTCGTATTGGAAAAATGGAACACAAAAGATAAGAAATACCACCGGGATTTTTATCCGAAAAAATTGGTTGGCGTTACTCCCGTCAAATCTTTGAAGTCGGAAATAAAATGAGCTTGGTCGTAATAGCCGTTCTCTAAGGCAAATAACGCCCAATCATTTACCGGCGCACGGCGGGCGCATTTGAGTGCGGCTTGAAGGCGAACGATGCGGGAAAACATTTTAAGATTAAGTCCGACCGCTTCGGTAAAAATGCGGTTAAGGTGTTGGCGGCTTATTTCGAGCGTTTTACTAAGCATATTCACCGAGTAGTTTCCATCGTGCGCGTTAAGTAGGGTGATGGCGGCTTGAACCTTCCGGTTTCCAATAGCGTTATTGGAAAGTTGCTTTTCTAATAAGTTCTCTACCGTTTCGATTTGCCGTTTTACTGGTTTATTATCCATCACATCTGAAAATTCCGAATAAGCATTTCGCCAGACATCTTCTAATTTTAATTGAGTGTCTGCTATTTCTTTCAAGGAGATGTTTAAGAAAGAGGACGCGCCACCGGGACGAAACCGAACGCCAAAATACCTGGCGTTCGGTTGCAAAGTTACCGACACTGATTTAGTCATACTGCCGACGATTACGCCTGAAGGACGCGAAATGTTATCAAATAACAGATCAATGCAGCCGTCTGGTAAAACTCGATAATTTTCCGGCTCTTTAATTTCAGAAACCTGCAAAGACCAATAACTAGCCACAAATGGATTTAGTCGAGGACTGGGCGGATATTCGAGATAAATAGAAGACATCTTTTGCATTTTCAGATTATAAATTTAATCGACAGCCGGTTAGATTTGCCAGTTCGGAAAATAAGAAAACGGTCTTTTTCTTGACTCTTATTTTATTAGACAAAAAAGCTGAAGTGTCCAATAGCTATCAGAAGTATTGCAAGAAAACAATAGTAAA
>DASVUH010000068.1:0-29886 GCA_036387135.1 Pyrinomonadaceae bacterium | reverse complement strand
AACGAACAACTAACGACGAACAACGAACGATTACGCTTTCAAAGCAATCAGCTCGTAAATCTTTTCCGGCGGCTCGTCGCTCAAAGCCAAGCGTTTTGCTCCGACGACAAGCTCAGCCATTTCGCGCGCGTTTTCCTTGTAACGATTATCGCGGGCGATTAAATCTTCAATCACGCGGCGCTCGCGTTCTTCGCGCGTCGCGTTCTCGTCCAAATCAGCCGCAATTGCGTATTCGACGGGCGCTGTGAAATTTTTCAAGCGAACGTGCAGTGAATTGGTCAGCTTTTGCGCTTCGGCTCGAATCTTGTCGGTTTCGAGCAAAGAATTTTTAAATCCCAGATGCCCGGTCAAACGAATCTCCAAAATCGGCGCCGGATTTTTCGATTCAATGTTGTGCGGCGTCACTTCGCGCTCGATTTGCGCCATCACGCCGTCAGTAATTTCTTCCGGTCTTTCAATCCCGGAAACGTCGAACGCGAGACGGTGAAACGGGCGCTGGACGTAATCGCGCAAATGTTGTGCGTTGATTGCGCCGTCGTCGGAAACTTCGACCAGAAACGCGCCGCGTTCTTCGCGGTACTCGTCAATCGAAGTTACTTCGAGCGAGCCGGGATTAAAAGCCCAATTCTCAATCTCAAAACGCTTGTGCGTGTGTCCGAGTCCGACATAATCGGTCAAAGATTTTAATTCTTTTAAATTCGTTAAAGTTAACGCCGGAATCGGGTGCGTTTGATGTCCTTCAACGTCTGTGTGCAGCATCAAAATGTGAAACGCGCCTTCGCGCCGGTTTTCTTTGATCGCCGCCGTCAGCATCGGAATCGCCGTGTTCGCCGAAGCGCCGTACCAGGTCGAGCCGAAAATTCTCGCGTTTTTGATGTCAACGAACGAACCGGAGCAATCTTCGGCGTCCCATGGCTGAAACTCGAATTTACCTTTTCCGTCTTTGTCGGCGACAGTTTTCGGTTCGAGCAGAATCAGCAGCTTCCAGCTTGCCAGAGAGCGAATCCAGCTATGATCGGTATCGTTCGGCGTTTGGTCGTGATTGCCTTCGATGCAGACGACCGGAATATTGTGATCTTTTAACAATTGCAGACCGGCGACGGCGTGATTCATCGCCTGCGGATCAACGTTGCGTTTGTGGAAAAAATCGCCGCACATCAAAACGAAATCAACTCGTTCGGCGACCGCGTAATCCTGCAAAACGTTATACCACGCGCGGAAAAAATCTCTCGGACTTTCTTCGAGATGATAACGGGTGCAGCCGAGGTGAACGTCGGAAATATGTAAAAATTTGAGCGCCATTGTTTGAAAACCGTAAAGCTATTATACAACATAAAGCCGAATTTATCGGCAAACAAAACCTCAGGAAGTTTGGATTTACAAGAGTTCGATAGTTAAAGCAGCGACCGGGCTTTACTCAAACCGGAGAAGAAATGTGTTAATTTTTTATGAATTTATGTTGCGGTCTTGTGAATTTTTCGTTTTATTAGTTTAATACATTCAAAACCGACTGCGGGCGAAAGAGCGGCAGCCCGTTATTTTTTCCACACGATTTACAACCGAATGATTGAAATGCTCGAAGGTGAAATAAAGCCCGGAGACGAATTACTGTTTAAGCACGGCAACGACGAAACCGCGCAGCTTCGCGTGATTAACGTTTTGATGATGCACGGCGAAACGGTAATTATCGTTTCGATTAACAATGAGCCTCCGGTTCATATTGACGAAGACTTGCTGCGGATGCAGTGCATCCGCTCGAAAAACGAATCGAGTTAACCAAATCCGAATCGAAATTGCCGCTTATTTCCTCAACTTCGCGGTTTTTACTCTGACTTTGCCGAATTCAGTCAACAAAGGTTTGAGACGACTGATTATCTCGTCGTGTGACGCGCCGTTTGTCGAAACGACTCCGTTGTAATTCTGCACGTCGGGCGTATTGTAGCGAATCCGCTCGCCGTAAAGATCGGTCATTCTCCCGCCCGCTTCTTCCAAAACGATTTGCGGCGCGCAAGTGTCCCAATGTTTCGTCCGCGCGCTGAAAGTTATGTAAACGTCGCATTCGCGCATCGTCAGCAGCCCGACTTTGACGCCGACCGAGCCGCGCCGGATTTCCTTTTTAAACCCGAAATATTTTTTCAAACGCTGCTGACGCGGATTGTAATGCGAGCGCGACGCGGCGACTATCATTTCGGAAAAACGAGTTTTTTCGGAAACCGTTACACGCTGCCGTTCCTGCGCAGGCAATTCGAGCCACGCGCCTTCGCCGCGAACAGCCCAAAACAATCTTTCGGAGAGCGGCTCGTAAAGAACCCCCAACACGGCTTCGCCTTCGACAGCGAGACCGATCTGCACCGCAAAATCGCCTTCGCGCTTGACGAATCCGTAAGTGCCGTCAATCGGATCAATAATCCAGGCGCGCTTCAAAGCCAGACGCTCGCTCGTGTCAATCAGCTCTTCGGAAAGAATCCCGTCGTCGGGAAAATTTTCCCTGAGTCCGGCGACAATGATTTCGCTCGCCTGCCGGTCTGCTTCCGTCACCGGCTCGGCGAAGTTATCAAGCCCCAGCTTTTCCTCAATGACAAACGAGGTGTTGTAAAAATCCATTATTTTGACGCCCGCTTCGTGAGCCAGCTTGATTGCAGTTTCCAGCTCGTCGGAAAACCGTCCTGTAATTCTCGGATTGTTCATTCAATTTCAGTTTGCCACAAAATCAGGACGAAATTCGATTTGCTGCGATTGTAAATTTTGCATTTTAAACTGTAAATTGTTTGACAATAAATTTATTTGGCTATCGGCGAGGTTTAAAAATATGAACGAACCGCATAATTTTCGAGAGTTTTGGGATTTTTATGTCGCGGAACACAGCCATCCGACGACGCGCATTCTGCATTTTATCGGCACTTCGCTCGGCATCGCTTGTTTGATTTGGTTCGTTTTGCGCGGAACCTGGTATTGGTTTCCGCTGGCGCTCATTCCCGGCTACTTTTTCGCGTGGATCAGTCATTTTTTCGTCGAACACAACCGCCCGGCGACTTTTAAATATCCGCTCTGGTCGTTTGCCGGAGACTGGAAAATGTTCCGGCTGATGCTGCAAGGGAAAATGTCGGCGGAAGTCGAACGAGTCAGCCGGAATTCAGGAAATCAAACTTTTGAATTTGACGAGTAATGCGACTAAAGCGAATTTCTTTGTATTTTTGAAAGCCGGAATTTCATCCGAGCGCGCTAGAAATCATTTCGAGCGAGCGGTTTTGACGATAAGAAATATTAAAATGCCCGTCGTCGAATTCTTCGTGAATGTGCGGCACGTTGTTTTCTTTCAAACGGCTGCACAAAATACGCGCTCCCAAATCCAGCGCGAATTCGTCGCGCGTCCCGGCGTCAATGAAAAGCAGCTTGAGCGATTTTAGATTTTCAAGGTAATTTTCGACCATAAAAACCGGATCGTGCGCCCGCCAGCGTTCCCAAACTTCCGGCAAAATTTCGCCGGTTTCCGAATCAAACGGCAAATCAAAACCAATCTCTGCCGCTTCGTTCGGCGAATAACACGCGCTCATTCCGATTGTGTTGAGAGCGGCAAAATCATCTTTGCCTTTGCGCCTGGTTTCGTCCCAGAATTTTTCGATGATTTTTAACGGTTCGCCTTTGATTGCGCGAACGGCGTCGGCAAATCCCGGCTGATACGAATATTCAAAATAACAATCACCGCTCGTCGAGCAAACGAGACCGAATTTGTCCGCGTGCCGCATCGCCATCACGAGCGCGCCGTAGCCGCCCGAAGATTTGCCCATCACGGCGCGCGAATTTTTGTCTTTGACGGTGCGTAAATTTTCATCAACAAACGAAACGATTTCTCCGGTCAAATAATCTTCGTAATCTCCGGTCGCCGACGAATTGATATACTGCGCGCCGCCGTAGCGCGTAAAACAATCGGGCATCACGGCAATCATCGGTTTGATTGTTCCGTCGCCGATTAATTTATCCATTCGCTCGGCGAAATTCGGCTGAAAAGCGTTATCGTTTAAAAGCATCCGCCCGCGCCCGGTAAATCCGGTTAAAACGTAAACAGACGGATAGCGTTTTTCGGGCGTTTCGTCGTAGCCAGGCGGCAAATAAACATACAAATCGCGGACAAACGAATCATTGAGGGGATTATTTTTCAAAACTTCGCTCGTGTGTTGTAAAACTCTGACGGTTCCTTTGGTCATAAATTCGGTTTTAATGCAAAACAGTTGATAGTTTAAAGTGTACAGTTGACAGTTCGATTGTGAAAACTATCAACTATTAACTGTCAACTGTAAACTGTTTGGCAAGAGATTTTTGCTGCCGCTGTTTGTCGGCATCGAGTTTTATGTTCGCTCAATTTAACGTAAATCCGAACGCGCTCAATTCGACGATTGAATTTTTAACGGCGATGATTACGCCCGCGTTGTTGATTTCCGCGACCGGCTCGCTCGTGCTTTCGACTTCGACCAGATTGGGGCGCGTCGTTGACCGGGTGCGCGTTTTGGAACAACGCTTGAGCGAACTGATTATGACCGAAGATAAAACAGAGATTCCGCTTTACGACAGGCGTTTGGAGACAATCGTCAGCCTGCTCGACAAAGTTACGAGTCGCGCGCGGATTCTGCAAAAAGCGATGGGCGCTTTTTATTACGGTCTGGGCTTTTTTATTTTAACCAGCGTCTCAATCGCCGTCGCCGGATTCGCCAACACGTATCGCTGGCTGCCGATTCCAATCGGAATAGTCGGAATCATTTTTTTGTTTTACGGCAGCCTGCTGATGCTGCTCGAAACTCGAATGGCGACTGCTACGGTCAACGCCGAAATGGATTTCACATGGGAACTGGCGCGCACCGTAGCGCCCGAAGCCGTGATTAGTAAATACGGACATAATGCTTTTGGAAGAAGAATTAAAACCAAAATTCACGAAACTATTGGCGGCGGGCGAGCTGAGAAAAAGAGTTGAACAACTCGAAAAACTGCTCGAAAACTGCACCGTTTGCCCGAAAGATTGCGGCAATAATCGTCTCAAAGACGAAATCGCCGCTTGTTATTCCGGGCGACTTCCCGTTGTTTCCAGCTACACCGCGCATTTCGGCGAAGAACCCGCTTTGAGCGGAACGAACGGCGCGGGAAACATCTTTTTCGGCAATTGTAACCTGCGTTGCGTTTATTGCCAGAATTATCAAATCTCGCAAATCTGGCGCGAGCAGAAAAAGAACGAAACGACGCACGAACGGCTCGCCGAAATGATGCTCGAATTGCAGGCAAAAGGCTGTCACAATATCGGCTTTGTCTCGCCGACGCATTTTGTCCCGCAAATGGCGCGCGCGATTTTAATCGCGGCGGAAAACGGTTTGAATTTGCCGATTGTCTATAACACGAACGCTTACGACTCGGTAGAGGTTTTAAAACTGCTCGACGGAATCGTTGACGTTTATCTACCCGATTTGAAATACGCTTCATCTGACGCCGGATTTGAATATTCAAAGATTCGCGATTATCCGCGTTTTGCGCGCGCCGCAATCAAAGAAATGTTCCGGCAAACCGGCGACGAGCTTGTTTTTGACGAAAACGGTTTGCTCAAAAAAGGTCTGGTCATTCGCCTGCTGGTTTTGCCCAACGATTTAGCAGACATCCAAGAAAATCTGCGCTGGATTAAAAACGAGCTGTCGCCGCGCGTCGCGATTTCTTTGATGGCGCAATATTACGCGACCAACAAAGCCGGAACCGACGCGCGTTACATTTTGCTTTCGCGCCGCATTTCCGAGCGCGAATGGCAAAAGGCAGTTTCGATTCTGGAAGATTTGGAAATGGAAAACGGCTGGATTCAGGAATACGAATCAGCCTCGCATTATTACCGCCCGGATTTTACCGACCGCGAAAATCCCTTTAAAGACATTAGAGATTTTCAAGCAGATGGAACAATTTCTTAATCAAAGTGTCTAAATATTTCGGAGGCGCTTATGAATCCGATTCTCCGAAATATTTTGTTCGTTACCGTCTTTTCATTCTCTGTGATGTTCGATTGTTTATATTTTGGAATATCGCACGACACTTATCACAAAATTTCACCGGAATTTGGCTGCAGCGGTTGTATGTGCGGCGAAATGTATGGAGCGCGCTGGTCGGGACTTGCAACCGTATTTTTTTATCTGTTTATCGGTTCATTTATTGCCATATTTATCCATTTATGGCGAAATGAACAGGCAGAGCTTTTAGAAAGTCTCTCAATTTACAAACCATAATGCGTGTTATTATCATCAGCGTTTTAATTTTTATTGATGAACGCTGAAATTTTAGTTGAAGTAACACGCGGCGGCATTGTCGAATCAATTCATCGCGGACACTTGGCGGTTGTTGACGGCGACGGGAATTTGATTGCGAGTCTCGGAAATTCCGAAACCGTTACATTTCTGCGCTCGGCGGGAAAGCCTTTTCAGGCGATTCCATTTTTGTTAAGCGGTGCGGCGGAAAGATTCGGTTTTACCGAAAAAGAAATCGCTCTGGCTTGCGCTTCCCACAACGGCGAATTGATTCACACCGCCACAGCCGCGCGGATGCTCGAAAAAAGCGGTTTTTCGGAAAAAGATTTGCGCTGCGGCGCGCACACCCCCTTTTCAAACGAAATTGCGCTTTCGCTGATTCGTCGCGGCGAAAATCCATTACAGATTTACAATAATTGTTCGGGCAAACACGCTGCGATGCTCGCTTTTGCCAGACAAATCAACGCGCCGACCGAAAATTACGATTCGCTCGAAAATCCGATTCAGCAGCAGATTTTAGAAATCGTCGAAAAATTTTCCGGTTTGTCGCGCGATAAAATCGGCGTCGGAATTGACGGCTGTTCCGCGCCGAATTTCGCTATGCCAATTGTAAATATGGCGCGAATGTTTGCGCGCACTGTTTTGCCGCCCGAAAATTTCAACGCAGAATTGCGTGAGGTTTGCCGGCGCGTGATTACGGCGATGATGTCACACCCGGAAATGATCGGCGGCGAAGAACCAAAGCGGCTCGACACACTTTTGATGCGCGCGTTGCGCGGGCGAATCGTCTCAAAAATCGGCGCGGAAGGCGTTTATACGGCGGCTGTTTTGCCCAGCCAGCGCTGGAAACGCGGGCTTGGAATCGCGCTCAAAATCGAAGACGGCAGCGACCGCCGCGCTCGCCCCGTCGCCGTTTTGGAAGTTTTGCGACAGCTCGAAATTTTAGAACCGTCGGACCACGAATCTTTAAAACCGTTTTCCAGAATCGAATTGAGAAATCATCAAAAAACGCTCGTCGGCGAAGCCGTGCCGAACTTTAAGATAAGATTTGAGTTAAAATGAAACTCGAAAACCTGACTCTGAATGAAGCTAAACAACTTTTGTCAAATTGGAGTGCGGGAACATTTCCGACCATTGCGGCATCGGTTAAATATCATTTTCGGAAACACGGAGTTGAAGTTTCAGCACAAAACATTGGAGAATATTTGAGAAAAGCAGACGTTTTCGCCCGCAGCTTGCGCGGAGCGAAAAAAAGTTATTTCGACAACGGCGCAATCCGTTACGCGAAAAGCGGTTTATTTATTATAAAAAACATCGAAGGAAAAATCCTTTCTTTCGGAAGCGAATTAAAAAGTGATGAACGATGATATTGAAGTAAAAGTAACGGAAATCCAGCGGCTTTACGCAGAAGATTTGTCTTCACCGTTTCCGTATCAAGACTGTCGCAGGCTGCAAGATTCCTTTGAAGCCGACGAAGATTTTGCGGCTCAGCTTACATTGTATTTTTCAACCGTTGCCGGATTTTGCAGTTGGGGAAAGCGCATTTTGCATTGGAATGAAAAGAAGCGAAAAGAAGCTGCCGACATTCTTGCCAAATCATTTTTTGAAGATTTGCCGCAGTACCAAAAACTTGAAAAACATATCAACAAAATCGAAACGCCCGAACTTTATAAAGAAATTGAAAGACATGAAACAATGCGGCGAACGCTGTTGGATATAATTTCGAGATTGTAAAAATCGGGTAATAAACAGGAGATTGAAGAAATAGCCGCTTAGAGATTAATAATTATGCCCGAAGTTGCTACAAATCAACCGCCCGCGCTCGTAATCGCGTCGGACGGTTCCCCGACCAACGAATCGCTCGCCGCTGTGATCGAGTGGTTTTTGAATTACGACGAGCGCGTCGCGGCGATTCGACATCCGCATAACGAACAGCTTTTTCAGTGGAAACAGGAAGATTCACGGAAATTCGGCGAAGAGGTTTATCCGTTTCCGAGCGCCGAAGACCGGATGGCAATCGGAATTTTTCAGGCTTTGGGCGAAAACAACACGGAAGCGGATTTGCACGAATGGGTTTCGGAACTGCTCGGCGCTTTGCAGCAGGCGAACGAAACCCGCGATCAAATAATCCAGGATAATAAATTTTCCGTCGAGCGACACGAGTCGCCGCTCGACGAAGCGGCGCTGATTCCTTCGACAATCGAGCAAAGATTGTATCTAACCGCTTGCTGGCTCGTCACGCTTTGCACGGCGGAAGCGCGCGTTCTCGGCTGGGTTTATCAACAACTTTACGGCAAACCGTTTCAGCCTTGAATTACCGCGAGATTAAATCGGCTTCGGAAAGAGTTTCGGTTTTCTGCCGCTTGCGCGCCGCCCGCCACAATTGCGCGCCTTCTTTCGTCAAACTAAAAAGTGTTCGGCGGTTTTGAAACAGCAATTTCGCCCAATCGCGTTTGTTCATTTGCGGAAAATAAATTCCGCGAAAGAATAGCCGCGATACGATATGACTGATTCGATAACCAATTGGTTTGTCTTTGAGGAATTCAATCACTTCAGCGTTTCTTTCAGGGCTGTACGAGCGCGCCCAAGCCTGAAACGTTTCTTCTTTGGCTTCTTCAATCGTCATTTTCAAAGGATTGTGCGCCATAACGAACGGCGCGAAATCGAGCCAGTGTTTCGGTCGGTCGAGGCGTCCGGCTTTTTCCAGACGGGTGTAAAGCGGCGTCGAAGGAAACGGCGTTAACTGCCCGAAAACCGGAAGACCGGGCTGCCACGATTCGATTTGTTCGAGCGTTCGCGCCGCGACACCGGGCGTGTCGTTGTCCATTCCGAAAATAAACGATGTAATCGCGTAAATATTGCGCTGGGCGAGCCGGTCGAGAACGGTTTTGTAATCCGACGGGCGCGAGAAATTTTTGTTAACGTCAGCCATATTCGCCGGATCAATTGATTCCATTCCGATAAAAATCCATTTGCCGCCCGCTTCGGCGATTAAATCAATCAACTCCTCGTCTTTCATCAGCAAATTCGCGCTGATTTGCGCCACCCACGGCAATTGAGCTTCGGCTGCGATAACGTCTTTCAAAAGGGATTTCAAACGCTTGATATTGATGGCGAGATTGTCGTCAATAAAGAAAACCGCGATCTGACCTTTTTCGCGGCGAGCGCGGGCTTTTAAACGCAACAATTCTTCAACTACCGATTCGTTTGTGCGAAAGCGAATCGAATCGCCGAAAAATCCGGTCACAGTGCAAAACTCGCAACCGTAAGGACAACCGCGTCCGGTTTCGACGGGAACAACGTGAAAACTGCCCCAACCCTCGCCCATTTTCGCCAAATGCGGGCGCAAAAATTGCGGCACGAGACTGAACTGATCTAAATCCAGAGTTTCCCAGGGAATATGCGGATAAGGCTGGAGCGAAGGTTTTTTATCAACTCCTTTCGCGTCGGTTTCGGGCTGGTAAACTTCTTTCAGACAATTGTTTGCCGCATCAGCAACGATTAACCCCCAGGTTTCGTCGGCTTCGCCCAAAGCAACCGCGTCGGCGTGGCGTTTACCGCCGTCTTTTCCGAGCGCTTCGTCCGGGCACTCGGTGACGTGCGGTCCGCCCATCACGACTTTAATTCCGGCATCGCGCAGAGCGTCCGCAAATTTATAAGCGCGGGCGACCATTCTGGTCATCGCTCCGATTCCGACCAAACCGATGTTTTCTGTTTGGCAAAACTCGACCAGCTCGGCTTCGTTCATCGCTTTCGCGTTGCCGTCAATCAGAATTACTTCGTGTTCCTTGGGCGTTAAGGCTTGGAGCAGAAACATCCAGAGGTGGGGCATAAAATTGCGGGTGATACCGTTGTCGGGATTATAGAGTAAAATTTTCATTCTTTTTTTGTAGCTTTTTGTACTTTACAGGAATTTCACTCTTTCTTGTACCTTGAAAGAGCGATTAAAGCCAGCCGAGAATGAAAATTACAGAAATTTTACTTTAAAACCCACCGCCGCGACCGCTGCTGTTAGTTCCGAAAGTGTTGCACTGACGCATATCGCCCGCTTGAAAACCGCGCTGAAACCACGAAGCGCGCTGCTGCGATGAGCCGTGCGTAAATGAATCCGGCACGACGTAGCCCTGACTCATTTTTTGAATATTGTCGTCGCCAACCGCCGCTGCCGCTGTCTGAGCTTCCTGCACGTCGCCCGCTTCGAGATAGCCTTTATTCTGCTCGTAATGCGCGAAAACTCCGGCGTAACAATCCGCCTGTAATTCGAGCGCGACCGAAAGCTGATTCGATTGCGCTTCGCTGCGCGAACGCTGCTGAGCGGCGGTTACTTTGTCCGACGTTCCCAAAACGTTTTGGATGTGATGCCCGACCTCGTGCGCCAAAACATAAGCCTGCGCGAAATCGCCGGGCGCTTTGAATTGATTTTTCAGCTCGCGGTAAAACGCAAAATCAATATAAATCTTTTCATCGCCGGGACAATAAAACGGTCCGACCGCCGAGCTGGCGCGCCCGCACGCCGAACTCACAGAGCCTGTAAACAACCTCAATGTCGGCACGCGATAACGCACGCCTGCTTGTTTGGGCAAAATATCGTTCCAAACGGTTTCTGTGTCGGCAAGCACGACCGAAATAAATTGTTTCATTTCGTCGTCCTGCTGCGCGGGCGCGCCCGAACGCTGTTGCTGCGTCTGCGTCGGAGCTTGCTGTTGATCTGTCTGTTGATTTAACAATCTCTGCGGGTCAACGCCGAACAAAAGAGCCAGAACGATCACAATCACCGTGCCGCATCCGCCTCCGCCGAGCGCCAAACCTTTACCGCCCATTCCGCGTAAATCTTCAATGTTTGAACTTCCCTGTCTGCCTTTCCAAAGCATATCTCGCGCGCTCCTTCGTATTAAATCCGGTCGTTTATTTTATATTAATCCAATTGTTGGCAAATGTCGTTCCCGTTTTTTCGAGGGCGGAAAAATCCGTCCGGCTTGACAGTATTCGCAACGGCTTTCTATCATCCTTAAAAGCATTTAGCCGGACTATATTTCCCCGACATTCGGCGATGCGTTATATTCTAATCGGAGAAAACAAAAGTGATAAAACTCGATATAATTAATCGTTTGGCTGATGAAACCGGAGTTCCGAAACAAAAAGCCGAGCAAGTTGTTGATGCGCTCTTCGGCGCGATGAAAGATTCTCTTGTGCGCGGCGAGCGCATCGAATTGCGCGGTTTCGGCGTTTTTACCGTCAAGCCCCGCAAACGCGGAGTCGGGCGCAACCCGCGAACCGGCGAAGAAGTGGCGATTCCAATCGGCAAAACCATCCGCTTTAAACCCGGCAAAGATTTACAGCCCTCAAACGGCAGCAAGACAGCGAAGAGAAAAAAATAGGCATCTGACGAAAAGCAATCTTTTTTGATTTTGTTGAAAAGCGACTGCAAACCGTAAGCAAACGTTTGCAGTCGCTTATTCTGTCAAAAGGGTATTATTAAATGGCAGACAGCTTTTATTCGGATTACGATTTCGAGCCGTTTTACACTGCGGAAGAACTGCGCCCGTCAATCAAAGACTGGTTTCGACACGGCTTTTTGTTTCTGCTCACATTTTTTTCCGCGACCATCGCCGGACTGGTTTTTCCGTTCGGTGAAATAAATGTGCTGGAAAGAATTCCGGTTCCGACCAATTACTTCGACTGTATTTTTTTCGCGCCATATTTTTTCTCGCAGGGCTTTGCCATCGTTTTTCACGAGATCGCTTTAAACCCGGCGATTATCATTAACGGCTTGCTGTTTTCGAGCTGTCTGCTGGCGATTTTGACCGCGCACGAATTCGGTCACTACATCGCCTGCCGCATCTACGGCGTTAAATCAACGCTTCCCTATTTCCTGCCGCTGCCGTTTTTAAGCCCCGCAGGAACGGTGGGCGCGGTGATTAAAATTCAATCGCCGATGCCGACACAGCGCGCGACTTTCGACATCGGTGTCGCCGGACCGCTCGCCGGTTTCGCGGTTTTGATTCCGGTGGCGATTATGGGTTTGGCGACAATGCAAATCGCGCCGCCCTTAGCAGCAACCGAAGGCAGCATAATTTTTGCAGACCCGCTCTTGACCAGATTTTTGGGCGCGCTGATGGGCGTTGATCCGACGCAGGGCGTGATTAATCCTTTTTACGCGGCGGCTTGGGTCGGTTCGCTGGTGACAGCTTTAAATTTGCTGCCTGCCGGACAGCTCGACGGCGGGCACGCTGTTTTTTCGGTTTTCGGCGAGCGAGTGCATTTTGGAGTCGGGCGCGTCGCGTTTGCCGGAATGTTGGTTTTAACGGCTCTCGGCTGGCAATTGTACGGCAGCCCCGGCACGCTCGTTTTTACGATTTTGCTCGGTATTTTGCTGCGTTTTCCGCATCCGCAGCCGCTTTTCGATCACCCTCTCGACCGGAAACGCAAGGCGATTGCTTTGTTGACACTAATTGTTTTCATTCTCTCGTTTATGCCGTTTCCCGTTCAGATTCATTAAAACGGCGATAGCGTAATTTAGACGGTTTTCCCCGCGCTGAAACAACGATGTTCTCAGGCACGTAAACTATTTTGGAGAATAAAGCGCGTTTTCGATTTCGGTAAACGCGCCTCTCTGTTTTATAATCAAAGTTTTGTACTTTTAATACAATATTATGGACGAAAAAGACCGCGACGATATGATGGAACGCCTGCTCGAA
Source organism: Pyrinomonadaceae bacterium (assembly GCA_036387135.1). Classification (GTDB taxonomy): domain Bacteria; phylum Acidobacteriota; class Blastocatellia; order Pyrinomonadales; family Pyrinomonadaceae; genus JALZCH01. The sequence continues at coordinate 16,922 of DASVUH010000068.1, read as the reverse complement.
CTCGGCAGGGATAAAAAGAATTTTTTAACTTACGACGATTTAAACCGTGAATTGCCGGAAGGAATGGTTTCGCCGGAAGACCTCGAAGACGTATTGCAAAAAATCGAGGGCGGCGGAATCGCCGTCGGCGATACAGATTCGCTGCTGCTCGAAAAAGCGGCGAAGCTGGCAGTTGACGAGGACGATCTGGACGACGAAGACGATTTGGATTTAGACCTTTCCGCCGGTGCTCTGGACAAAACAAACGATCCCGTCAGGCTTTATCTGCGCGAAATGGGCATCGTGCCGCTGCTGACGCGCGAAGGCGAAGTCACTATCGCCAAGCGAATTGAACGTGGACAAATCAAAACGCATAAAGCAATTTCGCGTTCGCCGATTGCCGTTGAAGAATTGCTCCGCATCGGCGAACAGCTTCAAGCCGGAAAAGCGAGCATCCGCGACATTGTAACCTTTAGCGAACAAGCAGAATTGACGGGCGAAGAAGACAAAGCCGACGAATATTTGCGCTGGACGATTGAAGGCATCGAAAACATCCGCTCGATTTATGATCAAGCGCAAAAGAGGCTTGAAGATTTGCGCGCCGAAGCCAAAATTCAAAAGGGCAAAACGAGCAAGAAAATGATGCGAATCAAACGCCAGATAGCGCGTCTTCGCATCGAAATCGCGCAGGAAATCGGTCGCCTTAATATGACCGAACGTGCGAAAGCGCGTTTGATCAATTCGATTCGCAAAGTAAATCAGGAAATTTTAGGCGCGGAACGCGAAATTCGCCGCTGTCAGGAACGCCTCGGACAGCGCCCGCTCAAAGGCGATTTGGAAAAAGATTTGCGCGCCTGCCAGGCGGCGGCGAAAGACAAGCTGCACGCTATGGAAGAGCGTTATGCGATTCCGACTGTCGAAGTCAAACGCGCATTGCAAACAATCGAAATCGGCGAGCGCGAAACAGGGCAGGCAAAACGCGAGCTGGTCGAAGCCAACTTGCGGCTTGTCGTTTCAATCGCCAAAAAATATACCAATCGCGGTTTGCAATTCCTGGATTTGATTCAGGAAGGCAACATCGGTTTGATGAAAGCGGTTGATAAATTCGAGTGGCGGCGCGGTTACAAGTTTTCGACTTATGCGACGTGGTGGATTCGACAGGCAATCACGCGCGCCATCGCCGACCAAGCCCGAACGATTCGCATTCCGGTTCATATGATCGAAACGATCAACAAGCTCATTCGCACTTCGCGCGCGCTTGTGCAGGAACTCGGACGCGAACCGACGAGCGAAGAAATCGGGCGAAAAATGGACATTCCGGTTTCAAAAGTGCGAAAAGTTTTGAAAATCGCGCAGGAGCCGATTTCGCTCGAAACTCCGATTGGCGAAGAAGAAGATTCGCATCTCGGCGATTTTATCGAAGACCGTTCGATTGCAAATCCGGCTGACGCTGTTGTCACGACAAATCTGCGGGAAATCACGGACGAAGTTTTGGCGACGCTCACGCCGCGCGAGGAAAAAGTCATCAAAATGCGTTTCGGACTTGGAAATTCCGGTTCGGAACATACTTTGGAAGAAGTCGGGCAGCATTTTGCCGTCACGCGCGAACGCATTCGCCAAATCGAAGCTAAAGCGCTCAGAAAGCTGCGGCATCCTTCGCGTTCACGCAAATTGAAAGCGTTTCTCGAAGGCAATCAACGATAAATTAGTTCTGTAAATATTGGGTTTGCGGCTGAAAGCAAGTTACAATTGTTTTCAGCCGCAAATTTGCGTCTGGAAAATGCCGGTTGACTAACTCTTTGAATAAAGCATCAAAACCCTTTCAATGACGATTGCGGAACAAATTTTCTGGATTTTTATTTTAGGGCTTGTCGCAGGCTCAATTGCGTGGACTGTGACGCAGGAAGAAATCTTCCGCGAGCCGCGCGATTATTGCGCCGAAAAAAGCAAAACTTGTCCTAATTTGTTTCAGCGCAAGTTTTTCTATGTCTTCACTTGCGAGTATTGTTTTAGCCATTGGGTGACAATCGGACTTTTAATTTTTACGGGATTTAAATTGCTGATAGACGATTGGCGCGGCTACGTTTTAGCTTTTTTCGCAATCGCCTGGACGGCGAACCAATTTATGAGTTTGTATCGGCGTCTGCGCGTCGAGATTAAACACAAAAACACGCTCGCCGAAGAAATCAAAGAAAGATTGCAAGAATAAAGGCTTTGCAGTTTATAATTTAATTGTTGATGTCAAAACGAATAATCGAAAGTTACAAAAGAAAGCTGGAAAAAGAAACGGGCTGGCACTTGAATCGCGGTGCCCGGCTTCGCATTGCTCTGTGCTATCCGAACACGCATTCAATCGGAATGGCGAATCTCGGTTTGCACACGATGTACGAGCTTTTCAATCAAATCCCGGAAGTTTCGTGCGAGCGCGTGTTTCTGCCGGATGAACAGGAAATGCGCGAGTATGAAAAATCGCGCACGTCGTTGCTTTCGCTCGAATCGCAAACTCCTGTCAGAGATTTCGATGTCGTCGCTTTCTCGATTTCGTTTGAAACCGATTATTTAAATATGGCGCGAATGCTGCAAATGAGCGGCATTCCCGTTTGGTCGAAAGATAGAAATCATTTTCACCCGCTCGTCGTGATGGGCGGCGCGGCTTCATTTTTAAATCCCGAACCGATTGCCGATTTTACCGACGTAATCGCAGTCGGCGAAGGCGAAATTCTCGCTTATCAGCTTGTTGATGCAATTCTCGCAGGCGGCGACAAAGATGAAATTCTTTTAAATCTCGCCGAAATCGGTAGAGGTTTTTATGTTCCGTCGCTTTACGAAGTTGTTTACAACGCCGATGAAACCGTCAAAGATTATTTGCCGAAAACTGCCGGCGTTCCCATACGAGTCGGACGCGCGCTGGCAGCGACAAATCCGAAAGAAGGCACTTTGCGGCGCGCTTTAAAACGCGGCGAAACCGAGCTTGCTGATTTCCTGATGAATCAGGAAGTTTTCTGTCCTTCAACCGCCGTTTGGTCGCCTGAAGCCGAAATGGGCGACCGCCTGTTGGTTGAAATTTCGCGCGGCTGCTCGCAGGGCTGTCGTTTTTGCTGGGCTGGTTATAATTATTACCCGCCGCGAGTTGTTCCGGCGAAAGACATTCTGGCGAAAGCCGTCGAATGGCGCGGCAAAACCAACAAAATCGGCTTGGTTTCAACCGCAGTTTGCGATCACCCGGAAATTTCGACGATTTTGCGCGAATTGCGCCGGATGGATTATCGCATTTCGGTTTCGAGTTTGAGATTAGACCAGATTTCCGAAGAATTGCTCGACGCGCTCGTCGAATCGCGCGATCAGCAAATCGCTGTCGCGCCGGAAACAGGCTCGGACAGGCTGCGGCGCGTGATTAATAAAAATCTGACAAACGACGAAATTGTTGACATTTGCGGCGCAGTTTTCGACCGCGGAATGTTGACCGTCAAGCTTTATATGATGGTCGGTCTGCCGACCGAAACCGATGAAGATTTGGAAGCGATGACAGAGCTTGTCACCCGAATCAAAGATCGAATGCTGCAAGCCGGGAAAAAATACGGTCGCGCCGGAAAAATAATTCCGTCTTTGAACGGTTTTGTCCCTAAACCGAATACGCCGCTGCAATGGGACGCGATTTGCGACGAGCGAGAATTAAAACGGCGATTGAAATTTGTCTCTAAAAATCTGTCGCGGATTCCGAATGTCGAAGTGCGGGCGATGTCGGCGCGAATCGCGCACGAACAGGCTTTGTTTTCTTCCGGCGACCGGCGGATCGGCGCTGTGATTGAATCTGCCGCGCGTCTCAAAGGAGATTTAAACGCCGCTTTGCGCGAGACCGGAATTGATGCGGCGTTTCATACTTCGCGCGACCGCAGCTACGAAGAATTTCTACCTTGGTCAATTGTGGATTCGGGGCTTTCGTTTGAATTCTTAAAAACCGAACACGAAAAAGCGCAAGCGGCGAAATCGAGTCATCCGTGTCCGGCGGTGGAAAAATGTACGACCTGCGGCGTTTGCCCTTCAACCTGGCTCGCCAATGCGCCCGAAGCTTTAACTCAAATCACAAAAATCAGAACTCAGCGTCCTGTTGCTTTAGCAGTTTAAAAGTTTATCGAGTTTTTATCTCAATCAACTCGATAAACTTTTATTGTTTGGTGAGAAAACCATTAGGTGTAGCAACGTGTTCGAATTCGTAATTATATTTGTATAAATGAAACGGCAAAATATCAATTTCTTTTGAAAACTTCACCTGCGCTCTGAGCGCGCCGTTATCCATTTTGTCAACTTTTATCAAAGCAGTCGGCGGAACGCCGTAATCGTTGCCGTAGCTTCGCAAACGCTGCTTCACCGCTTCGGGACTGTTGAGGGGCGAATTCGGCATCGCGAAAGCGTTTGTGACCAGCTCGTTCATTCGCTGTTTGTAATCTTCCGACTGATAAGCAGAGGGAATGTAAATGTAGCCGGCGTGACCGATTAAAAACAAAACTAGAACGATAATTAAAAACTTGACTCCTGCTCCGCCGTGTTCCGAGTTTCGGCGTACAGAATATGTGGGTGAATTTTTCATTTTAATTCTCCAATTCGGGGCGGTTTTAATCGCGCAAAATCATTCGCAATGAATCGCGCACAAATCCAGACGGAATTTCTTTGTTATCTACGATTGCGGCGCGCCCGATTCTCTCAAGCAAAATCCATTTGAAAGAATCGCCGACCGCTTTTTTGTCGTGAGCGAGCGCCGCAATGACTTGTTCCGACGCCGTATTTTTGAGTTCGGGAAGTTTGCCGACCGAGAGCAAAACCTCGTTTAACAAATTTATATCATTTTCATTTAATTTGCCAAGTCTTTTTGACAAATCCGCCGCCGCAAGCATTCCATAAGCTACCGCTTCGCCATGTTTTAGCTGTTTATACCCGGTCAACTGCTCCAAAGCGTGACCGATTGTGTGACCGAAATTCAGGATTTTTCTTGAGCGATTATCGTTTCGACCGACCGTTTCGCGCTCGTCTCCGGCGACAATCTCGGCTTTAAAAGCGATGTTTGCGGCAATCAAATCTTGTAACGCAGTCAGAAAATCGGCGTTTTTATCGGCAAATAATTCGGGAAATTGTTCGAGCGGAAATTCTTGCAGAAAGTTTTGAGTTTGTGAGAAAAGCGCTTCGCCCGAAAGCGCGGCGTGTTTGACGACTTCGTAAAAACCGGCGGCAAGCTCGCGCGGCGCGAGAGTTTGCAAAGTTCCGATGTCAACCAAAACGCCGCGCGGTTGATAAAACGCGCCGATTGAATTTTTCACCGTCGCGGAATTGATTCCGGTTTTGCCGCCGACCGATGAATCAATCTGCGCGAGCAAAGTCGTCGGGACTTGGATAAAAGGAATTCCGCGCAGATAAATCGCCGAGGCGAATCCAGCCAGATCGCCGACCACGCCGCCGCCCAAAGCGACGACCGCATCAACGCGCGTTAATTTTTGTTCCGAAAAAAACGCGAGCGCCGCTTCGAGCGAATGCCAGTTTTTATGCCGCTCGCCGTCTTTCATCAAAAACGCCGAAACTTCAAAACCGGCATTTTGCAAACTTTGTTCGGCGCGCTCACCGTAAAGTCCGTAAACCTTTGGATTGGAAAACAAACAAATCCTGCCTGTTTTTTCGCTCAAAAGGTTTTTCGCAAAATCTCCGATGTTGTCGAGCAAACCCGCGCCGACGCAAATTTCGTAATCATCTGAAACGCGCTCAAATTCGATATTAATAATTTTAGAATTGATTTCCGCCACGAAGAAAAGTTTGCGGGATTTTCGGGAAAAAAGTAAATGGGCGAAGCAGCGTGGGAGTGCGCCTCGCCCATCAATTCGTGGCTACTGTCCTCACCCCAGCAACCACTTGAGACGGAGGATTCACCAACCATCTCGGTTGAGTGTCAATATACACATCTTTTTTTTCAGATGCAAGCGGGCTAGACCAAAAATTGCAAAATATTTTAATCCGCTAATTTTCCCCTGATAATTTCCGCCAAATCATTTGCCTGTCTGGTAATTTCGTCTTGTTTTTCGCCTTCAATCATTACGCGCGCAAGCGGCTCCGTTCCCGAATACCGCAGCAAAAGCCTGCCGCGCTCACCGAGCGCGTTTTCAATGTTTTCAGCTTCGGCGCGAATTTCCGGCACATCTTCAAACGGGACTTTTTCGCGGACACGAACGTTTACTAAAATCTGCGGATAGCGAACAAAGCCGACATTTAATTCCGAAAGCGTCGCGCGGTTTTCCCGCATCGCATCGAGCAAAGCGAGAGTCGTCAGCATTCCGTCGCCGACTAGACTCTTTTGGGGAAAAATAATGTGACCGGATTGCTCGCCGCCGATTGACGCGCCGGTTTCGAGCAATTTATCCAAAACGTATTTGTCTCCGACTGCTGTTCTGATTAATTCAATTTTTTCGCCTTTCAAAGCGATTTCCAGACCGAGATTGCTCATCACGGTCGCCACCACCAGATTTTTTGCCAGCAAACCACCGGATTTTAGATGCAGAGCCATCGCCCACAGCGTCGCGTCGCCGTCAACTATGTTTCCCTTTTCATCAACAAATAAGGCGCGGTCGGCGTCGCCGTCGTAAGCGACGCCGAAATCGGCTTTTTCCGCAACGACTTTCGCCTGCAATTTTTCGAGATGCAGGGAGCCGCAATCGGCATTGATGTTTTTGCCGTCCGGCTGATTGTAAATTGCCGTCACATTCGCGCCGAATCTTTCAAACAAATTGGGCGCTAAACCGGATGCCGCGCCGTTGGCGCAATCAACGACCATTTTCAAACCCGTGAGCGACAAACGCGGAAACTCCGAAGCCAGATAATTCAGATAATTTTCTTGCAGTTCAATTTCCGCTTTGGAATTCTTTGTTTCTAACTTCGCATTCCGTATTCCGCATTCCGCACTTGAAAAAATCTCGGCTTCGATTCGGCGTTCCGTCGCTTCGTCAATTTTTTTGCCTGACGGAGAAAAGATTTTGATTCCGTTATCGTGAAACGGATTGTGCGACGCACTGATGACTACACCCGCGTCCGCCTCTCGGTCGCGCGTTAAAAAAGCGACGCCGGGCGTGGTGATTACTCCAGCGGAAAGTACCGTCGCGCCTTCCGACATTGTGCCTGCGCAAAAAGCAGCTTCCAGCCATTCACCGGATTCGCGCGTGTCGCGTCCGATGATAAATTTCGGCGTTTTCCCGCCGTTTTTTTCCGAAAACTGACGCGCAAGTGATGCTCCGATAATTTTGACGGTTTCCGCGTCGAGCGGAAATTGTCCCGCTTCGCCGCGCATTCCGTCCGTTCCAAATAGCTTTTTCATAAAATTGTTTTAAAAATTAGTTTTTTCGCCTTTTGTATAATTCAATTTTAAACTCTCGATAATGTTTCGCAATGGTTGACAACCTTTGGGTTTTTGCGAGAATCTGTTTATCGCGCTAGTCGCAAAACTTAGATTTCGGGTTCTCCCCGCAAACAGTAATCTCCATCATTTTAGTAAAAGTTTCAATGAAAGCCGTTTTTCTTTTCGCGTTAATCCTGCTCTCGACGACGCTGCTGCCGGCGGCGCAAACCGGCGGTCAAACAGACGCGACGCTTATGCGACGCCCGCGCGTTGTTTCCAGCGCCGCGCCGCAAACGTCGCCGACGCCTTTTGCACGTCCGACTGAAACACCGACGCCGCAAACTTCGCCGACCGCGACGCCGCAGCGCGTAATTGTTGTCGGCGGCGTTCAGCCAAACGTTTCGCCATCGCCGACTCCGCAAGCAAGTCCGGTAACGGCTGCTCCGCGTCCGACGCCCGCGCCTTCGCCGATTGCAGTTCCTCCGGCAAATTCGTATGCGGCTGCGCTTCCGAATGCGAACAGAGCTTTGATGAGCTTCGGACAATTTCGCACGCGAGTTGCCGAAGCAAAACGTTTTTTGCAATCGCGTCCGGTGCAAACGGCTTCGATTGAAGACCCGCTCGGTGTGCTTTCGAGCTGGACTGTGACGCTCGCCGCCATTGACCCGAAAACTCAGGCGCTGCATACAATTGCGATTCCGAAAGAAACGTTTTTGAAACTTGGATCAGAAGTTTATTACACCTCGTCGCTTGGCAAACTACTCCGAGTCCGAACCGTTCGCGCAAACGGAGTCAACACGGCGGTCACTGTTTTCGACAGCTACGGGCAGCCTTATGTTCCGCTCGTCGTGCAATATCCGGTCGAGCGCGGCGGGAAGTTTGCAGAAACGGCTTACTACACTTCGGCGCATCCGGCGCTTATCTCGCCCGAAGTTTCAAAAGCCGGACAGCTTTATTTGCGGACTGTTTTTGAAACGGCTTTGAAAAAATTGCGCGAGCGCAACAAATTCATTTCGCCGCAGGTCATCTCGGCTGCTGAAGATTTGGCGGTTATCGAACACGTTGACCATTTCCGCTTTTTAAACGAATCGCGTTCGGTGCTTTATGATGAAATTCTCGCGCTTTTCGCTTTAAACGAAGGCAACACTTATCGCTTCGCAGTCAGCAGCGCAGGCGCGGGCGGGCTTGCGCAAATGATTCCTCCGACTTACAGAATGGTCAGAACGATGCACCCGACCGTTCCGCTAACGCCCGATTTTGTCGTCGGAATGCGCGATCACATCAACGCCGCACAAGCGATGCTGCTTTATATGCAGGACACCTGGAACGATTTGTCCTCCAACCAGGACGTGATTTACGCGCTCGAAAATGATTTGGCGAAAGATTACGAACTGATGGCGGCTGGCTATAACTCGAATCCGGCGAAACTTCCCGGCTACTTACGGCGCGGCGGCGCAAATTGGCGTTATCTGATTCCGCGTGAAACGCAAATGTATCTGCAAATTCAAAAATCGGTGCAGGCGACAATTGCCAAGCTACCGCCGGTCAAGCATTAAAAAAGAGTTGTAATTCAAAAAATAAAAGGTGATAACAATTACGTTATCACCTTTTATTTTTTGAATCGCGCAAGATAAATCTTAAAACACGGAAGTTATTTCATCAGCTTTATCCAGTTTCGCGGCGGCGTTTTCGACTGCGGATTTATAATCGCATTTTTCGTTCGCGCAGACGTGGAAAGTTCCCTGTTTGGTGTTTTTTTCCAGCAGAAACGGCGCATTGCATTGCGGGCAAGGCACGGCGATTGGTTTGTCCCAAAACACGACATCGCATTTCGGATATTCAAAGCAGCCGTAAAACGTCTTGCCGCGTTTCGATTTTTTGACGACAATCTCGCCTTTGCACCCCGCGCGCGAACACGGAACGCCCGTCGTTTCGCGTTTGATGTATTCGCATTTCGGATAATTCGAGCAGGAAACAAACTCGCCGAAACGCCCTTGCCGCCGAACCAGCTTTACGCCGTCAAGCGGGCAAATTTCGTCCAATTCCACCGGCGGCGCTTTTTGCTCGACTTGACCGGATTTGGCGATTTTCCGAATGTTTTTGCAATCGGGATAGCCGGTACATCCGTAAAACGAGCCGAAGCGACCTTTTTTCAAAGCCATTTCCCTGCCGCAATTTTCGCAAGGCTCAACTTCAGTCTCCGTTTTTCGTTGCTCGCCGTCCGCTGTTTGTTCATTAGTCTGACCGTTGACTACTGACGATTGACCGTTTTCCGCTTGTTTCGATTTCATTGTCGAAACTTCGCGCGTCGTTTTGCATTCGGGGTAATTAGCGCAAGCCAAAAATTGACCGAAACGCCCGAATTTGATGACCATCTGAGAGCCGCAGTTCTCGCAAATTTCGTCGGTCGGAATCGCCTGTTGCTTTGCGTTTTTTAAATTGGCTTCGGCTTTTACCAGCTCTTGAGAAAATCTTTCGTAAAATTCCTGCAAAGCCTCGCGCCAACCGAGTTTGCCTTCTTCGATTTCGTCCAGTTCTTCTTCCATCCGCGCAGTGTAAGCGGTGTTAAAAATCCGGTCGAAATTGGTGACTAAAACGTCGTTGACGGTCGTGCCGAGCGGCGTCGGGTGAAATTTGCCTTCGGCTTTTTCGACATATTCGCGGTCTTGAATCGTCGTCATAATCGCCGCATAAGTCGAAGGTCGCCCAATTCCCTTTTCTTCGAGAGCTTTGACCAGAGTCGCTTCCGTATAACGGGGCGGCGGCTCTGTAAAATGCTGTTCGGGCGTGATTTTATTTAATTTTAACTGTTCGCCCTGCTCGACGCGCGGCAGATTTCGTTCGGCGTCCTCGTCTTCGCTCTCGTCCTGCGGTTTTTCGTCGCGTCCTTCCTGATAAACTTTTAGAAAACCGTCGAATTTTAAAACCGAGCCGGTCGCGCGGAATGTAAAGCGCCCGGCTTTAATATCAATCGTTGTTTGATCGAAAATGGCGGGCATCATTTGCGAAGCGACGAAACGCTGCCAGATCAAGCGATAAAGTTTCAACTCGTCAGCCGACAAAAATTTTGCCAGAGCTTCGGGCGTCCGATTTACATCAGTCGGGCGCACGGCTTCGTGCGCATCCTGCGCGCCTTTTTTCGAGCGATAATTGACGGCTTTTTCGGGCAAATATTTATCGCCGTAATTTCCGCCGATAAACCCGCGCACATCGTTTAAAGCCGCATCGGAAACGCGCGTCGAATCGGTTCGCATATAAGTGATCAAACCGACTGAGCCTTCCGCGCCGACTTCGACGCCTTCATATAATTTTTGCGCCGTCGTCATTGTGCGCTTAACCGAAAAACCTATTTTGCGCGCCGCTTCCTGCTGCAATTTCGACGTGATAAATGGCGGAACGGGATTGCGTTTGCGTTCCTTTGTGGTCACCGAATCAACAACAAAATTTTCTTTCCCGGCTTCTTCGACAATAGAGCTTGCCGTTTTTTCGTCTTTAATGTGAACTTCGTTTTTCTTTAAATCTTCACCGAAATTGCCGGTTTTAACAGTTTTGTCTTCGATTTTATAAAGACGCGCGTCAAATGCGGGCGGCAATTTGCCGGAAAGATTGGCGGCAATCGTCCAATATTCGGTTTTGATGAAATTTTCGATCTCGCGCTCGCGCTCGACGACAAGACGCAGAGCAACGGTTTGAACGCGACCGGCAGACAATTTGCCGCCGATGTTTTTCCACAACAAAGGCGAAACTTTGTAACCGACCAATCTATCCAAAATACGCCGCGCCTGCTGCGAATCAACCAGATTTTTGTTGACCTGTTTCGGTTCTTTAAAAGCGTCTTTAATCGCATTTTTGGTGATTTCATTAAACATCACGCGAAAGACGGGTTTCGCCGGGCGCTTCGGCACGATTTCTTCGGCTAGATGCTGACAAATCGCTTCGCCTTCGCGGTCGGGGTCGGCTGCGAGATAAATCGCGTCGGCTTCTTTCGCAGCTTTTTTCAAATCCGCGACGGTCTTTTTGTTGTTGCGTTTTTTCGCGTCGGGAATTAATTCGTAAGTCGGCTCGAAACCGTTTTCGACATCCACGCCAAGCCCTTTCGACGGCAAATCTTTGATATGACCAATCGAGGCGAGAACTTTATAATCGCTTCCCAAATATTTATTAATTGTTTTCGCCTTCGCGGGCGATTCGACAATAACGAGGTTTTTACTCATTTTTATAAAAGCTAAAGCTAAATTTTTCGGGCATAACATCTACCCGGTAAAACGCGAATCAAATCGCGCATTTCAAGTCCCAGCAGAGCGGCGTTTAAATCTCCGAAAGATAATTGACTTTCAGTTTGCAAAACGTCAATGTGCGTGGGTTCATCAGCGGAAAGAATCGTCCAAATTGCTGATTCTTCTGTGCTCAAATCCGCCGGAATTCGGTTAATTTCACCTTTCTTGGATGCAGTTTTTTCGGTTTCCGGCGGCAATAAATTTGCGGCGACCTCTTTCGGCAACTCGCTGGCAATGTCCTGCCAGCTTTGCACAAGCTTTGCGCCCGCCGATTTAATCAAATAATTCGTCCCGAAACTGTTGCGCGAAGTAATGTTTCCCGGCACAGCGAAAACTTCGCGGTTTTGTTCCATCGCAAGACGCGCTGTGATGAGCGAACCGCTCCGCTCCGTTGCCTCAACGATGACTACACCCAAACTCAAACCGGAAATCACGCGGTTGCGATACGGAAAATTTTCCGGCAGCGGCGGCGTTTCAAGCGGAAACTGCGAACAGAGCGCGCCGCCCGATTCCAAAATTTGCCCGACCAGTTTTTTATGCTCTTTCGGATAAACTTCGCCGATTCCCGTTCCCAAAACGGCGATTGTTCGCCCGCCCGATTCGATTGCCACGCGATGCGCCGCCGCGTCAATTCCGCGCGCCAAACCGGAAACAATGCAAACTCCGCGACTCGCCAAATCGCGCGCCAGCATTTCCGCCGCGTTTTGCCCGTAAGTCGAAGCCCGCCGCGAGCCGACAAACCCGACGCACGGCGCTTCAAAACAATTCATCCAATCGCCGCGCACATACAAAACAATCGGCGGATCGGCGATTTCTCTCAGGAGCGACGGATAAACGCCGTCGTCCAAAACCAAAACATCGCCGCCGATTTCTCTGACTTTTTCAATTTCTTCGGCGGCTTTCTCATGAAACTCGTTTTTGACGATGCTTTCAATCGTTTCCGGTCGCAGCCTAAGACGTTCCAATTCCGGTCTGCGCGCATTAAACACACTTTCGGCAGAACCGAACCTTTCGAGCAGCTTAGTTGCCGCTCGCGGTCCAATTCCCGGCGTCATATTAAGTGCAATCCAATCGCGCATTAAGCTTATTTTTGCCTTTTGCCTTTTTACTTTTGCCTTTATTAATGGCGGAGGCGTGTGGGAATCGAACCCACCTGAGCCTGCTCTCACAGTCTCACAAACGGTTTTGAAGACCGCGCCCGACACCAGCCGAGATGCGCCTCCGTTGTTCGGCAAGAAATGAAACTACGCGCCCGACTCGAAATCTGTCAAGGGCAGTTTGAATAGCGCTGGCGGATTTGAGTTAAATCAAGCGTCCAAACACGTTTTTTTATTATTGTTATTGATTTGAGAAAAGATGCGGAAACGTCATTTTAATTTGTTTGGCGAACGCCGCGTCTCTGCTTCGCGGCTTGACGCCCTGATAAGCGTGCCTGACACCGGAAATCGGTAGAGAATCTTTCCCAACCCATTCAAGCTGGATTGTCCGGCGCGCAAAATCCGAACGATTATGCCCGGCAGCGTGTAAAGTTTTAGTATCAAAAAAGATGCCCGAACCGGCAGGACATCGCGCAACTACAATTTCTTCGAGCGGCAATTTGTCGCGTTCGACATCGCGCCAAATTTGTTTGGCTGCTTCTTCGTCTGAAATCTTGTGGCTGCCGCGCACGAATTCAGTTCCGCCGTTCTCGCCCGACATATCATCGAGAACTAAAATAACGGCTATCGTTTTTGCTTCGGTCAAATCTTCAAACGGCGTGTCGCGGTGAAAGCTGCCGTTGCTGATTCCGTTTCCGACGCGAGCGGCTTTCGGGCGCGAAACCATCATATTAAAGCTAAACTCAGAGCTTTCAAACAAAACTTCAAGCACATCCAATAATGGCTTATAGCAAATCAAATCGGCGAATTCCGGTCCGAAAAGCGGTAAATCGTCAATCTGCCGGATACTGTCGCCGCAATCTTCCGGCGTCAGAATTCCTTTGTACCATTGCGGATTATTCCTGACGTGCTCGCGCTCAAAGAAAAGCTTTCCGGCTAGCTCGGCTTGAACGCCGATGGGATTAATCGTAATTTCTTCCAACTTCTCTCGCAAAGTTGTGAGCGTCGCCGCATCCAAAACATCTTGAACAATAACAAAGCCGTTTTCTCGCAAATCGTTTTTCCAAATCTCAGGCTGGTAATTCATCTCGACTCCTTTTAAGTGTTTTTTGGTTAATCTGGATTTCCGTTAAAGGAATGATTTACTTTCGGTTCAGAATAAAACGAATTTCGCTCGATTAAAGTTTAAGCTATTTTCCGATTGAAGTTTGACGAAAGCTAGTGGTCAAACTAACTTATTTCTTATCCCGTCGCGGAGTTTTATTTGATGCAACACGAACTCGTTCTTATTCTTGATTTTGGTTCTCAATATACGCAGCTTATCGCCCGTCGCGTGCGCGAATTGGGCGTTTATTGCGAAATTGTGCCGTTTCATTATTCGCTTGAAAAAATTGTGGAAAGAAATCCGAAAGGCGTGATTCTTTCCGGCGGACCGAATTCGGTTTATGACACGGACGCGCCGAGAGTTGCGGCGGATTTTTTCCAGAAAATCAAACAACCGATCTTGGGAATTTGCTATGGAATGCAGCTTGTCGCGCTCGAATTCGGCGGAAATGTCGAGCCTTCCGAGAAGCGCGAATACGGAGCGGCGCATTTGCAGGTTTTGGCTGAGAAATCGGCAGTTTTTCACGATTTGCCGCGCGAAATGGACGTTTGGATGAGCCACGGCGACCACGTTTTTGCTGCTCCGGCAGGTTTTGAAGTGACCGCTACGACCGGCGAATTGATTACGGCAATCGAATCTGACGAAAGGAAAATTTACGGTTTGCAGTTTCACCCGGAAGTCGCGCACACGCCGCTCGGCAAAGAAATTATCAAAAATTTCATATTTGAAATCTGCGATTGCAAAGGCGATTGGACTGCCGGAACGTTTATCAAAGAGGAAATCGAAAAAATTCGCCGAACTGTCGGTGAAACCGATTCGGTCGTCTGCGGTTTGAGCGGCGGAGTTGATTCGACCGTTGCGGCAACTCTCGTTCACGAAGCAATCGGCAATAGGCAAACGTGTGTTTTCGTCAATAACGGCTTGCTGCGCGCCGATGAATTTGAAGAAACTCTGGGGCTTTACAAAGAAAAGCTAAATTTAAATGTGCGCGGCGTTGACGCTTCCGCCGAATTTTACGCGGTTTTGCAAGGCGTCGCCGACCCCGAACAGAAACGTAAAAACATCGGGCGAACGTTTATCGAAGTTTTTGACCGCGAAGCTCACAAAATCGGCAATGTTCGATGGCTCGTGCAGGGAACTCTTTATCCCGATGTGATCGAATCCGTCAGTCTGCGCGGCGCATCCGTGACAATCAAAACTCATCACAACGTCGGCGGTTTGCCCGAAAAAATGAATTTGAAATTGATTGAGCCGCTGCGCGAATTATTCAAAGACGAAGTGCGCCTGATCGGCAAAGATTTGGGCGTGCCGCAGGAAATTTTAGAGCGTCATCCGTTTCCCGGTCCCGGTTTAGCGGTCAGAATTTTAGGCGAAATCACGCCGGAAAAAGTGCAGCTTCTGCAATCAGCCGACCGCATTTTCCAGCAGGAATTAAAATCTTCCGGTCTTTACAACGAAACGTGGCAAGCGTTTTCGGTTTTGCTGCCGGTTGAAACCGTCGGCGTGATGGGCGATTTCCGCACTTACGAACGAACGATTGCGCTCCGCGCCGTAACCTCAACCGATGGAATGACGGCTGATTGGGCGCGTCTGCCGCATGAATTTTTGGCGAGGGTTTCAGCCAGAATCACATCGGAAGTGCGCGGAATTAACCGCGTCGTTTATGATATTTCGTCAAAACCGCCCGCAACGATTGAATGGGAGTAAAACACGATGGGAACTTTTACTATTCGCTGCAAAATTGAGAATGTCATAAAACGCGAAAAATCAGCCGTCGTGCCGAAAATGCTGGTTGATACCGGCGGCGAGTACACCTGGGTTTCGGCTAAAATGTTGGAAGAACTAGGCATTGAGCGCGAGAAAAAGGACTTGCAGTTTAAAATGGCAAACGGGCAAATTATTACACGCAGCGTTGGCTTTGCAATTGTTCGTTACGATAAATATTTCACGGTTGATGAAGTCGTATTTGCCGAAAAAGGCGATTTGCTGCTGCTCGGCGCGCGCACGCTCGAAGGTTTGAATCTGACGGTCAATTCACAACAGAAAAAGCTGGTTGCGGCGGGTCCGCTTCTCGCCGCGTAAATTTATCATTTATTGCGTCGCCTCCGTAAGCTGTTTTACGGTATGCGGCGATCACTTGCATCTCCCCCTGTTTTGAGGCATTATTAAAACCGTACATTCTTTCTCTCTTTTATCAACGGTTGTTCGCTCCCTTTCAGTGTTTTGTGGAAGCGTTTGGATAGGAACGAGAGTGAGGCAGGTTTAAATTTGTAAGAAGCAGCTCGGTCTTTGCGAGCATTCAAACGTTGAAGTTCTTCGTTGCCAACCGTTCCATTGAAGCACGCTTACATCGTTAGAAACACTTCTGTTGACGCTCCAGAAAATCAGGAGAGAGGAAATTATTAATGTCCACAAAACTTTACGTCGGAAATCTTTCGTTCAAAACTACGGGCGATGATTTACAAGAACTTTTTTCACAAGCCGGAACTGTTGAATCAGCGCAAGTCGTGACTGACCGCGATTCAGGTTTTTCACGCGGCTTCGGTTTCGTCGAAATGTCTTCCGACGAAGAAGCTCAGGCTGCAATCAGCCAATTTAACGGCACTGAAATTGACGGTCGCGCTCTGAACGTCAACGAAGCACGTCCGCGCGATGATCGCGGCGGAGGCGGCGGTGGCGGTGGTCGCGGCGGCAATCGCGGCGGCGGCGGATTTGGCGGCGGCGGTGGCGGCGGTCGTGGTGGAAACCGTGGCGGCGGAGGCGGCGGTGGTCGGGGAGGCTATGGCGGCGGTGGCGGTGGCGGCGGTTCACGCTGGTAAAATTCAAATATTTAACTGTTAATAACCAAAGCGGCTTTGGCGGTATGATTTGCCGGAGCCGCTTCTTTATTTCAAAAAACAGCATTTTCGCTCGGCGTTTAAAACGCGGGTGAAACAACGATAAGAAAGTCAAATTTATGGAAAAAGCAACATATACAATCGGACAATTAGTCAGCAAACAATGTTTGAATTGCAATGAAGAACAAAGCCATATGGTTGCGTCTTTAACTAAAAAAGGTCAGATTTCAAAAGTAGTCTGTTCGGTTTGCGCTGTTG
>DASVUH010000067.1:0-135551 GCA_036387135.1 Pyrinomonadaceae bacterium | reverse complement strand
CTGGCTCGCGCCGTTAAAGGTCGGCACTAATGCCAGACCGACGGCTGCTATCGCAAATAATGCGATAATCGTCGTGAGCAGCAAAGCTTTTGAACTCACGCGATGCAGAAAAGTCTTTCGAAAATTCATATATGATCCTTTCTTCCTTCTTTTTATCCGCTGCACTTGAAAAAATAGCAGCTAAGAGAAACCAAATCTTCCCTGCGCATTGATTACACTGTTGACTGTAAACTCTGCCGAACTTTCAATTGAGTTGTGACTCAATCGAAAGCGGGAACCAATGATTATGTGACAATGCTGAAAAATACGAATAAATCATATTTCAGCATTCATATTGCTCTTTAAAAGACTAATCCATTCTCTATCCCTAAAAAATTTATTCACTCTTCTAAAGAGATCAAGTTAGCGTCTCAATGGTGTGCAATATAAAGTGATTTATAAGCCGTGTCAACATTTTTTTTGAAATACAGCACAATTCGTTCAAATTGACAGCATTTCCTGACACGAACCATTCAATAATACGGCTTCTTGCACACAGAGTTAGCAATATATTTTAAAACTTGATAATTATCAAGCATAAAACCGATAAACTTCAAAGAATTATTAAGTTTTATGTAGAAAATTGTCGGTTTCCGAAAATTATTCGATGATCTTTGAAAAATAAATTCAACCTTTTTACTGCCTAATATTTGTTAATGTATTTATTAAAGACTATGAATAATTGGTATTCGATATTTTTGGCGGTGTGCCGTCGGACTTTATAACAGCGACTTTTTTTTGTCTACTACATTCTCCGATAAGCTCTCGACAAGTTTTTAAGTATTTAAACAGAAATTTTCTGTTTTCGCAAGAACATTGGCATATTTTTTTTTCAATTGGTCGGACAGAATATCGCCAAACAATCTCTAGTCGGAAAAACAGAAACCGACAACAAAAACAGAAGTGCGCATTAACCGATTTATTTTAAGTTGATTTTCTTGCCGTATTGCTTTACTTTCTCCCTAATTCGCTCGACAAAAAAGCAGTTAAAGCCAAATAAAATAAAAGGATAATTTTCGATGTTCAAAACGTCTTTGTTCCGCACTAGCGCTCTAAAGCCGCGCAAAGCTCTATTTTGTTTCGTATTTCAAGCCGTGCTGCTTGTAATTGCGACTTACGGTCAAACTTCAACCCAAACGCCGCAACCCACTCCAACGCCGAGATTTGCGCCTTCGCCGCAGATTTCCCCGACACCGCAAAATTCACCGACTCCGGCAGCTAGACCGCAAGACCCGCTCAAGAATTTGCAATACCGTTTGATCGGACCGTTTCGCGGCGGTCGCGTCGGGGCGGTTGCGGGCGTCGCTTCGCAGCCGAATGTTTATTATTTCGGCGCGACCGGCGGCGGAGTTTGGAAAACCACCGACGGCGGGACAAATTGGGAGCCGATCACGGACAAGTTCATCAAAACCGGCTCGGTCGGCGCGATTGCGGTCTCCGATTCGGATCCGAATGTTTTGTATCTCGGTATGGGTGAAGAAACCGTGCGCGGCAACGTCTCGCACGGCGACGGCGTTTATAAATCTATTGACGCCGGAAAAACCTGGAAATTCGTCGGTCTCGGCGACACGCGGCAGATTTCCCGCGTCCGCGTTCATCCGAAAAATCCAGACCTCGTTTACGTGGCGGCAATCGGTCATCTGTGGGGACCCAATCAGGAACGCGGCGTTTTTCGCTCGCGCGACGGCGGCAAGACTTGGGAAAAAATTCTTTTCCGCGACGCAAACACCGGCGCGATTGATTTAACTTTCGATCCGTTGAATCCGAGCACTCTGTATGCTGCGATGTGGCAGATTCGCCGCACGCCCTGGGGGTTTGAATCGGGCGGCGCGGGCAGCTCGATGTATAAATCAATTGACGGCGGCGACACCTGGACGGAAATCACGCGCAACACGGGATTGCCCGCCGGAGTTTTGGGAAAAATCGGCGTCACGGTTTCGCCGGTTAACCCGAACCGCATCTGGGCGATTGTCGAAGCCAAAGACGGAGGGCTTTATCGCTCGGACGATGCGGGCGATAATTGGCAGCGCGTCAGCAACAATCCGCAGATTTTGCAGCGCCCCTGGTATTATCACCGCGTTTACGCCGACACCCAGAACGCGGATACGGTTTATGTTTTAAACGTCGGGTTTCACAAATCAATTGACGGCGGAAGAAATTTCACAAGCATCGGCGTCCCGCATTCCGACAATCACGATTTGTGGATTGCGCCCGATAATTCGGCGCGAATGATAAACGGCAACGACGGCGGCGCGAACGTGACAACCGACAGCGGCAGAAACTGGACTGAACAAGACCAGCCGACCGCGCAGTTTTATCGCGTCACGCTCGACCGCGATTTCCCTTACAACATTTACGGCGCGCAGCAGGATAATTCGACCGTCAGAATCGCCTCGCGCTCAAATGATTTTGCGATTACCGAGCGCGATTGGTGGGACGTCGGCGGCGGCGAATCGGGCTGGATTGCGCCGCATCCCGATAATTCAAACATCGTTTTCGCGGGTAGCTACGGCGGTTATTTGACGCGCTATGACCATCGTTCGGGACAGCTTCGCACTGTCAATGTTTATCCCGATAATCCGATGGGCGCGGGCGCAGAAGCTATGAAATATCGTTTTCAATGGAATTACCCGATTCTCTTTTCGCCGCACAAGACAAACGGAGCTTATTCGCTTTACGCCGCCGGAAATATTCTTTTCCGTTCGCTCGACGAAGGACAAAGCTGGCAGGCGATTTCGCCGGATTTAACGCGCAACGATAAATCAAAACAAGGCACAACCGGCGGACCGATTACGCAGGACAATACGAGCGTCGAATATTACGCCACGATTTTCACCGTCGCCGAATCTCCGATAACTCAAGGAGTGATTTGGACCGGTTCTGACGACGGGCTGGTTCAAGTCACGCGCGACAACGGTAAAAGTTGGCAAAACGTGACGCCGAAGGGAATGCCCGAATGGATTCAAATCAATTCAATCGAAGCCTCGCCGCTCGACGCCGGAACGGCTTATGTCGCCGCAACCGCTTACAAATCCGACGATTATCGCCCGTATCTTTATAAAACAAGCGATTACGGAAAATCCTGGAAGAAAATTGTCAACGGGATTCCTGCCGATGCTTTTACGCGCGTCATCCGCGAAGATCCGAATCGGCGCGGTTTTCTTTACGCCGGAACGGAAACCGGAATGTATTATTCAACGAACGACGGCGAAAATTGGTCTTCGCTGCGTTTGAATTTGCCGGTTGTGCCGATTACCGATTTGGCTATTCACAAAGACGAGCAGGATTTGGTTGTCGCCACGCAGGGGCGCTCGTTTTACGTTCTGGACAATTTGCCGATTTTGTACAATCTCGCGGACGCCAATCGCGCCGATGCCTTTTTATTCAAACTCGAAGATGCTTATCGCCGAACGGGCGGCGGAGGTTTTCAGCTTCCCACAAACGCCACAGTCGGAGCGAATCCGGCGAACGGCGCGGTCGTTCACTATTGGCTCAAAAACAAACCGCAAAAGGAAATCGCTTTGGAATTTCTGGACGCAAGCGGCAAAGTTTTGCGGAGATTTAATGCCAGACCGCAGCCCGAAGGCGCACAGCAACAGCAGCCTTCGCCCGGTGGTGGAGGCGGCGGAGGCGGCGGCGAGCCGCCCGTGCCGATGGAAATCGGGTTGAATCGTTTTGTCTGGAATTACCGTTTGCCGAACGCAACGACAATTCCCGGTTTGATTTTATGGGGCGGCAATTTAGCCGGACCGCGCGTCGTTCCCGGAAACTATGCCGTCAGATTAACAGTTGACGGAAAAGCCGTCGCAACTGAAAACTTTTCAATAAAATCAGACCCGCGACTTAACGTAACGGCTGAAGATTTACAGAAACAATTCGATTTGATGCAGAAAATCAACGCCAAATTGAGCGAAACGCACGCGGCGATTCTGGAAATCCGCGATGTTCGCAAACAGCTCGAAGATTTATCTGCAAGACTCAAGCCCGAACAAAAAGACGTTCGAGACCGAGCCGCCGAAATTATGAAAAATCTGACGGCGGTCGAAGAAGAGCTGATGCAGACGAAAATCAAATCCTCGCAGGACGCTTTGAACTATCCGATTAAACTCAACAATAAGCTGGCGGCGCTTTCATCGGCGGTGGACAGCGCTGATTTTGCGCCGCCAGCGCAGTCTTACGACGTTTACAACGATTTGACCGGGCGAATTGATGCTCAATTAACGAAAATGGCAAACATCAAAACCAACGACATTGCGGCTTTCAATCGAATGTTTGCCGAGAAAAATCTGCCGGTGATTGTCACGAAAGGCGGGAAATAATTATGAAACGAACAACAACTTTATTGGCATTGTTGCTGTTATTTGTTTTTTCAAATGCGGTCGCGGCGCAAGATAGCAAGAAACTGACGCTCGATTTGTTTCTCGATTGGGAATATGCGATGAACCCGCAAATCTCGCCTGATGGAACGCAAATCGTTTACACCCGGCGCTGGACGGACAAAATCAATGACAAATACGAATCGGATGTTTGGATTGTCAACGCTGACGGCACGCGCAATCGTTTTCTCCTGAAAGGCTCGTCGCCCATTTGGTCGCCGGACGGAAAACGAATCGCTTACGTTGCGCCCGGTCAACCGCAGGGCGCGCAGATTTTCGTCAAATGGATGGACACGCCCGACGCCGGGACTCAAATCACCGCTCTCGAACGCGCTCCGGCAAATCTCGCATGGTCGCCGGACGGCAAACGCATCGCTTTTAATATGCTCGTGACCGCCAAAAATGCGATGCGCGTCAATTTGCCGCCGCGTCCCGAAGGCGCAAAATGGGTTGAAGCGCCGCGCGTTGTTGACCGGATGAATTATCGTTCTGACGGGTCGGGTTTTCGACAGGAAGGTTTTACGCACGTTTTCGTCGTTTCCGACACGGGCGGCGTCGCGCGTCAATTGACCGACGGCGATTTTAATCACAACGCGCCCGAATGGATGAATGATTCAAACACGATTGTTTTCAGCGCGGTTCGCAAACCCGACGCCGAATACGTTCGTTTCGGCTCTGAAATTTATTCGCTCAATACGCGGACAAACCAAATCATCGCGCTGACAGACCGCGACGGACAAGACTCCGAGCCGACCGTTTCGCCGGACGGAAAACAGATTGCCTACGTCGGTTCAGACCGCAACGAAGACACTTACAACGTCCAAAAGCTCTATGTGATGGACGCGAACGGGCAGAACAAGCGGGGTTTGACTGAGAGTTTTGACCGGACTCCGTTCGGCTTGATGTGGAGCGATTCGGGCGGCGACATTTATTTTGCGACCGAGGACAAAGGCACAAACAACTTGTACGCCGTCAATCAAAAAGGCGGCGCGGTTCGCCAGATTACGAAGGGCAATCATCAGCTTTTGCCGTCAAATATGAGCAAAAACAGCGTAATTGCCGGCGTGTCATCGGATTATAAAGAGCCGGGCGATGTCGTTGTTTTTAATTTAAAACAACCCGTTCCGCGCAAATTAACAAATGTCAACGACGATTTGCTGGAAAACAGAAAGTTGGGCGACGTTGAAGAAATCTGGTACGACTCGGTCGGCGGAATGAAAGTGCAGGGCTGGATTGTTAAACCGCCCGATTTTAATCCGCAGAAAAAATATCCGCTGATTTTGTACATTCACGGCGGACCGCATTCGATGTACGGCGTCGGTTTTAATTTCGAGTTTCAAAACCACGCGGCGGAAAATTACGTCGTTTTATACACGAATCCGCGCGGCTCGACAGGTTACGGCAAACAGTTCGGCAACGCTATCAACAACAATTATCCCGGCGAAGATTACGACGATTTAATGAAAGGCGTTGATGAAGTCGTCAAACGCGGATATGTGGACGAAAAAAATCTGTTCGTCACGGGCGGTTCGGGCGGCGGAGTTTTAACCGCCTGGATTGTCGGTCACACAGACCGTTTTGCCGCCGCCGTTTCGATGAAACCCGTCATCAATTGGTATTCGTTCGTCGGCACGACCGATGGCGCGGATTGGTATTACAATTTCAAAAAATTGCCGTGGGAAGACCCGGCGGAACATCTGCGCCGCTCGCCGATAACTTATGTCGGAAACGTCAAAACGCCGACAATGCTTTTGACAGGAGAGTTGGATTTGCGTACACCGATGGAACAAACCGAACAGTATTACCGCGCGCTGAAAATGCGCAAAGTTCCGACCGCAATGGTTCGCTTAAACGACGAATATCACGGTTTTAACGCTCTTGGTCTGCGGCATCCCTCAAATCGTTTGTCGCAAATACTCTATTTGCGACAATGGTTCGACAAATACAAGCGTAAATAATCAAATTCTTTATAAAAGATAAAAAAGAAAAGCGTAAATCCAAGTGTTTACGCTTTTCTTTCTTCTTATCAACGGCGAGACCCGGTTTGGCATCAAAATTGCCGTTGCATAACGGATAAATAAATGCTTGAAACCGGAACACTTTTACAGAACCGCTATTTAATTGAAACGCAAATCGGCAAAGGCGGAATGGGCGCGGTTTACGCGGCTGTTGACCAAAGATTCGGCAGCCGCGTCGCCATCAAAGAAACATTTTACAAAGAAGATGATTTAGGCGAGGCGTTCGAGCTTGAAGCGCGCTTGCTGAACAGCCTGCATCATCCGATTTTGCCGCACGTTTCCGATTATTTTACCGAGGACAGCGGGTATTTTCTCGTCATGGAATTTATCGAAGGCGAGGATTTGTCGGAAATTTTGAAACGTGAGGGCGCATTTCCGGTGCCAACCGTTTTGCACTGGATTGATGAATTGCTCGACGGACTCGATTATCTGCACTCTCAAGAGGAGCCGATTATTCACCGCGATATTAAACCGAATAATTTAAAGCTCACAACGCGCGGCAATATCGTTTTGCTCGATTTCGGATTGGCAAAATTAAATCCGGCGGATCATTTGGGAATGAAAAGCGTTTTCGGGTATTCGCGAACTTATTCACCGCTCGAACAAATTCAAGGCACGGGAACTGATGCCCGCTCTGATATTTTTTCGCTCGGTGCGACCGCCTATCATCTTTTAACCGGCAAACCGCCGATTGACGTTCTTGCGCGCGCCTCGGCAATCATTGCCGGAAGACACGACCCGCTTCAGCTTGCCAGCGAAATCAACCCGGAAGTTTCGCTTCCGGTCGCGCAGGTTTTACAAACGGCTCTCGCTCTGAACGCCGAACGCCGTTTCTTTTCGGCGGATGCGATGCGCAAAGCATTAAAATTTGCAATTAATACCGAAGCGACTTTGGACGCAGAAGTTCTGCCCGAACAAGCAGCCACGCTCGCCGCTTCCGCCGATCAAGCGCTTAGTTCCGCCGAAACTGAAAATTTCCCGGCTCTGGCTTCCTTTGCCGCCGATACCGAGGCTCAAAATTCGCCGGAAATGCAAAATGGCGGAGTTCAAGTGAGAATTCCGGTTGTTAGAACTCCGTCTCAAGCTCCGAAAGTTTCGCCTGCGCCCGTTGCCGTAAACGCTGCAACTCGATCAGGCTCGCCGCGCAATTCGTTTTTGAAAGCTGCGGTTTGGGCGGTGATATTTTTCGGCGGCGTTTCGGCAGTTTGGTATGTCACGAGCGGAGCGAAGTCATCGAACGAATCGAACCAAGCTCCCGCCGTTTCGGAGCCAAGTCCTGTTTTAAACGCTGATACAAAACAACCGACGACCATTCCCGTTTCGCCGACGCTTGAAGTGTCGCCCGCGCCGATTTTGGAGAAAGAAAAAACGTCGCAATCGAAACAAGCTCCAAAGACAAAAGAAACAGTAGCCGAAACACCAAAATTCCCCGACGATTTGCCTGCGCCTGAAGTCGCTAAGCCCGATAAGCCCGAACGCACTCAAAATCGAACCGTGCAGCCGCATTCAGTCCCGGCGCCGACTCCGCGCCGCACGACCACTCCTCGCCCGGTTGAACAGCCTGCTGTATCGAGTATCGAGAAAGTAATGACCGGTGAAGTTCCCGAACGACAACAGCGTACTCAACGCCCTGAAGAACGCCGTAATCGCCGTGAAATGAGCGAACCGGAAAAGGAAGAGCTTCGTCGCCGCCGCACCGAAGACATTCTGCGCCAAAATCGTCAGCCCACTCCGCCGCAGTAAGCGTCAAATTCATGTTTGCTTGAAATCGGTTGATTTTTTCACAGACAATCTGTAAAACAATTTTCTCTAACCGTAATTGGAACTTCATTCCGAACAGAGGAGAAAATTGAGATGATTTTATCGGCGAAAAAAACAATCGTATTCCTGCTTATCGCCTTTACATTCGCGTCCGCCTCGGCGGCTCAAACGAATGCTCCGACGACTTGGACGCCGGAGATGCAAATAAAAGTCAAAACGCTCGGCGCGCCCCGCGTTTCACCCGACGGCAAACGAGTCGTTTACACAATCGTCAGCGAAGTGATGGCACCGGACAAAAGCGAGTTTGTCACGCAAATCTGGATGGCTTCTGCGGACGGTAAAGAAAACGTTCAAATCACGTTCGGCGATAAATCTTCGACCAACCCGAAATGGTCGCCCGACGGAAATTGGATTGCATTTACCTCAAACCGCAAGGACAACAAAAACAATCTTTATCTGCTGCGTTTAAACGGCGGCGAAGCCGAGCCTTTGACCGATGTAAAAACCGGCGTTTCCGATTTTGAATTCTCGCCTGACGGACGCTCGATTGCTTTTACGATGACCGATCCGAAAACCGAAGACGAGGAGAAAAACGACAAAGGCAGAAACGATTTTCGGTGGGTTAACGAAAGCGTCAAAATGTCGCGCCTTTATGCGATTCCCGTCGCCAAAGACGCCGGCGGAAAACGCGAGCCGCGCAAATTAACAACCGAAAATTACAACGTCACGGCATTTGAATGGTCGCCGGACGGCGCGCGCCTCGTTTTCAGCCATACAAAATCGCCGATCGCCAATGATTGGACGACTTCGGACGTTTCAATCGTCGAAGTTTCCACCGCGAAAGCAGCGCCGTTTGCCGCTACGTCCGCCGCCGAAAGCTCGCCGACTTTTTCGCCCGACGGAAAATCAATCGCTTTGCTAGTCAGCGATAACCCGCCTCGCTGGGCGCAAAGCGGTTTGCTCCAAATTTATTCGGTTTCAGGCGGCGGTCAGCCGAAATCTCTGTCGGCTTCTTACGACGGGCAGCCGAACGTCGCGGGCTGGTCTGCGGACGGCAAACGGATTTATTTTTCCGAAGCCAAAGGCACGGGAACGCAAATTTATGCGATTGATGTCGAATCGAACAAAGTAGAAGAAATCAAAACTACGCCCGCAGTTTACGGCTCATTAAATTTAAATCACGGCGGTACAATGTTCGGTTTTACGCGCCAAACCGCCGACTCGCCGCCCGAAGCGTTCACTGCTTCGATTTCAAATTTTGCGCCCGTTCAAATCTCACGCGCCAACGCCGATTTGCCGCGCCTGCCGCTCGGCAAAACCGAAGTAATCCGATGGAAATCGAAAGATGGCAAAGAAATCGAAGGTCTTTTGACTTATCCGGTTAATTATCAAGCCGGACAGCGCGTGCCGCTGATTTTGAACATTCACGGCGGTCCTGCCGGAGTTTTCCAGCAATCATTTATCGGCGGTCGCGGAGTTTATCCGATTGCCAGTTTCGCGGCGCGCGGTTATGCGGTTTTGCGACCGAATCCGCGCGGCTCTTCCGGTTACGGCGCGGAATTTCGGCGGGCGAATATCAAAGATTGGGGCGTCGGCGATTATCAGGATTTGATGACCGGAGTTGATAAAGTTATCGAAATGGGCGTTGCCGACCCAAATCGTCTGGGCGTGATGGGGTGGAGCTACGGCGGGTTTATGACTTCATGGATTGTCACGCAGACGAAACGTTTTAAAGCCGCTTCCGCCGGTGCGCCCGTCACGAACTTGATGAGCTTTAACGGCACGGCTGATATTCCGGCGTTTATCCCCGATTATTTCGGCGGGCAATTCTGGGAAAACCCTGAAATTTACGCGAAACATTCGCCGATGTTCAACGTCAAAGGCGTTTCGACGCCGACAATGATTCAGCACGGCGACGCCGACATCCGAGTTCCGATTTCGCAGGGCTATGAATTTTACAACGCTTTAAAAGCCCAGAACGTGCCGACCAGAATGCTCGTTTTGCCGCGCCAGCCGCACGGACCGAACGAACCGAAGATGCAGCTCGCCGCAATGCAGTCAAATCTCGAATGGTTTGAAAAATATTTAAAAGGCGGCGAGACCGCGCAGAAATAGCGAGTTTGTAATTTAATGCGGAAATACGCACGAAATAAGTGCGATAAAATAGACTTACTTCGTGCGTGTTTCCGCATTTTTTATAATCCAGCCATATCCCATTTTCTAACGACTTCTGAGATTAAATTCGCCACTTTGTCGGTTACTTTTTGGAAATATTCGTCGGCTTTTTTCTGGTCGAATTTCGGATGACCTTGTTTCGGCTGGTAAAGCCCGATTGACGACGGAAACGGGACGGCTTGCCAGGTTCCGCTCGGCGGATAAGGCGTTGCCAAATCGTCTTTGTAACGCTCTTTGTGGACGAGCGTCGGATCAATCGCTTGAATAAAAGCGGTTTCATTCCAGCCCGCGTGTCCGCCGTCTTCCCCAAAAACTTCTTTGGTCACATCCGAAGCGAAAGACCACCAATTGACGACTAAGGTTCGCACTTTTTTCTCGGTTGCGACCTCAGCCGCGACCGATTGCAAAACTGCGGTTTGACCGCCGCCGTGTCCGTTTATAATGATGATGTTGCGAAAACCGTTTTTCGCCAGACCTTCGAGAATTTGTTTGACAAACGGGCGATACGCCGCTTCGCTGATTTGAAACGCGCCCGGATACGCTTCCATACTGCCCGTGATTCCGTATGGCAAAGTCGGCGCGACGAGCGCGTTGACGCGGCGCGAAATGTGTTTCGCCATCCCAAACGGCGCGGTGTTGTCCGCGCCGTTATTAATGACGCCGTGCGGTTCGAGCGTTCCGGTCGGCAGCAAAACAGTGTTAATGCGCGATGGAACCACTTCTTTAAATTCCATCCAATTGATTCTGTCCATTTCGCGCGTCGAAACAAAATCCTTTTGCGCGTTTGTCTGCGCTGCGGCGAATGTTTGTAAAGCGAGGATTGCGACTGCAACCGCGAAAACTCTTTTCATAAATTTCTCCCGTATTTTTGCTGATTTCTTACTTAGTCAAACGATTATATTTTTTCAAAATTTCGCGCAGCCGGTCGTGCGGCAGAGCAAAAGCCGTATTGCCGTTAAATCCCTTCATCGTTTCGGCAGCGATCATGGCGTTTAAGATTGCTTCTTCGGTCGCCTGCGCGGTCGCCCAGAAAAGGCGACTGATTTTCTCGTTCGGTAACATCGTCAGATTCGACAAACCTTCATCCTTGCTGGCTTCGGCGGCATTAGCGGTCGAAAATGCGATAAAAATATCGCCGGACGGATTTTCGCCGCGCCCGCCGACTACGGCAACGCCCAATCCGGCGCGTTGCGCCAATCGTTTAAGCTGGTGTGGAAGCAGCGGCGCGTCCGTCGCGACAACGACGATAATCGAGCCTTGTCCGGTTTGGGCTTGCGTGCCCTGCGTTGGCATTAAATCTTTGATTTCCTTTCCGACAGGCGCTCCGGCAACCGAAAGAAACTGACGAGCGCCGTAATTCGCCTGCACCAGAACACCGACCGTAAAAGTGCCCTCCGGTCCTTTGATCACACGCGAAGCGGTGCCGGTGCCGCCTTTAAAACCGTGAGCCATCATTCCGGTTCCGCCGCCGACATTTCCTTCGGCAATCGCTCCACTTTTCGCAACGTCAATTGCCTGAAAGACATGTTCTTTCTTAACGTGAAAGCCATTGATGTCGTTGAGAAAACCGTCGTATGTTTCGGCGACGACCGGCAGACTCAAATCGCCCGAATAAACGCCTTTTGCCTGTTTTTTGACGCCCCATTCAATCACCGCATCGCGAACGATTCCGACGCTGTGCGTATTTGTAATAAAAATCGGCGAACCGAGACCGCCGGATTCTTCAACCCAGGTTGTGCCGGTCATTTCGCCGTTGCCGTTTAAAGTATGCCAGCCTGCGAAAACGCGACCTTGAAAATTTTTGCCCTGAGGAAGAATGGCGGTCACGCCGGTTCTAACAGCGGTCTTCCCTTCGCCGGAAATTAAAGTCGTATAGCCGACTTCGACGCCTTTTACGTCTGTAATCGCGTTAAATTGCCCAGGCGTGCCTTCAAACGGCACGCCCAAATCTCTGGCGCGCGGTTTTGTTTGCCCGATGACAAAAGCCGGAACAAAGCTAATCGCAATCAGCAAAAAAACTCGAAATAATAGGTTGTTCATATTTTTCAATAGACAGCGATTTGAATTGTATTTATTCGGCGCGAAAAGTCCAGAGCTTGCACATAAAAAAGCGAAAGGCGGAATGTGTTTCCGCCTTTCGTGTACTTCAATTTTTTGCTGTTTCATTCATATCGCAGCGCTTCAATCGGGTTCAATCTGCTGGCTCTCAAAGCCGGGAGCACGCCGGAAACAAAGGTGATTCCGCAAACCAGCGCGACGACAATCAAAATTGATTGCGGCAGGAAAATCAGGAGTTGAAAGCCTTCAAACGACGAAAATAATTCACGCGCCGCGTAAAGGTTGACTAATTGCCCGACGCCGAAAGCCGCCGCTATGCCCAAAACCGCGCCCCAAAATCCGATCAAAACGGCTTCGAGCGTGAACAGCAAAAACACTTTGCCCCGGCTCATTCCCAAAGCCTTTTGCAAACCGATTTCTTTGGTTCGCTCCAAAACGGCGATAATCAGCGTGTTGATTACGCCGAACGAAGCCGCGAGCAGCGCGACGAGCGCGAACAGATTCATTCCGAGCTGAAAAATGGCGATGCCGTCGTAAGTACGTTTCTTTTGATCGGCGATTGTTTCCGCCGAAAAACCTTTGGCGTCAAGCGCCTTTTTGATTTCTCCGACGCGCTTTGCCTCGCCCGTCGTCAGAAGAAACGTAAAATTGCCGAATTGATTAAAAAACTGATTGTTCCGGCTCTGGTCTTCATAAATCGCCCGCGCGGTTTTCGCGTCAACAAACGAATTGTAATTCGACATAAAACCTTTGGTCGCCACGCCGACGATTTGCAGAGTTTGAGTTTTGATTTCGCCGTTTTGCCCGACTTTGTAGGCAATCGTTGCAGTTTTACCGACGAGATTTTTGATGTTTTCATCAAAAGCTCTGGCAAGCGAGAGCGGCAGCATTATTTGATTCTCGCCGTCAATCGTGCGCCCGGCTTCCGCCTTTTGCGTGACGCCTTCGGATAGCATTCCAAGCTCAAGCTGATATTTTTTCGAGCCGCCGAGCGTGATGTATTCGCCGTCAATGCGATACGAAGGCGTGATTGTTTTGATTTCCGGGATTTCTTTTGTGAGCGCTTCCATTTGCGGCAGCGTCGCCAAAACAGTGTTCGGGTCAATCAGGTTTCCGGCTTCGTCCTGCACGGTTTCTTTGTATTCGGCGGGCGCGTCCGTTTTCGGGGCGTCTTTGTTTTCGGTTTCAAATTTTTTGCGAACGAAGAGGACGTTATTGCCTTCGATATTTTTGACTTGATTTTCGATGTAATCGCGCAAACCGTCGCCCAAACCGTTGGTCATCGTCAGCGTAAACGCGCCGACGAAAATTGCCGAAACGGTCAAAAAGGTTCTCAATTTGTGACGCCACAGATTTTTATTCGCGGTTTTGATGATTTCAAACGTATTCATTGATAACCTCCTGTTCGATTGCCGAATTTTTCTCCGCCACAATTTCGCCGTCGCGCAATTCGATTACGCGAGAGCATTTGTCAGCCAAATCCGCGTCGTGCGTGACAATCACGACAGCGACGCCCTGTTTTCTGTTCAAATCAAACAGCAGATTTTCAATCGCCTCGCTGTTTGCCGAATCGAGATTTCCGGTCGGCTCATCCGCAAACAAAACTTTAGGCTCGCCGACCAGAGCGCGCGCAATGCAAACGCGCTGTTTTTCGCCGCCCGACAAATCTTTCGCCCGTTTTTCGGCTTTATCCGCCAGCCCGACCATATCCAGCACGCGCAAGCCTTTGACGCGAGCTTCCAAACCGGAAACGCCGCGAATCTTCAAAGGCAGAGTCACGTTTTCCAAAACCGAGTCGCGCCCGTTTAAGAAAAATTGTTGAAAGACAAAACCGAATTTTTCGTTGCGAAATTTGTCTTTTTGCCGCTCGGTGTAAGCCGCAACGTTTTTTCCCTCGAAAACGATCTCGCCGCTCGAAGGCTGGTCAAGACACGCGAGAAGATGCATCAGCGTTGATTTCCCGCTGCCTGATTTGCCGATAATCGCAACGCAATCGCCCGCGTCAATTTTTAGATTAATATTTTTAAGTGCCGTAAAAGCGTTTCCGCCGCTTTCATAACTTTTAGACAGACCTCTAGCTAGGAGCATATAATTAAACCTCTGGCATATAAAGTTAAATGATTGAAATGCCGTAATTCGTTACGTCAAAACAGATTTGGGTGTTTCAAGAATTTATTATTCGTCCAAATAAAAATGAACAATTTTCCAGGCTTTTTCTAAAGATATTCCGTTTTGCTGGTCAATGGATAAAGGATGTTCTGTTGACTCTACTTCAATAAGCGGGCGGGAGTTTCCCCCTCGAAAATGCGCCGTTGTTTTAAGGAGTAGCGTTTTTTCATCGTTATAACCGATTTCATTACAAAGCCAACCGAAGAAAGGTCCTATTTCATTTGAATCGGGATTTTCCAAATATGTATAAAAATTCTCTTTCTTTTGTGAAATCCAAACACCAAAACCGAGACGATGCTCGTAACTGTGAACAGGAATTTCGATTACTCCGCGAATGAAAAAATGCTCGTTATCAATAATACAAGTATTTTCGGTTAGCTCGATGCGTTTTTCACGTTCATTTTCCGGCACATCCCACCAATGGTCGGGTTTATCAAATCCAATATCGGGCAAGTCATCGTGAACTTCGCCGCATTTTGAACAGGTGAAAATCA
Source organism: Pyrinomonadaceae bacterium (assembly GCA_036387135.1). Taxonomy (GTDB): domain Bacteria; phylum Acidobacteriota; class Blastocatellia; order Pyrinomonadales; family Pyrinomonadaceae; genus JALZCH01. The sequence goes on along the minus strand of DASVUH010000067.1, from coordinate 120,461 downwards.
TAGCATTTATGAAACCGCAATTTACTCCGGTCTTAACTGTACTCCGGCGATTTTGTTGTCTTTGGTCAAACCGATTGTCACCATCAAAAAATTATCCTGAAAATTTCGATAATTAACGCGATAACGGTAAATTCTCTTATCGTCTTTTTCGGTTCGCTCCATCAATTGAATATCCGCAAAGATGCCGAGCGATTTGAGATTTTCTCCGGCTTGCTTGAGGCGGTCGGGAAAAAGCGCGGCTGCGGCTTCGGTTGTGAACATTTCCTGCGAAACTTGCCCTGCGGCGGTTTTTTGCAGAAATTCTTTGACGAAAGCCGTGACTTTCGGCTCTTTGTCTTCAATCGCTCTGGCGACGGGCGCGGCGAGCGCCGAGTTATAAATAGCGGCGACGCCGTGAGCTAGTTTTTTCTCGTGGGCGTTTATCAGATTGGCGAAAACAATGACGGTTAGTTTATCGTCGGGAAAACGGCTGATCATTGCTTTGAAGCCTTGCCAAGCGCCGCCGTGCTCGATGATGCGATGACCGTTAATTTCGCCGAGCATCCAGCCGAAACCATACCCAAAGGTTTTTCCGTCGTTTAGTTTTGTCTGCGTCCAGCTTTGTTCGAGACTTGTTTTCTTCAAAACTTTGTCGCCGTTGAGCGCGGCGTCCCATTTCGCCATATCGTAAACCGTTAGATATAACGCGCCGTCTGCGGTCGTATTAACCGTTGGCGAAACCCATTCCTGATTTTTGATTTCGCCTTTGACGAGACGATAGCCGGAGGCGCGATTCGGGATGATGTCGGCTTCATTGATAATGCGGGCGGTGGTCATTCCCAAAGGCTTGAAAACTCGCTCCTGCAAAAAATCGCCGTAAAATTTGCCGGAAACTTTATTGATTAAAATTCCGAGCGTCACGAATCCCAGATTGCTGTAAGCCCATTTTTCACCGGGTTGAAACGTGAGAGGCGCAAGTTTGATTCGTTTGTAAAGCTCATCCTCGGTGTAATCGGCGCGCAAATCAAAATCTCTCGGATAATCGCCCATTCCCGATGTGTGCGTTAAAAGATGACGGATGGTGATATTTTTCCAGGTTTCCGGCGCGTCGGCGAAATATTTGCCGATTTTATCTTCGAGATTTATTTTGCCTTCTTCGACCAGCATCATCACAGCCGCAGCCGTAAACTGTTTGCCGATTGAACCGGATTGAAAAACGGTTTCGGGTTTGACCGCAACTTGATGTTCGACATTCGCAAATCCGTAGCCTTTGACGTAAACAATCTGCCCGTCTTTGATGACCGCGAGCGAGACGCCCGGAATCTTTTGTTTCTGCATCTCGGCGCGAATAAATTCGTCAACTTTGGTGACGGTCGCGTCTTGCGCGAAGCCTGAGACTGAACACAAAACAAACAAAATCAGGACAAATATTTTTTTCATAAATCTAAGTTCCAATGTGAATCAAGAGTAGAAACCAGGCAATTAAAAGCAATGATTATAGGTTAAGTTCAGGTGAAATAGGAAACTCTGTTCTTGCAGGTCTTTGTTTCCGGCACTGACGATTTTCTACTCTTGATTCACATTATTGTATAAAAGGAACTTAATTGATGTCTTTGCCTGCTTTCAGCTTTTCGATCATCGCCTGAACCGCTTGTTTGTTGGTTTCATTCGGCGCTAACGGCAGAGCCTTGTTGGCGAATTCAAGGGCTTTTGCGTATTCGCCGTTGGCGGATAATCCTCTCGCCATGCCGACCAACGCTGCAAACTGATTCGGATTTTTGTCGTAATTAAACTGAAAAATCTCCAATGCGGTTTTCGGGTTTTTCGCAGCTAAAAGTTGTCTGCCTAATTGCTGAAGTTGTCCGACGTTGCCGAAGGGCAATGCGCTTTTGATAACTGCCGCCGCCTCATCGGATCTGCCGAGTTTATCGAGAATTCCCGCTTTGGTCGAAAGCGCGGGAAATGAAGTCGGATCGCCCGGAAAATTGGGAGCTGTCGCCTTAGTTGCCCATTCGAGTCCTTTTTCCAGTTGATAATTATTCTGCAAAGTCCAAGTCGCGGCAATGTTTAAAGACTGCGATGTAAAGCTGCGCGGATTTTGCGATTCGGCGACGAAAGCATCGAATTGCTGCTTCAAATAATCAACTTCAACCTTGAAAGGAATTGATAATTTTTCCCACGAAAGAGCGATTACCGCTGAATTCGGCGTTGAATCTGAAAACTCGTATTTCAGAAACTCGACGCTTTTTTCGATTGGCTGAGGTTTAACTTTGACGCGCAAAGCATCTTCTTTTTCGTCGTAAAAAAACGACCCCCAGCCGTCAGTTCTTTTGGAAAAAATAACGATGCTCTCCGACGGTTCATACGCAATAAACAACCCGTATTTCCCTTTCGGCAGAGTTTGACCTTCGATTTTTACGTCGTTATCAAATTCGATTACGGTATTTTCGTTCGCGCCTGCCCGCCAGGGCGCTGGTTTTCCGTTTCCGAATCCCTGATCAACGAAGCCTTTGTGGACGGTTGCGCCCCAAATTTTCCCTTCGCGCCCCTTTACTGCGGGACGATGATAAGTAATTGTGACTTCGGTCAAACCGACTTGTTCGGAGACGACGGCTTTTTTAGTGTAGCCATTCGGAACCGCCGAGTTATACGGCACTTGTGCGTACATGGGAACGGCAAACAAAGTGATTGCCAGTAAAAATAAATAATTTTTCATATTTTTGAACGTCCTTGTTTTTCAAATTCAATTAAAATGCGTCTGCCGCATCGAGCCTTACGCCTCGCAAAAATTATTACCGGGCGGCGGCGGTAACATAACGCGAAACACAGGCAACGTAACTTAGGAAGAAACGCCGCTGTTTCGCGCTCGTGTCCAATAACTTATTCAAGTGCGGCTTTCATAACAATTTTATAAATCGTTTAGGCTGTTCGGAATAACCGGCACGAATATAAAATCTATGCGCTTCCTCGCGTGCCGCGCCGCTCGTCACCTCAACGCGCCCGCAACCCCAATTGCGGAAAACCGATTCTGCCGCCTGGATGAGACGCGCGCCGACGCCGAGACTGCGATATGTTTCGGAAATGACCAATGATACGATGCGTCCGTCCGGCGCGCGGTGCAGAAAGCGTGTGCGGTGCAAAAGTGCCATTCCGATAACCTTTGAATTGTAAACGGCGACGAGACAACAATCGCCCGCGCCGATTAAATCGGCTAACCGCTCGCGCACGAGTGAAATTTCAGTTGGGTAGTCAAATCCCCGTTCGGCAACAAGCAAAGCGAGCGCGTTTGCGTCGGACTCGTCCGCCTGCCGAATGTATATTTCTTCTTTAGCGAAGTTTGATGTCTGCCTCATATCTGCCACACTCGAATAATCTATCGTTAAGCACCCGAAGGCGGGGATAACGTGGGGCGAAACCGCTACTACGTAAACTAAGGGATAACGGACAAGCAAAATAAGAAAGTCGCTGTGCGCGCCTTCCGCGTCCATTGAATCGTTCGATGCGCCGTTGATTCTGCCTCACAGTTATCTCTATTCGACTGAAAACTTTTCATCGTAGCCGCTCGCTTTGAGAAAGCCGTTAAAATCCTTGATGTCGAGAATGTCTTTGATCGCCTGTTTTTTGTCCTTTGCCCGGTTGTAATACGATTCGACTATTTTATAGCCGACGTAATAACCCAGATCGGCGGGTTTATCTTTTACCTTGTCGCTTTGATAAAGCCAGTTGCTCTTGTCCATTCCGTTCATCTCTTTTTTGAATTCGAGCCACAGTTGCTTTTCGCGCGCGTTGCCGTATTCGTGCAGTTGCGGCTGGATGTTGCCGCCCGCAATCAATTCGCCGACGAAGTCCGCGCCCCCTTCGTGCAAGGATCTGCCGAGCAAATTCAAGTCGTCGAACAGCCCGAATCTTTGCTGGTAATGAATAAGTTCGTGCGCGACGATAAACGGAATTCGTTCGATTCCGTCCACGGACGCCTTTTTCGAAACGCTCAGTTCGGCGAGCGAAGCATCGTCGGTTTTGCCGAACTTCTCGACGCCGATGAGCAAGCCTTTGAAAGTCGCCTTTCCGCTTGCACCCATTCTGCCGATGACAAAATAGACGTTCGGGAAAACAGCGTCCGCGTAAATTTCTTTGAGTTTCTTAAAGCTCGCCAGCATCTGCGGTTTGTAATTTTCGACTTTCGCCGATTGCGCGCGCAACCCGGCGTAATATTTCGGCGCGGCGTCAATCGCCGTCACCAAATTGCAGGAGTTACCGATATTGCTGCGAAGAAAATCCTGCAAGCCAACGCTGCCCTTCTTGAAATATTCGTCGCGGTAAATTACCAAATTGTTTTCCGGCTTCGCCATATCGTAGGCTCGCCAAAAAAGCGCGATGTCGGACGTAACGATTTGCGCTTTTTCCGGGTTCTGATTGAACATCAGTTCGGCAGGCTTATTATCTTGTCCCAAGATTAAGTTTACCGAAAAAAACATCACTAGAATCAATAAAAATACTTGCTTCATAAAAGTTTTACCTTTGATTCGTTTCTATTGCTTTTTGCTTTAAATCAAGCGCTTTCGTTGCTAAACATCAACTTTTAAGAAAACGCGAAGCGTCTTTCGATTTAAATTACCGCGTTGATGTTTTCACTTCATATTTATCGAAATGTGCGACAGCGAAGTTTTTATATGTATCACCCGAAGTTAGATACAGCCTGTATTTGAGATAATCAATTGTGACCGGGCTGAATTTCTCAAGGAAGTTGTTGCTGATAAAGCCGACGGCATCAGGTCTGGCGAAGTAACCGAGCTTAGGTTGAACGATAATAAAGGGCGAGGAGACGGTTATCATATTTACAGAGAACGTTTTAATCCGGGCTACGGGTAACTTAACCGCGCCTCCCACGCCGCTCCCTCCGAAGTAACGCTCCGGCTTCAACTCCGGGTCTAAGGCGGTTAGCCTTCTCCACACTTCCTCTGTCACGTTAAGATATACGTCGGAAGTCTCGAACAAGCTCGAGCCGGTGTCTAGCCTGAAGTCGGCAACCACGCCGCCGTTAAGGTTGGCTCTTAAGCGCGGTATGCCGTTATCGAGAGTAATAGGTATGGGAACAGCCGACGTTCCGCTCGCCGGATTTCCTGCGCCTTTAGGGTAAAACCTTAGCGTGCAATTTAGGAAATCAACTTGCACCAAGAAAGACCGCAAGAAGTCATAGCCAAGTATCCCAGCTACTTGCTTGCTTTGGGGAGCTAGGACACCGCTCAGGTCATACGCTGGGACAGTCAAATTCTTTGCACGTGCCTTTCCAAAAGATAGGCTCTTAACCAGCACCTTCTTCACGTCAATTATGCCTGCTGTGCCTTCAACTTTATCTGCTCCTCTCAGAGGGAGTTTCAACCTCTCCGCCATTTTCAAGTCAATCGCCGAGGCACTTGCTCCCGTATCCAATAAGAATAATAAGCCGCTATGGTTATTAACGCGCATTTCTATGAAGATGAGTCGCTGGTAATAAATAAACGCTGACTTAGCATTTGGCTTTTCTTTCGGGAAAATGTCAGGGGCGGCAAATTGAAGAAGAAGAAGCGCAGCAAAAGAGCAGGAAATAAGAGTTCCGGTCATGGCAATCATTCTCCAAAGATTTGTATGCTCTTTCATTGACGAAAAATCATCGAACGTGTTTTCGTGAAGACGCATAACGTCTGAGATTACGTGGGGTAAAACCGCCACCACGCAAGTTTAATTTTACGGACAAGCTAAATAACAAAGTTGCTGCCCGCGCCCTCACGTCCATTGAATTGTTAGATTTCTCCGTTATAAAGAGAAGTTTGTTTGTCGTCATTAACAGTTGTATTTTAACTTTATATAGAGACTCACTTCTTACCTTTCAGATATTTCAAAGGACTTTCAACCGTATAAAAATCCGACTCTTTCGCCAGTTGATTAAGAAGTTTATTGTGTCCCGAACCGTAAACGACGAGGATTCGGTCATCCATTGAATCGGTGAGTCTGATGATGTTGGTGAGGATCACCATATTTCTGCGATACCACCAGGAAAAATAACCTGCTCCCACGTATTCTTTACCACGTCCGATTCGCATAATGTCGAAATAAACTTTGTGGTCTTTTTCCATTCGTTCCGGCTGATTGATAAAAATCAGTTGGTCGGTAATCGGCAACGGGATGATTTTTGCGGCTTCCGCATCTACTTCTTGTTTCAGCTTTTGATTAATACCTTTGAGAAAACTGTCCAACTCGGCGTCCTTGGGGGCATACTTTATATAATTGACGGAAGGATCGTCCCAGAAATCACTCCAATCAACACAGTAAACCTTTTTAAGACCCGACTCTTTTGCCAGGCGAAAACCTATCTGATCATTTTCGTTTTTTGAGAGCTGATAATTTCCTGCCAGATATTTACCGTAATTTTCCTGCGTTTTGGCATCGGCTTCCGGGTGGTCGCATTCCAGAACTATCTTGGTCGGTTTGAAAATTTTCAGCTTTTTGACAAGTTCAGCCATCTCCTTTTGTCGTTCGGGAGTGCTAATATCGGCGACTTTTGGATTTACTACATTATTACCGGGAGTTCCCATATGATAAGTTCCCAGAATTACGAGCGTCGGTTTCGTCTTGGCATCCTGGTCAACAATACCGATTTGAGCTTTCACGGAAAGCGTCAAAAGAAAACAAAAAATGAACAGAAAAAAAGTTGAGCGCATTTTGAAAATCAATCCTTCTAAATTGGCAATATCATTAATAATAAAACACTGTATAAGCTATTTTCATGACGCAAATATTCAGTTGAAACGAACAAAACGAATAATTCAGGCAACTACTCTCGAATATTTGTGCAAAGTTTTGAAATTCGTAATTGATTAAAAGACCGCCGCTTTTGTGGGCAAGCGGTCTTTTGTTGAAATCAAACGAACCTGGATTTTAGAATTCGGCGTTTTATCTAAAATTCCGGAACACCCTCGCTGCTGACAGGCATCTCATCAAGCTGTTCTGAAGGGCTTTGGTCGCCTTGTATCCCCCATTGAACGGTGCGATTCGTTTGCGTCGAGCTTTGAAAGATATGCCAGAAAATAGCTCCGCCGGTCGTTTGCCGTTGTGCAAAATCGGTTCTGCCGTCGCCGTCATAATCACCGAACTGAAGAAAGAATGACGTCAAGCCCCACGTCAAACTATACTGCTGTCCGTCGGAGCTACGGCGTACCAAAAACACCTGTTGTCCGTTGACGCCGCGTCGTATATAAGCGTCATGTTTACCGTCGTTGTCAATGTCAATCGGGAAGAATAGTTGAGGAGCGTCGGTAGCGGGATTGCCCCAAAGAATTTTCTGCATTTGTCCGTCAGAGCTGTTGCGAATATACCAACTAACTGGTCCGTTTAATCCGCTCTCTGCGCGAAGAACACATAAATCAGCCGTGCCGTCGCCGTCGTAATCGCCGACTGACGGATAATCATTTTGTCGTCCCCAAAATTCGTAGCGGGGATTGCCGGTTGAGCTTTCGATGATATACCACACGCCGGTTGCGCGGCGGAAAACGGCGACATCCATCTTACCGTCGCCGTCATAATCTGCCGGGACGAATTCATCTGAGGCGCCCTGGGCGGGATTCCGAAACCGTCCCCATATTACGGTGCGTACTGTATTGGTTTCGCTTTGCAGGATCCACCAGTAGATGTGGTCGTTTGCATCGGTGTTCCAAGCTACAAGATCGGCTCTGCCGTCGCCGTCGAAATCGCCCATATTATTGACAATCCCGGGCAGGTCGTCGAGTCCCATGCCGACCGGAATAGAAGCAGTGATATTGTTTTCTAAACTGTTTAATATATAGAACCTGAAGTCTGGCGCAGCGCGATAAACGTATACGTCCGAGCGCCCGTCGCCGTCATAATCGGAAACTAAATTGGCTCGTTTGACCTGCCCGCGAATCTCGCCGTTGGGAAAATTCGCGGTGTGAATATCGACATACCATTTATTTGAGCGCATATCGGCGACTTGCGCAGGTGTCGTCGTAAATGTCCGCGAACTGATGGTGCCGGTTGTTCCGCCGGTAAAAGTAAGGTCGAAACGAATCGGACCGTTAACAGCGACCGGTCCGTTCTCGTGAATGTGCACTCCCGTTACATTTGAAGATAAATTTCGATACCTGCACTCGACCGTACCCTGCGTTTGGGTCAGGTTAATCGTGACCATACAAGTGCCGTTGCCGGGCGAATTGTTCGCCGGAACCGTCTGTCTGCCGCTTAAGTAAACGGAAAACTTTCCCTGCGCTGCCGCCGTCGTCGAAAACGTCATTGCCGACAAAATGATTGTCAGCGTTAAGAAAAATATTCTTTGCATTTCACTTTTTACTCCTTAGGTTTTTAACTATTGACTAACGTTTGGTTTTAGGACGAAATTAAAAAGCTCACCTTCATACAGAAATTTTCCCGTTATTTAATAAAGAAATTGTTCTCGGTCATCGGTTATTATTTAATTCAATAAACCGAGGTTAATGTTTTGACCTTAGAGGTTATTTCTTCCAGGTGATTCAATTTCGTGAAGCAATAATTTCGTCAATGTTTTTAATGCTTCAATTCGATTTCCAACCAGATTGGGGCTTTTCAAATTTGCTAAAATAAGCTCCAAATTCTTAAACTCTTTTCTTGCGTTGAAGCATCTATTTATTGATTCATCTCATCCTTTTTAATAACTAAAATAAGCATAACGATCTTAGACAAACGGATGGCGTTTCGGATTTCAGGTAACAAAAGTGAACGTGGCTGTTTTCCATCATTGAGCGAATCGCTTTCACGTCGTGACCGGTAATCAACGCCGCTTCCTCAAGCGGGAGCATACTGACCTCGCGTTCGCAGCCTTTGCACCATGTTCGAACGAATGTTCTATTTCGTTTAATGATGAAGGTTTCGCTGGTTTCAATAAAAACTTCTGTCCGGGTTTTTGCCATTGATTTCCTTTTTTCTCTGAAACTGGCTGCAAGAGTTTGTCTAAAACTTTTAAATATTTCGAATGAGGAAAACCAAAGCGCAGTTCTTTCTGTCCTGGTCAAACATTGCCAAACCGCAAATTGTGATCGTCTCCCTCATTCGCTACTCACGATAGGAAACTTTGGCTTTGAAAGTCTTGAAAGTTACGTGAAAGTTCGTTTGAAATTTTTATGAAAGACTTTTCAAATAGGTTATGAGCAATAAAACACTACTCTTTTTCAAATTCGACGATTTTCATCTGGATGTCGGCGAGCGGTGTCTGACGTTTCAGGATCAGCCGGTTTCGCTCACTCCGAAGGCTTTTCAAACTTTGGTTCTATTGCTCCGCAATCACGGAAAAGTGGTTGAAAAAGAATGTTTCCTCAATGAAGTTTGGGCGGATACTTTTGTCGAGGAAACGACTTTGTCGCAAAATATTCTGACTCTGCGAAAAGCTCTCAGCCGCTTTCAAAAGGACAAAGAATTTATCGTTACGGTTCCGCGCCGCGGTTATCAATTTGTCGGCGAAGTTCAGGAAATTTTGGACGATGAAGAAATTTTGGGCGATAAAGAAATAATTGTGGTTGAAAAACACACGCGAACACATCTCATTGCCGAACAATGCGAAATCCACGATTCATCGGATACAAATTCGGATAAAATTACCGTCAATCATCGTCAATTACTTCTAAAAAGCGGTTTTTCACCCCGCAAGGCGATTTCCATCGGTCTGCTGGCGTTTCTGGCTTTTACAATCGGATATTTCGCGTCTCTCGGCTTTAATGGAAATCAGAGCTTTGCGGAATCACAATTTAGAAAATTTCGCGTTGATACGATTGTCGCCGACGCTGACATCCGAAACTCGGTGATTTCCCCGAACGGAAAGTATCTCGCGCTAATTCAAGTTAAAAACGGCGTTCAATCTCTTCATTTGCGGCAAATCGAAAACGGCAATAGCTTCGAGATTGTTCCGCGAATCAACGGAAAATTTATCGGCGCGGTTTTTTCTCCGCGCGACGAGCAAATTTATTATTCCGTAAGTGAAAATTCCGAACCGAACAAACCTGGAATCTCAACGCTCTACAAGGTTTCCGTTCTCGGCGGCGCTTCGCAGGAAATTCTGCACAACATTGATAGCCCGGTGGCGATTTCACCTGATGAAAGCCGCCTCGCATTCGTTCGCCGTAATCCACTGAGTAAAGAAACCGCGTTGATACTTACAGATATTGAAGGTAAAAACGAACGAAGTCTGGCAATTCGCCAATCGGAAAGCGGATTTACAAATGGCGGCGCATCCTGGTCGCCGGATGGGAAATTACTTTCCGCAACAGTATTTCAGCGTGAAAACAATAGAGCATCGGTTCAGGTTGCGGTCGTCAATGTCGAATCCGGCGAACAAAGAACGGTTTCACACGAAAATTGGATTTCGGCAGGTCAAACTGTTTGGCTCAAAGACGGCAGCGGAATTCTCACAGTCGCTTACGGGGCAAAATCGCCCAGTTTAAATGACGAGCTTTGGGTTGTTTCGTATCCAGACGGCAAATCTCGATTCGTGACTAACGGTATCAACGGAAACTACGGAATCAGTTTGAATGCCGCGACAAATTCCATTGTCGCCGTAGAATCGAATAAGTTTGCCTGTTTCCTGACCGCTCCGGTTGATAATCTATTTAAAAATACTCACGTCCTGACGACAATCTCGGATGAGCACCCGTTGCCGTTCGGCGCAGATTGGACGAAGGACGGAAGGATTGTATATTCCGCAGCGGACGACGGAAATGCGGACATTTTTACTATCAGCGAGGACGGCAGCGAGCGAAAACAATTGACTTCGGACGCCAGCGCCGAAATCTCGCCGAAGCTTTCCGCCGATGGACGCTTTTTGATATTTATGTCGAATCGCACCGGGCAAATGGACGTTTGGCGCTCTGACGCGAATGGAACAAATACAATGCGGCTGACGGCAAACGGAAATGTTAAAGATTCGATAATCTCGCCTGACGGCGAAACGGTCTTTTACCTTGTTCAGGATTCTGAAAGTTTGGTTGAAACATTATGGCGAGTTTCAATTAATGGTGAAAATCCGATAAAACTAACCGACCGTACTACTCGCTCGCCGCGTATTTCGCCCGACGGGAAAACGATTGCCTGTTATATTTCAAATCCAGAAACGAATAAGATGATGCTCGCGCTTGTTTCAGCCGAAACGGGCGAAGTCTTAAAATATCCGGCGACTCCGCAAAACGATGATATTCCTTTTCTGGATTGGTCAAAAGACGGGGGAAATTTGTTTGTTGTCCTGAAACGGGGAAAGCCTTTCAGTCTCTGGAAACTTCCTTTAAACGGCAGCCAACCCGAACAATTACGTGAATGGGAAAACGATGCGATTTTCAGGCTTGCAATTTCCAGAAACGGCGAAAGAGTTTTTTATGAAGTAGGAAACCAATTAAATAGCGTGGTTCAGTTTCAAAATTTAGATTCAAATAGTAAGTCGAACTTTTGATTGCTGCTTGTAGTTAATTGCACTTGTAACTGACAGTGCTTATATTCATCACCATTTTCAGGCTTGATTCATTGCATCGGCAAATTAACATTTGCCCCACTTTTGCTTAGTTTCTACTATTGATTCACATTTTCAGTTATTACGAGCCGCAGCGATGATTGTTTTCAAAAACGTCTGATTCGTCGGGCTGCGCCGGGTTGTAGCAGACTTTTACCGAAGAGCCGGCTCGAAAATTGCCGGTCACGTCGCCGTCTTTTTCGGTTTCGCCGTCGTAAACTTGTCCGTTAACCGTGTAGCGATACGTAATGTCGGTTTCGTAAGTCGTTTTGGTTTTCGTCCGCCGACGATTGTTTGAACCGTTGCGCCTGCGCGTAATTTTCCGGTCGCGGTCAAGCACGACCGATGTGATTTCAGCCGGTGCTTCGGCGGTCAAACGTCTGGAAAAATCATCACCTGAACAGCCTATGAAAACAAACGCGAATAAAGGTACGAGAAAAAGAAGTTTTCGTTTTGATTTCATTTTTTTGAAGTCCAATTTGAAGCTCGATTGAGGTGACAAGAATAAAGCCGTTAGCGTTTTCGGTCAACTATAAAGCGGCTTTGCGACAAAACAAAAGGATTGTCTTTTAAAAGTTCCATTCATAGTTTAATCTTAAAATATCTTTTAACGAATCGAGGAGGGTTTATGGCGCGGGATTTTAACATCGGCGATGTTTTGATTTATCAGCTAGAAAGCGGTTACGGGCTACTGAAAATTCTGGCGATTGACGAAAATCAAGAAGAAACCGTCTGGCACGTCGCGGCTTTTGAAGATTTATTTTTGGACGCGGAAACGGCTGACCTGGCGCTGCAAACGCCAGACGGAATGGGCTATAGCGTTCCGCATCTGGCGCTGACAAATCGCGCTTTTGAAAGCACGCAAACATCAAAGATGACAAATTTTCCGATTTCAATGGAAGAACAAAACATCGTTCAGGCTTGGCGCGAGGATGCCAGTCATCAAGTTCACGACCGCTCGGTTCGTTTAATGCTCGGCTACAGATGAACCCGACAAACGCGCCAATCCGAATTTTACTCGTCGAATCGCATCCGCTCACGCGCATCGGCATCAAAACCGTCGTTTCCGAACAAGCGGATATGGAAATCGTCGGCGAAGCGTTTTCCGGCACGGAAGGCGTCGCGCAATATCGCAAATCTCAGCCCGATATAACTCTGTTTGGTCTCAGAACGCCGGATTTATGCGGAGTTGACGCAGTAAAATTTATTCGCGCAGAATTTCCGAAAGCGAACATCATCATTTTGGCGGATCGTGCCGGCGACACTGAAATTCGCCGCTCGCTCGAAAACGGCGCTTGCGGTTTTGTCTTAAAAGACGCGCCGACAGAAGAATTAATCAAAGCGATTCGCGCCGTCTTTCGCGGCAAACGATACGTCTCGCGTGAAATTGCCGAAGTTTTAACCGATAGTCTCGGCGCGGAAGATTTAACTCCCGCCGAACAGCGCGTTGTCGAAATGATTGTTCGCGGCGCAAGCAACAAAGAGATTTCCGCCGCGCTTTCAATCACCGAAAATACTGTCAAAACTCACCTCAAAAATATTTTCGATAAATTAAATGTTGACGACCGCACGCAAGCCGCAATGTCAGCCATCCGGCGCGGAATTGTTCGCGTTGATGTCTAAAACAAATTTCACTTTCGGGACTAAAATGTGCAAAGAAAAATAAAGTTATTGATAAACATAGATAAACAAAGATATAATTTGATTAATTAATGTCTTTGCATTTATATCGCTAATTTTTGTTTTAAACTTTGATATTTCGCGCATTGCGGATAACTTTTTCTATTTATTATCTTTATTGAAGGTACGGCGATTTAGTGCTAAGATACACGGCAATTTGACTTGCTAGAATAACTTGGAAAGTTGAGATAAGCGTCTATGTCAGCCTCAAATGGAGCAAACGAAGAACTTGGAGCTAACGGAGCAAACGGAACTAACGGGAACAAAAAAACGGATGACGGCAAGAAAACGTGTTTTATTATGCTGCCCTCTTCGAGCGCCGATTCATATGAACCGGGGCATTTCAAGCGGGTTTATGAATACATCATTAGACCGGCTTGTAAAAATGCCGGTTTTGAACCCGTTCGTGAAGAAGACATAAACACGACAAATCACATCGTGATAGATGTTTTAAAGAAAGTAATCGAAGCAGATATGGCTGTCTGCGACGTAAGCTCACAGAATCCGAATGTTTTATATCAGCTCGGTGTCAGGCAAGCGTTCAATCTTCCCGTAACTTTAATCAAAGACAACAAAACCACCCGAATTTTCGATATTCAGGGGTGGCGCGAAGTTCAGTACGACGCGAATATGCGTATTGATAAAATAGAAGAAGCAATCCCGGAATTAACGCACGCCCTAAGAAGCGCCTATAAAGACGGGGGAAAAACTATCAATTCTATTACTCAGTTGCTCGGCATTGAACCTGCGAAGGTGACGAAAACCGAAGTTTCGAGAGACACCGAATTGCTGCTCGAAGCAATTGAAAATGTAAACAGGCGCCTCAACAGAATTGAAAACGATTCTCCAAACAGAAGTTCGTCTGCAAACGGTTCCTCGCAAATGGATAATAAGTTTGTTTTTGTTGGAAATAAACTTTGCAGTATTGGAGACGAAGTTGCGCACCCCAGCTACGGAGAAGGCGTGATTACCAATTTTTCCGATTCGGAAGCGATTGTTAAGTTTAAAAATAACAATTACATCCGTTTTTTATTAAAAGGCGACAGCTCGCTGGTTTCGGCGGATTTAAGAGCTGTATAAATGAATTCCGTTGTGATTTCAAAAGAAAAGGCGAGTTCAAACGACTCGCCTTTTCTTTTGAAACGCCTCAAGAAACTTTATTTAAAAACGCCTGCGCCGAGAAAGTTTTCGCGCAGATATTTAACAGTGTCATTCAAAGTTTCAGCCGGGTCGCGCGGTGCGAAATTCAATTCCCTTTCGGCTTTTGATGAATCGAAATACCAGAAGTATTCCGCCATTTCAACGGCTTTCGATTCAATCGGCGATGTCCAATTCCTGCTTTTGAAAAACGAATCAACCACAGCCGCGCCGGAAATCGCCAGCTTTTTCGGCAATCTTACAAGGGGCGCGGAAACTCCGGTTAATCTCTCAAGCCTGCGAAAAAATTCGACAAAAGTCCAATTCGCCGCGCCGAGCAGATATTTTTCCCGATGTCTGCCTTTTTCCAGAGAGTTGATAAATGCGGTTGCCGCATCGCGGGCGTCAACAAAATTCAATCCTCCGGCGGGCGTTATCGGAATTCGCTTTGCCATAAAATCCAGCACAACGCTCGAAGAGCTTAAACGCTCGTCGCCGCTGCCTAGCAGCAAACTCGGATTTAAAACGATTAGCTTTAAACCGTCGCCGTCGAAGTTTTCGAGCGCCGTTCGTTCCTGATAAAACTTTGAGGCGTAATAAGACCAGCGCGAAATGATTTCAAGCGGCGGTTGATTTGTTTCATCAAGAATCTCTTCGCGTTCGGAAACGGCGGTCGTGCCGCTCGAACTCGCCAAAACGAAAGTTTTGACGCCCGCTTCTTTTGCCGCCTGCGTTAAAATGCGCGTCCCGTCAATGTGAATTTTATTCATCTCGCGCGCATCCGCGTTATCGCGCGAAACTTTTCCGGCGAGATGAAAAACGGCGGAAACGTTTTTAACAGCTTCGGCGACATCCGCAGGATTTGTCACAGAACCTTCCGCCGCCTCAACTCCCGCGTCTTTCATCCAAACCGGAACGCGCGAAGCCATAACGCGCAGATTCTTTTCGCCTGCGTCCAAAAATTGATTGACAATGTGCGTCCCAAGAAACCCAGTGCCGCCGGTAATTAAGATTTTCCGTTCAATTTTCGCTAATGTTTTTGTCTTCTTGGTTGTTTTAGTCGCTTTTGATGCCATTTTATTCATTAATTATCGGCTCTATTTTTGAATCAATACGGGGTCGCCGAATCCCAATTCTTTCAAACGCGGCAACTGAGTTTTGGCGTCTCCGACAACGAGCCAGACCATTTTATCGGCATCGAGATATTTTTGCGACAATGCTTTTATTTGCTCAACGGTCATCGCTTTGACAATTTGTTCACGCTCTTTCACATAATCATACTTCCAACCGTATTTACTGATATTTTCAAGCATATTCAGTTTTGCCCCGGCAGTTTCAAAAGCTCTCGCGTTGCTTTTAATCAAAAAGCTTTTGGTCGTTTCCAAATCCTTATCCGAGTAATTTTTCGGATAATCCTGCAAAATGCTTTTAATTAATTGAGCCGATTCCAAAGTTACGTTGCTTCTGACGCCGCTTGAAATTGTAAATGGACCGGGGCTAGTTGTACCGGAGAAGCCTGAGCCGATGCCGTATGTGTAACCTTTACCTTCGCGCAATTGCTGTGTTAGCTGCGACGCAAAACCGCCGCCGCCGAGGATGTAGTTCATAACGGTTGCCGGATAATAGTCTTTATCGGTTTGGGCTAAGGCGGGATAACCGAACCGTATTACCGACTGTTTCGCATCGGGGACATCATAGAAATAGACTTGCGATTTAGTCGGAAGCTGCACCGTTTTATACTCAGGAATTTCAACTTTTTTACTTTTCCAGTTTTTATTGATTCCGTTCAAAGGCTTTGTAATTGATGCTTTATCCAAAGCTCCGACAACGTGCATACGGGCGACCGAAGGCGAGATGCTTTTATTGTAAAAAGCCTTCAAATCGTCGAGCGTAATTGAATTTACAGATTCGATTGTTCCCAAAATATTGCGCGAACGGATATTGTCTTTTCCGTAAATCAACAAATTGAAATTATTCTGCGCTATGGAATTAGGATTGGCTTCCTGCTGGCGGATTTGGCTGATCGTGCTTTGTTTTATTAAATCAAACTCTTTTGCATCCCAGCGCGGTTCCAATAAAATTTCTTCAACCAGAGCAACGGTCGGCTGGTAATTTCTTGCCAACGTATTAACAATGATTCTTACATCTTCGGTTCCGGCAACGACGTTAATCGTAGCACCCAATTGCTGAATCGCTTCTTCGAGTTCCTGCGGAGTTTTCTTTAGCGTTCCCTGTGTCATCATCCGAGCCATCAGATTTGAAACGCCGACTTTATTGATGTCTTCCAAAAGCTGTCCGCCATCAATGACAATTTCAAACTGAACGAGCGGAACTTCCCTGTTTTCTATGCCGTAAACGCGCAAGCCATTTGAAAACTTATTTTCCCAAATTGCGGGAATTTTAACTTCAGGCGCAGGACCGTACGGCGGCTCAACGCTTCTGTCAAAACTTGATGGCGTGCGTTCATAAGTTGCGTTGACATTGGGATCAACCGTTTCTTCCGCGCCCTGAACTATTTTTTCTTCGACGACTTCGGCTTTTTTTGAACCTTCCAGCGCTAGCGCCAATTTGCCTTTCGGCACAAAGCTGGTCGCCACATAGTTCTTATTCTTGATGTATTTTTCATAAACGCGCATCACATCCGCAGGCGTGACGGCGAGAATATTTTTAATATCTTTTTCGATAAAACCGGGATCGTCGGCAAAAATATTGTATTGGGCGAGTTGAGCGCCTTTACCGAGAACGCTTGAAAGAGAGTTATAAAACTGCGTTTCCTGCCCCGCTTTAATGCGATTCAAATCTTTTTCAGAAATGCCCTCTTTTTCAAATTTGGCGAAAGCCTCGTCAATCGCCTTTGCGATTTCGTCGAGGTCTTTATCGGCAAAGGCGCGTACGGATAAATGCATTTGTCCCGCAAGTTCCGACTCACGATTGAAGATACCGACATTGGAAGTGAGTTTTTTGTCTTCGACCAGAACCTGGTAAAAAGGCGCTTTTTTACCCCGCGACAAATATTGTGCTAAAACCGTGAGCGGGTAAGAATCGGGATGATATTGCTCGACGGTTACCCACGCCATATTCAAGTCGGGCAATCTGGCAAAATTATCTTCGTGATAGAGCTTGACAGTTTCTTTAACCATTCCCGGTCTTTTCGGGAGCGATCTGACATCTTCACCTCTTTTTATTTCGCTGAAATATTTTTCAACCCACTTTTTGGCTTGTACGGTATCGAAATCACCTGCCACCACGAGCGTTACATTATTGGGAACATACCAGCGCCGGAAAAATTCCTTAACGTCCGGGAGCGTCGCATTCTGCAAATCATCAAGCGAGCCGATTACCTGCCAGTTATAAGGATGGTCTGCCGGGTAGAGATTTTTATCAATTACATAGGATGTATGACCATACGGATTATTGTCGTAGCTTTGACGCTTCTCATTTTTTACAACCTGCTTTTCTTTCGCGAGAACAGGATCAGTGACGGTATTGATAAACCAGCCGAGTTTATCAGCCTCAGCCCAGAGCATTTTTTCAAGCGCATCTTTCGGCACGGTTTGAAGATAATTGGTTCGATCTCTGCTTGTCGAACCGTTTGCTCCCGAACCGCCGATTCTGGCAGTCATCTTATCAAGTCCGCCCTTGCCCAGGTTTTCCGATTCGAGAAACAACAAATGCTCAAAAAGATGCGCAAATCCGGTGCGCCCGGCTTTCTCGCGCGCCGAACCGACATGCGCGGTCAAATTAACGGCGACAACCGGATCGCTTCGGTCAACGTGGAAAATGACTTCCAAACCGTTCGGCAAAGTAAATTTTTCGTAATCAACCTTAAAGGTCGCTTTTTCAGCGCCTTTTTGGGCAAAAACGGAAATCGAAGTAAACAACAGACAAATAACGACAAAATAAGATTTTGCAATTTTCATATTTTTTTACGGAAGCGAACTGAAAGTTGCGCTCTTTCAAGTATAAGATGCAAACTCTCGCAACTGATGTTATTATGGCTATTCTTTAATCTTTGGTTTCAAAACTTTAGTTTTTACGTTCCGCCGAAACCTGAGCCGAATTTGCCGCCATTTTAAAATCCATCACGATATTTGCAAAGGCTTTGATGCCGACATCCAAACGGCTGTCGTCCAAGTAAAAATCCGGCGTGTGATGCGGATACGCTTCTTTCGGATTCTTGCCTTTGGGCATTCCGCCAATATTAAAGAAAAATGCCGGTGCTTTCAAACGAAAAAACGAAAAATCCTCAGCGCCTGTCACCCATTCGGTTTCCAAAACATTTTCTTTTCCTACGGCTTTTTCCAGCGAAGGCAGAGTTTGCCGAACGAGTTCAGGCGTGTTGTAAGTCACCAAAGTTTTGGTATCAATCGAAACTTCGGCAGTCGCGCCCATACTTTCGGCGATTTTCTCGGCGGTTTGTTTAATCCGCGCGTGAACGTCCTTTTGCATCGCATCGTCGAGCGTGCGAATCGTACCCGCCATCGTCAATTCTTCGGGAATAATGTTTTCGCGCACACCCGCATTTATCTTGCCGATAGTGATAACAACCGGCGCTTTCGTAAGCTCTGACTGGCGCGAGACGATCATTTGCAGACCGTTTACAATTTGCGAAGCGACGGCAATCGGATCAACTCCGTTCCAGGGATAAGCCCCATGCGTTTGCTTGCCTTTGACTTTAATTTGAAACCAATCCGAAGAAGCCATAACCGCGCCGGATTTATATTTGATTTTGCCGATTTCGGTTTGCGAGTTGATGTGAATCCCGAAAATCGCGTCAATTTTCGGATTGTCCATTACGCCTTCTTTGACCATCAAAGGCGCTCCGCCTTCTTCGCCCGCCGGCGGACCTTCTTCGGCAGGCTGAAAGATAAAAACAACAGTCCCGCGCAATTTCGATTTCATTTTCGCCAAAACTTCCGCCGCGCCGAGCAGCATCGCCACGTGCGTGTCGTGACCGCAAGCGTGCATCACGCCGACCTGCGCGCCGTTATATTCGGCTTTTTCCTTCGACGCAAACGGCAAACTAACTCTTTCCGTCACCGGCAGCCCGTCCATATCGGCGCGCAAACCGATCACATTTCCCGGTAAATCGCCTTTCAAAATCCCGACAACGCCGATTTTGGCAATCTTCGTCCGCACTTCCAGCCCAATGCGGCGCAATTCTTTTTCGACAAACTCGGCGGTTTTAAATTCGCGGTTGGAAAGCTCCGGGAATTGATGCAAATGCCTGCGCCATTTGATAACCTGCGGCAAAACGCGCTCAGCTTCGCGGTTGATTTCTGCGCTCGCGTCGCTGGCAAAAATCGGTGTAGCTAAAAGAGTCAAAAGTAAAAACGCAGTCAATATGTTTTTCATAAATTTATTAATTTTCCGATAATTTGGAAAGTCACTTTATACCGTATTTGTTAGCGCCGTCATTCTTCACGAAATTTTCAAAATTATTTCAGATATGGCACAGTATAGCTCTGAATTTGCGGATCAATTGTCACAATTGTTAAATTGTTTGCTACTGCTTGGCAAATCAAAATCCGGTCAAATGGGTCACGATGCAAAGCTGGCAAGTTAACGAGTTCTTTAACGCTCGTTTCGTGCAGCGACAGACTTTTGATTTGGTGCTTACGGCGTTGAGCCGGAATGTATATTTCGGGCGATTGGGGCAATGGAAGTTTGCCAAGCTGATATTTGACGATTGATTCCCAAAGCGAAGCCACGCTCAAAAAGATTTCGTTGTTCGGATTACGAATCGCGTCTCGGAAAAGTTTGGATAGACGCGGATCGGCGGCGATATACCAGAGAAAAATATGCGTATCTAAAAGCAACTTCATTCGCTTTCAAAACCCGCCAAAACTTCTTCCGGCAAGGACTCGTCAAAATCACCCGGCACAACAAATTCGCCAGCCGCCAAACCGTAAGGTCGCAAATCTTGTGATGTGTTTTCTTCTTCCAAAATCGTGATAAAAACGCTGACCGATTTTTCGTTTTGCACGGCTTCGGGAATTTCATCATTCCATTCCAAACGGTCGCCGTTTAACGTTGCCTTATAAGTTTCAAGCATTGCACATCACCTCATTTTTTCGAGTATATTAACGTAAAAACCGAATTTAATCAGCCGCTTCGACATTGTGTTAAATGCGGAATAAATCTTAAGCAGCTTCTTTCTGGCGATAATAGAGAGGAAATAGCTTTTCGCCTTTGAGCGCGGCAAAAGCGTAAGGCTCGCCCGTGTCGTCGCTAAATTCGACTTCAAACGTACCGTCTTTCCAGCGGTCAACGACTGTCCCGACTTCGCCGCGCCGCAAATTGTGTTCAGGTAAATCTTCAACAACAGCGACAACATCTAAAATTTTGATTTCATCAGCCATTTTTTATACTTTGACGTAACAACTAACAAGTCGCGGCACATCTTCGCCCGCGTCAATAATCCAAGCCGTGCAGATCGTAATCTCGCCTTTCAAACCAAGCGCCCGAAAATCCATTGTGTGGCGCGTTCCATGTTCGTTTGTTTCGATTTCGACTGCTTCGTTTGTCAACACGGCTTGCAAAATCATATCACGAAGTCGCGGCGCATCCGTCTGCATCATTCCCAAAGCCGAAGCGAAAACACGTGCTTTGTGCTTTCCTCTGTCGTGATAAGAATTGAGCGAATAATCCCGCAATTTTTCAATCGGCACAATTGCTTTATCGGCGTTTGGTAAAATCGCCATTTCACTCTCCGCTGGCTACGGTTGATGCGGCTTTCCGCGCTTTTCGTCTTTCGGCTCGCCATTGTTTACGCAGCGCATCAGCGTCAAACTGGCGGCGCGCGTCGTCGCGCAGGTTTTCGACTTCGTGCTGGACACGGGCAGCGATCAGGCGATAAGCCTCGTTGCGCGAGATGCCTTTGGTCATTTCCGCCAATTCGTCGTATTCGATAAATCTGCCGACTTTTGCGCCGATATTCGCGCCGATGCTTTCGACTTTCGGGACGACCATTCCTTTCGGGAAGGCTTCGTAAGTTCCCCACAGATAAACCGGCAAAATCCCGACTTTGTTGTTCAGGGCGAGATAGCCGATGACGGGTTTGAATTCGGCGATTTGACCGGAAGGCTGACGCCCGCCTTCGGGGAAAATCAACGCGTTGTAGCCTTCGTTTAAAATCTGCGAAACGTGGCGCAGAGATTGTCGCAGGCTGCCGGAACGCTCGATTGGGACGAGCGTCGTAAAATTGTTCATATATGCGCGTTTGTATTTCGTGTCGAACCAGTAATCGGCGGCGGCGACGGCGACCGTGTTTTTCGCCGCGCCTTCGCCGAGCGCGTATTTGACCAAGCCCATATCGAGGTGCGAAGTGTGGTTTGAGGAAACAATAAAATTTGTGTGCGGAGGAACGTTGTCTTCGCCTTCGATTTCGGTTTTGAGAACGTTGCCGTAAAGCGTTTTCTGCGCGAAGCCGACGACTTTGTTGCCGACGACGCGAACGACCGAAGGAATGAAAAGCTCGTCGGCTTCGGGTTGCTTGATTTTGTTTTCGGCTGGTTCGTCAACGATTTTCTTTGAACTGTCAATGCGCTCGATTGCGCCTAGCAGTTCGCGGACGCTTTGGACTTCGTTCAAAGTGTCGGGCGACAGAACTTTCCCGCCGCCGTCTTCGATTGCCGCCGCCAGTTCGACGAACATCAGGCTGTCAAAGCCCAAATCGGCGAGCTTTGTATCGAGCGCGATTTCGTTCGTATTGCGGCTCGAAACATTCGCCACGATTTGCCGAATCCACGCGGCGCTGCCGCCCGCGCCGTTTTCCGCTCCGGCTTCGAGGCGAATTGATTTTGCCGAATTCGCTTCGAGGCGTTGGAGCATTTCGACGATTTCAGGGCGTTTGACTTTGCGTGTTGCCGTGCGCGGCAGTTCAAAATTAGTGAAATGTAAAACTTTGATGCGTTTGTAAAACGGCAGACCGGAAGAGACTTCGCGGAAATGTCCTTCGATTTTTTTGTTGACTTCCGCGCGAATGAGCGCGATGTCGTATTCGTAATCGGCGCGGACGAGACAGGCGATTTTTTCGCCGCCTCCTTCTTCGGGCAAACCGACTACCGAAAGCTCTTTGATAAAAGACGATTTGCCGTAAAGGTCTTCGATTTCATCGGGGTAAATATTTTTGCCGTTGCTGTCAATGATTACGTCTTTCGAACGTCCGACGATAAAGAGATTTCCGTCTTCGTCAATTTTCCCCAAATCGCCGGTTCTCAGCCAGCGGTCAACAATCGTTTCTTTCGTCGCTTCCTCGTTGTTGTAATAACCGAGCATCACATTTTGCCCGCGCGCCCAGACTTCGCCGACGCCGTTTTCGTCCGGTTCATTTATTTTCACTTCTACGCCCGGAATCGGTTTGCCGACGCTTCCCTTGAGCATCTTGTTTTGCGGGCGCGTGACGGTCAGAACCGGCGAAGATTCGGTCAAACCGTAGCCTTCCAAAATCGTAAATCCAAGACCGTGCAAATCGCGCTGGACTTTCTCAGAAAGCGCAGAACCGCCGGAAATCAGATAACGAATTCGTCCGCCCATTCCCTGATGAATCGGGAAAAAGATAATCGGACCTAAGTTGAAAGGCGTTTTGTCTCTGAGCCAGGCGTTAAATTCGATGATGTTGTCAGCCAAATCCGCAAACCAATCGCCCTGCTCTCGGAAACGGGTTTTGATGCGGCGGTGCAGCATTTCCCAGAGCGCCGGAACGCCGACCATTCCTGTTACGTGCCCGTTTTGAATGGCGCGGGCAAGTTCTTCGCCGCTCAATTCATCGAGATACGTGATTTGCGTGCCGTTTGAAAAAGGAGTTAAAAATCCGGTCGAAAATTCAAAAGTGTGATGCAGCGGCAAAACCGACAAAACGCCGTCGCTCGTGTCCATTTCCAAAATCGAGCCGAGCATCGAAACCATATTGACGAAATTTTTATGCGTCAGCATCACGCCTTTCGGCGTCCCGGTCGTTCCCGACGTAAAAATCAAGCTCGCAACGGCGTTAGCCAGAACTTTCGGCGGAAGCAGAGCCAATCTTTGTGATTCTTCGGTTTCGGAAACCAGCTCGAAAACGTCTTCAAAAGTCCAGATTTTAACTTTGAGCCTGGCTTTTTTAAGCTCGGCGGTTAAATCAGGGTTTTCTTCTTTTAATCGTTCGCTGATGACAACCGCTGACGCTTCGCCGTTTTTAGCGAAATTGACGATCTCGGCGATTGAGCTGCTCGGATCAACCGGAATCGCGGTCGCGCCCGCTTTCATCAAACCGAAATACGTCAATCCCCATTCGGGCTGATTGTGTGCGAAAATTATCGCGCGGTCGGCGGGTTTGATTCCGTTTTTAGCGAAAAATCCGGCGGCTCTGAGCGCAAGCTCGCGGGCGTCGGCAAATGTGTATTGCTCTTTTTTCCCGTTCCGCTCAATTCGCATCGCGACACGCGTCGGGAAACGCTTGGTCGAGGTGTCAAACAAATCAAGCAAATCTTTGTAGGTGTGCGTACGTTTTTCCTGAATTTTGAGGTCTTCTTCGAGTTGCGGAAGCACCCATTTTTTTAAGCCCGGAAAATGGACGTTAAGCCAGTAATCGTACCAGTCGAGCTTTTCGGGATACCACGGCAGCAAATTTTTCTCATCGTCTTTGACGAGCGACATCAAAGCGCGCACGTTGTCGGCGCGATAAGAATATTCGTTGTCAATCGTGAACGGCTTGAATAAATCAAACGCGGCTTTGGTTTCTTCGGTCGTGCGCTCAAAATCTTCGAGCGATTTTTTCACGCCGTCGAGCGCGTTTTCAAACCTGCCGCCGCCCCATTTCGGCGTGGCTTTTTCCAGAAAATTGCTTGCGCCTTTCGCCACTTTATTGAGCATCGGCGCAGAAATGAGATTGTAAGTTTCCGGCTTGACCGCCATCGCTTCAATGTTCGCATTAAAGGAGTTGATTAACTTGTTACCTGTTTCTTTTCCCTTAAAATGGTGGCGCTTATACAAACCGACAAGTCCGACCATTCGTTTCATTGGGTTCGGATTCACATCGCCGGAGCAGGCTTGGAATACAAGCGGCGGTTTGTCATCAACCAGCGCGTTCATCGCCGCGCCGAGCATCGCGCCCGCAGCCATATCAACCGGAATAATGTCCAACACCAATTTTTCGTTAACCGGAAAAACGGGCTGACCGCGCAGAGCGATTAAAATTATCGGCGCGGTTGTCGTAAAACCTTCGTTCCAGCCCGGAAACGGATAACTTTGTGCGGATTCGACGACTGACGGGCGAACCAGAACTTTTACGATGTCGTCCTGTTTGGCGACAATCTGTTCGGCGAGCGATTTCGAGTAAGTGTAAATATTTGTCCAGCCCCAATACTCCGCCCGCTTTTCGCCCAGTTCGGTCGTGCGGTTGCGAATCCAGACTTTGCGCTCGCGGAACATCGCCGATCTTAATTCATCTTCTTCATCGGGATCGCGCCCTTCTTCTTCAAAGCGCTTTCGCGCCTGTTCGCGGAATTCGGCAATCTGCATCGCGTCGTCGGCTTCCTGACGAGCTTGCTCGCTCAAACGCGCGCAGTCTTCGATTTCCTTTTCAACATCGAATATTGTGCCGATCAACTCGTTCTTTCGCGGAAAATAACCGACAACGGGTTCGTTTTCCCAAATCGTGCCGGAGCGTTTTCCGGCGACAAAACAAGTCGAAACGTGAACCAGACACGGACGCCGCATCATCCGAGCCATTTTCAAAACGTTGTTTGTCCCGACGACATTTGTTCTCAAGGCGGATTCGAGCGGCGGATTAAAAGTTACGTTTCCGGCGGAATTGATGATAATGTCGCAATCCCGCATTATTTCCCGCGCTTCTGCTTCAGATAATCCGAGAAATTCGTTTCCGACATCGCCGTTGACGGGCTGAACTTTTTCCCTGATGAAATGTTCAAACGCTTTGCCGTATTTTTCGCGCAGCGGGTCAAAGGTCGGACTCGTCACAACGCTGTTCCAAAAGCGGTTGTTCGATTCTTCCAGGTTGCGCGCCCGAACGGTCGCATAAACTTTGCCGATGTTCGGAAAATTGTAGAGCAGCATCGAAAGCGTGACTTTGCCCACAAATCCAGTGCCGCCGATAAATAAAATGCGTTTGCCGTTAAAAATTTCGGTTGGTGAAAGTTTCATTTTAAATCAAATAACAGATAACCTGCTTAAAAGCTCTTTTATAATTTTCCGACAATTACGAAAAAATCTTTCAAAAAAATGTAACCGTTTTCAGATTACAGGCGTCTTTATGGTGACAAGCAAGCTATTAAAAACATAAGAAATTTTGGTTCGCGGAAAATTTCAGTAAAAAAAACAATTAATTTTAATCAAGTATCTGAATTTTTGTAATTCAAATATAAGTTAAGTTTTCCGAAATATTGTAATTATTATGTAAAACCCGTTGACGCATCGCTGCATCGAATGTCATATAAAACGCAAATTTTAACACGACTCGGTGTTAATTTAACTTTTCGGCTTGAAACCTAATTCGCCTTGCTGCGTATAATCATCAAGTCATTTTCTCAAAACCAAAATACTATCAAAATTTAAAAGGAGAGGCTTCCAATGAAGCAAGCACACAGGATTTTGTCTATCGCTTTTGCATTTGCCTTAGTTTTTACGCCGAGCTTTTCGGCTTTGGCGCAAACTCAAAAACAAATGCGCGTGGATTTTAAAGAAACTACATTAAAAAACGGGCTTCGCGTGATTACCATCGAAGATCACACCGCGCCCGTTATCGCAATTTCCGTAACTTACAACGTCGGCTCGCGCGACGAGCGCAAAGGACGCACCGGATTTGCCCATTTATTCGAGCATATGATGTTTAAAGGCTCGGCAAATGTCGGAACCGGCGAGCATTTCACGCTCGTTTTCAACAACGGCGGAGATATGAACGGAACGACCAACGCCGACCGCACCAATTATTTTGAGGCTTTGCCGTCGAACCAGCTCGACCTGGCGCTCTTTTTAGAAGCCGACCGGATGCGCTCGCTCGAAATTACCAAAGAAAATCTCGACAATCAGCGCAACGCCGTGCAGGAAGAGCGCCGTCTCGGAGTTGATAATCAGCCTTACGGCAAAACCGACGAGATGATTGACGACATGATTTATGACAATTTCGCATACAAACACAGCACAATCGGCTCGATGGAAGATTTAAACGCCGCCAGCGTCGAAGACGTATCGCAGTTTTTCAAAACTTACTACGCGCCGAACAATGCGGTTTTAGTTCTCGTTGGCGATTTCAATACGAATGATGCTCTGACGAAAATTCGCAAAAACTTCGAGAGCATTCCGAGCCAGCCGGCTCCGCCTCCCGTTGATATGACCGAACCGGCGCAAAAAGCCGAACGCCGCGCCAACGTTGATGATCAACTTGCTCGTCTGACGCGCATTAACATCGCTTTTAAAGCCGTTCAGGGCAACACGCCGGAATTTTACGCGATGCAGGTTTTATCTTCGGCTCTGCAAAACGGTCAAAGCTCGCGTCTGTATCAAAAGCTCGTCAAAGAAAAACAGCTTGCGACAGGCGTTTCCGGTTATATGGACGAGCGCCGCGGTCCGGGTGCTTTCTATATTCAAGCGAGCGTCGCGCCGGGCAAAAATCCGGCTGATGTTGAAGCTGCGATTTACGAAGAAATCGAAAAAATAAAAACCGAAGGAATTGCCGATTGGGAATTAAGCAAAGCCAAAAATAACACCCGCCGCGGTTTTATCAACGGTCTCCAAAGCTCGCAAAATCGCGCCAATCAAATGGGAATTTATACGGTTTATTATAACGAGCCGAATTTGATGAACACACGGCTCGACAAAGTAAACGCCGTCACCGCCGATCTAGTCAAACAAGCCGCCAATAAATATTTGCAGCCGACCAATCGAGTCGTCATCGTCACCACACCAAAAGCCGCGCCCAGACCAACCGCCACCGGCGGAGCAGCAGGAGCCGCGAAAAACTAAAAGGAGAATCCGAAAATATGAAAACAATTTTTCCTAAAAAATTATTCGTCGCCGCCTCGCTCGCAGGTTTGTTTGTAATTGCGCCCGCAGCATTCGCGCAAGGAGGCAACGCCGCTCAAACTTCGACAAAAGGCGCGGTCATCAAAGGCAAAGCGCCCCTGAATAAAGAAATTTTGCGCGTCAAATTGCCGAAAGCTCAGGAAGCGACTTTGTCGAACGGCTTGCAGGTCGTGCTTCTTGAAAACCACAAAGTTCCGACTTTCTCGATGCAGATGGTCGTTTTGAGCGGCGGTCTGTCCGACCCGCAAACGGCGCGCGGAGTAGCTTCGTTTACCGCCAGCTTGCTGCGCGAAGGAACCACCAAACGCTCAAGTAAAGAAATCTCCGAACAAAGCGAATCGCTCGGCGCAGTTATCGGCGCAAACGCCGGACTCTCGGGATTTACCAGCAACGTGACCGCCGCCGGTTTGGTTGAAAACCTCGATCAAACTCTGGATATTTTCGCCGATGTAGTTCGCAACCCGGCTTTTCCAACCGAAGAGGTTGATAAGTACAAAGCACGAACGCTGGCTCAATTGCCATTACAGCGTTCAAATCCGGGGCTTCTCGCCGCAGAGCGCTTTAACCGTGCGATTTACGGCGAACATCCGGCGTCGCTCGTTCTGCCGCCCGTCGAAAGCCTGCGCACTCTGACGCCCGACGCTTTAAAACAATTTCATCAAACTTATTATCGCCCGAACAACGCGATTCTTGCCGTTACGGGCGACATCACGATGAAAGAATTAATGCCGAAGCTCGAAAAAGCGTTCGGCGACTGGCAAAAAGCCGAAGTTCCGGCGACCAAAATTCCGACCGTCGCGGCTTTGTCCAAACCCGGCATTTTCCTGATTGACCGTCCCGGATCGGTGCAGACGGTTTTGCAGCTCGGCAACGTCGGCATCGAACGCACAAATCCCGATTATTTCTCGGTTCTGGTAATGAACCAGATTTTCGGCGGCGGACCGCAGGCGCGTCTGTTTATGAACCTGCGCGAAGATAAAGGCTACACTTACGGCGCTTACAGCGGTTTTGGCGGCTCTAAATTTCCCGGAACCGTTCAGGCAAGCTCTAGCGTGAGAACCGATGTGACCGAAGGCGCTTTGAAAGAGTTTATGTACGAAATCAAGCGCATCCGCGACGAAAAAGTTCCGGCTGAAGAACTCGAAAACGCCAAACGCTCGATCATCGGCAGCTTCGCGCTCTCGCTCGAACAGCCGCAGGCTTTGCTCTCAAACATCGTAACGCAGAAACTCTACGGTTTCCCGGTTTCGTACTGGGACGATTACCCGCAGCAAGTCTCGCGCATTACGGTTGACGACGTGCAGCGCGCGGCGCAGAAATATCTCGATCTGCCGCATCTGCAAATCGTCGCCGTCGGCGATGCCGCAAAAGTCCGCAACATTTTGGCGACTTACGGCAGCGTCGAGCAATATGACACCGAAGGCAAGGTTGTCAATCCGGCAGCGGCAGGCAAACCTTAAACTGCTAAACAAACAATAAAAAAGCCTGTCGTGAAATCACGACAGGCTTTTTTTATTCAAACAATTCATTAATTCACTCAACATCGGCGATGCAAATTGTCGGTTGATGGAGCATCGTGATTTCTGCGCTTCTGCCCATAAATGAACGAGCCATTGCAATCGCTTCGGTCAAATTATCGGCGCGTTCCCAACCGAGCATTTCCGGGACGTGCGCGTTTTCGGCTCCGGCGACGATGACTTTGCCGACGTGCTGGCGACCGTTTTCGCCCCAGTACCACATAAAAAACGGGTGCGCGCCGTGATAAGCGTAGCCGCGCCGGTACATTTCGATATAGTTCGGATTTTCGGCAAATTCGCGCTCATATTTGTCGCGCAAATAATTGGCGTCGCGCGATTCTGGCAACAGGCGATGGAAAAATTCGATGTAAGGCGCGTGCTGAACGTGGTCGAATTCGTCAACGCACGGATGCGAGATAATCATCACGCCGCCTTTTTTCACGAGCGGCTTGTTTTTGTACATATTAAAGTGATAGCCCAAAGCCATTACCTGTACGAGCAGCGGATTCAAATTTGAATACACATTGTACGGCGAGATTTCGGGAATTCCGGTAATCAAAATATCCGCCTGACCTTTCACCGGCACGGTGTATTGCTGGTAGCCTTTTTCCAGAATTTTCTCGTGAACCGGCTCGGTTGCGCCCGCGTAACAGGCAATCAATTCGTATTCGGAAGGAATATTTGCCAGCACTTTTCGACGCGCCGCGCGCGGCAATTTCGAGAAAGTGCGTTTCATCGCCTCCCATTTCAATCTGTCCGCAAACGAAAATTCGTCTTCGTTGCGCGTCAAAATGTCGTAGCCTTCTTTGAACATTCGATTGTTGAGCGCGGTTTCGATGTGAAAGACGTTGCAATGCTCGTCTACTAGTTTTCCTAATTTTGTAATTTTGTGATTCAAATCCGAATCCGGCGGATACATATAACTGTCGGATTTTAAAATCGTATTCGGGTTGTGATGCCCGCGCAAACTTTCGTAATCGCACAAACCGACCGCAACTGATTTATGTCCGCCGTTCATCGGCACAAAATTGATGTTGGCGTAAATCAAAAGATCGCTTTCAACGCAGCGTTTGTTCAAACGCAGCGGTTCGCCGTGCCGTGTTTCACCGAGCGTGACGAGATTGTCGTCGTCTTCGGCGTCGTGATTGTAATAACGATCCGGGTAAAACTCGTTAAAAATCTTCGTGCCGACCATCCGTTTCATTTCCCACTCGGTCATTCTGCGGTGCAAGCTGATGGCGATAATCAAATGAATATCGTCCACGCCGTTGGCGCGGCACATATCTAGAATGACTTCGAGCATCGTCTGCCGCACATCGGGCGTCTGCATCGGCGGCAGCGGCATCGAAATGTCGTCAATCGCAATCGTGACTTTCATTCCCGGCTCAAGCTGCGCGTAAAGCGGTTTGGCGTCCAGCGGGTGATTAACCGCATAGCGAATCGCCGCTTCCCTGTTCGGCAAGCCTTGAATCGGGGGATTCGGGTACAAAATTCTGGTTCCGACCGGCAAATCTTCGAGAATAAAATCCTCGCCAAACGGAATAATGCGCGGCGCGCTGTCGCGGTCAATGTAAACTATTGATTCGTGTGTTTTTCTGCGTAGCTGTAAAGCCATATTTCAAAATTATTGCTGTTGTTTGGAAATTTGATGAACTGGAAATCAATCTTCCCAGGGATTCAAAATTGTGACCGGCGAATCGAAGAAGTTTTTGACGTTTCGAGTCACAAAAATCAGGTCGTGCTCCAAAGCGGTCGCTTCCAGAAGCGAATCGAATACCGGACGCAAAACGCCTTTTCGCTCAAACCCGCCGCACATTTTTCCCCAGACTAAAAACGTTTTTTCGGACAAAGGCAGAATCCGGCGTGAAAAACGAATTCGTAATTCTTCCAGCCATTTTTCGAGCGCGGCTTTTTTCCGGCTTGATTCCAACCGGGCAACGCCCTTTTTGATTTCGCCGATTGTCAAAACACTGAGATAAAGTTTCGATTCGTCCTGCGCGTCGAGCCATTCCAACACTTTTTCGCTCTGCTGCTTTTGTTTCGGTTCGGAAATTATGTTGGTATCCAGCAGAAAGCTCATTCAAAAGACACCTCGCGCGGCAAATCTTCCCGCCGTTCCAAAAACGGAATTATTTCATCCAACGGACTTTTTTGCAGAAACTCGACCAGGCTTTCCTTCTCGCCGCTCATTTTTCGCCAATCTGAAATCGAAACCACAATGGCAACTTCCGTGTCGTTTCGGCGAATTATCTGCGGCTCGCCTTTTTCCGCCAAACGAATCAAACTGCTCAGATTATTTTTTGCTTCTTTTACAGTGTGCGACATCTTTTTCACTCCATAAATCTTACGTGTTTCAAATCCAAAATCGCCCAATTGTGTTACAGCGCTGTTTGTTTCAAAGAAACGTTATTCATTATAAACGCTCAGCAAAAGTTTGCCTTCATAATCAATCAAACCGAGTTTCACGCGGTCGAGCCACCCTTGTCTGCCGAGAACATTGCGTGTAAAACTTTCTTCTTTGGCAAAATAAACCATCGAAACGGTTTCAATGCCTAAAACCGAAAGCCTTAACTCGTGTCCAAAAGCCCCAAAACTTCCGGTTGCTGTGCTGATCCGCAAAGGTGCGCCACTTTCGACATCAATTTCGAGCCTTTCCGCTTGAGTCCTTTCAAAAACGCAGTAACTTGAGCCAGTGTCAACTTTCGCTTCAAAATCGGTTGAAATATCACCGCAACTCAGAATCACCGAAACGGTAATTCCGGTTTTCAAAGTGTTGTAAAAGAAGGTTCGGTCGAAGGAAATATTTTCCATTTACCATGCTCCCATATCGTATTCGGGAACAATGTGATGGACGAACGGGATTTCGATTCCAACTTCCTTCGCTTTTTTATGTACCTCAATTCCGTCGTCACTGACGGCAATTAATTGGTCCCCTTCCAGGCAAACCCATTTATTCATATACTTCTCGCTATTTTCATCCAGCCATTTGCGAGCTTTTTTATAACGTTCAAGTTGCAGCTTCAGTCGCGCTTCTTTTTCTTCATCTTTGGTTTTCTTTTGCTTTTGTGACTCAAACCATTCATCAAATTTTTCAAAATCTTCAGTCGGAAGCTGCATCACCACTTGTTTCGCTTGTTCTAAGTTTGTTTGCATAAAAACCTCCAATCATTTCAAATCCAAAATCGCCCAATCATGCTGCAAAGCGGTTTGTTTCAAACGAAAATCGGGATTGACCGCCGCCGGATGTCCGACGATTGAGAGCATCGGCAAATCGGAAATGCTGTCTGAATAAGCGTAGGAATCGGACAAAGAAATGTTTTCGCGTTCGGCGTATTCCCGAATCCATTTGGCTTTGGTCGCCGACGCCATCACGGGCGGCAGCAAGCGCCCGGTCGCGTAACCGTTGACGAATTCCAGCCGGTTCGCCACAAATTCGTCAATTCCCAAATAGTCCAGCAAAGGCGCGACCGAAAAATCCAACGCTCCGGTAATCACGATTTGCCGCAAACCCAATTTTTTCGATTTTTCGAGCAGCGTAAAAGTCCCCGGAAAGACCGCCGGTTTAAGAGTTTTCTCAAACAATTCGTCGGCGAAAAAGCGCAGGCGGTCTTCGGATTCGCCTTCGTAGCTTTTAAAGAAAAATTGGTTAAAAACGTTGCGGCTGTAAACGTCCGTCGCGGCAAACAGCGGAATCTTCGCCAATGTCTTCGCCGATTTGGTGATTGTTTTCAATAATCCTTGCTGACGCTGCGCGTAAAAACCCAAAGTGTGGACGAGATTTGTATGCACGAGCGTGCCTTCCAAATCGTAAAAGGCGGCGGCTTGTTTTTTTTCCGTTTTCTGACGTTTCATTTTTTAGACGACTTGCTTTTGCTGCAAGCCTCAAAATATAACTTATTTTTGACGGATTTAGTAAATTTGCCCGCTCCGCATTCAATTTTTACAAAATAATTACAGGCAGAAAACAGACTGCTACAAGTTTTTGTTTTTTAATGATAAAGTTCCGCACTGATTATGCGACGAGCTATTTATCCCGGTTCTTTCGATCCCGTGACAAACGGGCATTTGGACATTATCGAACGCGGCGCGAAACTTTTCGACGAAATCATCATCGCTATTTTAAATAACCCGGAGAAAAATCCGATGTTTTCGGTTGCCGACCGGCGCAAAATGCTTGACGAAGTTTTGCCGGAAATTAAGACTGATGATTGCCGTCTGATTGTCGAAGATTTCAGCGGTCTGCTTGTCGAATACGCCCGCAAGCGTGAGGTTCAAACGATTGTGCGCGGGATTCGCGCCGTGTCGGATTACGAGTACGAGTTGCAAATGGCTTTGATGAACCGGCGGCTCGAACCCGCAATCCAAACCGTTTTTCTGATGGCTGCCGACAAATATTCTTACGTTTCGTCGCGCTTAATCAAACAGGTTTTCACGCTCGGCGGCACGATTGACGGGCTGGTTCCGGCTTCCGTCGAAACGAGAATGAGGAAGAAGCTGAAGAAAGGTTGATTTATGAAGCTTGTTTTGGAGCGCGTTCACCACGCTCAAATCACAATTCCAACGGGTGCGGAAAACGCCGCGCGAGAATTTTATTGTGATTTTCTCGGTTTAAAAGAACTTCAAAAACCCGAATCGCTGCAAGGGCGCGGCGGTTTTTGGCTCGAACTCGGAGCTTTTCAAATTCACGTTGGAACCGAAGCCGATTTTGACCGCACAAAAACAAAAGCTCATCTCGCTTACGCGGTCGAAAATCTGGCTGCTTGGCGCGAGAAACTGGGCGAAAAAGGAATCAAAATTTTAGAAGGCGTCCCGATTCCGGGTTACGACCGTTTCGAGTTCCGAGACCCGTTTGGCAACCGCGTCGAGTTTCTCCAAAAGATTTAGCGAAAATTTAGTTTTATTATTTTGTAATATTTCTTTTTTCGCATAAGATTTTCGTTATGTCATCTTTTCCTGTTTCCGAAGCCGTTAAAAGAATGCGCCCGTCGGCGACGCTCGCCGCGATGCAGGCTGCCACAGATTTGCGCGAAAGCGGTGCCGATGTGATTGATTTGAGCGTCGGCGAACCTGATTTTGATACGCCGCAGCACATCAAGAATTATGCGATTGAGGCGTTGCAGCAGGGCGTCACGAAATACACGCCAACACCGGGTTTGAAGTCTTTGCAAAAAGGAATTCAAAGTTTTTACGAGCGCGAATTCAACACCCATTTCGAGCCGAATCAAATTATTGCAACATCGGGCGGCAAACAGGCGATTTTTAATGCCGTTTGCGCCGTGGCAAATCCGGGCGACGAAGTTTTGCTGCACAAGCCTTATTGGGTTTCATTTCCCGAAATCGTCAATTTTACCGGCGCAAAAATCGTCACAATTGATACCGAAGAAACAGGTTTCGTTTTAAACGCCGAACAAGTCAGACGCGCAATCACCGATAAAACCAAGCTAATAATCATTAATTCACCGGGAAATCCGTCGGGGCGGGTTATTCCGGGCGCGGAATTCCGCAAGATTGTCGAAGCTTGCGCCGAAAAAAACGTTTTCATTGTCGCCGACGAATGCTACGCCAGATTTGTTTATCCGCCGCACGAGGTTTTTTCGACCGCGATGCTGCCCAAAGAATTGCAGCAGTTTGTCTGCATCGCGGGAACTTTTTCCAAGACTTTTGCGATGACCGGCTGGCGCGTCGGCTATACGGTGGCGAACGCCGAATGGACCAAAGCAATGAACAAGCTGCAAAGCCATTCGACGACGCATCCGACCTCGTTTGCCCAAGCTGCCTGCGCCGAAGCGCTGGAAAATTGGGAAGAGACGCGAAAATCTCTCGATGCGATGATTGAAGAATATGCGCGGCGGCGAGCGTATCTAATTCCCGCTCTGCGCGAAATTTGCAGCTTTCAATGCAGCGAGCCGGAAGGCGCGTTTTACGCTTTCCCGGATGTGCGCGGCTATCTCAACGGCAAAATTAAAACGTCGGCGGATTTTTCCGATTTGCTTTTGCGCGAGGCGCACGTTGTCACGACCGACGGCGCGGGTTTCGGTGTTTCCGGCTATATTCGGATTTCTTATGCGACAAAATTTGAACGATTGAAAGAAGCCGTCGAGAGAATCCAAAATGTGATCGGAAATTTAACGTAAAATATTTGTTTTGTTTTAAACAAAGAAAAAGCCGAACCAATTTGGTTCGGCTTTTTCTTTAAAAGTCAGCTTATTTTTAGACCTTCTGAAAAACTTTTTCAAATGATGATAGTTTTCACCTGCTTTTGGTGCGTTAGATTAATGAGAGTTTAAAAATGCAAAATGGCGAAAATACAGTTGACTCAGTTGAAGCCTTATAAAGCGAAGAAGGTTCGCGGCGGAATTCAAACGATAATATCAAAAACCTTCTTTATGCTTGTTGACCGGGCAAAATTTGCCCGGCGGAATTGACGACATAGCCTAAATGCATAACAGTAAAACAACAAAATAAATACGTATATGTTAGGTGGGAGTAACATATGGCTGTCTCACAACTTTCTAGCCAAACTGCCGGAAATCAATTGCTGTCGTTTTTGCCCGATAAAGAGTACGAGCGATTACTTCCTTTTCTAAAACCCGTGCGTCTGTTAAAGGGCAAGGTTATTTTGCA
Source organism: Pyrinomonadaceae bacterium (assembly GCA_036387135.1). Lineage (GTDB taxonomy): Bacteria > Acidobacteriota > Blastocatellia > Pyrinomonadales > Pyrinomonadaceae > JALZCH01. The sequence goes on along the minus strand of DASVUH010000067.1, from coordinate 84,986 downwards.
CGGCGGCGACGACATTACACACTGTTATTTTCCCGTAAGCGGAATGATTTCGCTGCTCTCCGCGACCCCGGACGGCAAAACCGTTCAGATAGGTATGATCGGCAGAGAAGGCATGATCGGGGTGCAGGTTGCGCTCGAAGTCAATAAGACGCCTTGTGAGGTTATCGTTCAAATAGCATCCGACGCGCTGCAAATCAAGACCGATAATTTACTGTTACAGCTACGCTCAAGCGGCTCTTTGCAATCGGTGCTTTTACGCTACGCTCACTCCGTCCTTTGCCAAACCGCTCAAGCCGTCGTTTGCAACCGGTTTCACAGCATTGAGCAGCGCTTCTGCGGCTGTCTCTTAATCAGCCGTGACCGATTAAAATCGAATTCTTTCTTATTAACGCAGGATTTAATCGCGCAACTGCTCGGCGTCGCCCGCTGTCAGGTCACAATAGCCGCCAGCGCCCTTCAGCAAAAAGGTTTAATTAATTATCAGCGGGGTCGCATTATTATTCTCGATGCGCACGGGCTTGAAAAATTCGGATGCGAATGCTTCCGCGCGGACTGTTAGCTAATCGGCTGATTTTTCGAGTAAAGGCTGCTATTAACAGCTTATCAACATTTTTTTTTGCAATGTTAGATTTCTAGCCGACCGAGGCTTTTTTGGGAATGTATTCTCAATTTATCGTAATCGCTACGAAATTGTAATTGAGAATCCTTAAAGTTTTCCTCTTAACCGGCGCCCCATAACTGCAAATGGTTAACTGACTATAAAACTTTTTAATCTCACTCAATAAACAATCAATTTCACTTACAAGTCAGCTCGACTCGTATCAGTAATTAACACTCTGAAGTGCACGTGTCCTCAAACGGCATGGCATTCAACAACTCTAAAAAAAAGAAAGTAGAAAAAATTCTCAGAATTACGAGGAGTAACCAGAAATGAAAAACACTACACAATTTGTCAAAAGCCTCTTGTTTTTCGCGCTGATCTTAGGATTCTTCGCGACATTAATAACACCTAACTTCGCTCCGGCAGTCAATGCCGCTGCCACAAAAGGCGACAATACCGCCGAGAACGGAACCCCTGAAATCGGATTAAACGCCATTCTGTCGGGTGTAAAAGAAAAAAAATTCAAGGTACTTAAAGGCGATGCAGTTAAACTACGTTTCAATCAGCTTCGCACTAAAGATAAAGCTTTTAACCGAGCGGTAAAAGACCTCGAAAAAATCAACAAACGAATTAACTGGAATGCGAGCATGATTTACCTTGAAGAGAGCGATGCAAACACCGCAACTACGCTCAAATCACCGATATTCCGTTCCGCGTCGTTTAATTCGTTCAACTCGTTTAACTCGACTTTCGATACCGACGCATACGGTAACGAGATGATAATTATGGCAACCGACGGAGATCAAAGCTACTGGGACGGTACAATTTACGTTCACGACGCCGAAACCGGTAACTCTGACACTTACAACGCGGTTGTCAACGACTTTGATAGCGAAGACCCGGAAGGAATGACTGTAGTTGACGAGCTGTATTACCCGCCGGATGGCGGCGCTCCGTACCGCGAGCAACCGGCATACTCAGGCTACTATAGCCCGTATCAAAACTTCGAGACCAGAGACCGCTATCAATTGGATATGCAGCTCCAGCAAATGAAAAACGATAAGGGTCCACAGAAAAAGTCTGTCATCTCCAAGGCTTCTTACTCGCTCGCCGAAAAAGCGAAAGCAAGAAAGTTCTTCACCTATATTTGGAGATATATTAAGTGTGTCGGGAAATGCAGCCTCGTTCTCGCGGAACGCGCAGGATGTGCCGGAATCGCCGCTACGAGCACCCGGAACAGGCTCAACTGCTTCATAGCACAAGCTGCCAATGCCGCCTTCCGTTGCGCATTTAACCCCGATATTCGCAACAAACCTCATCCAAACACTTGCACGTTTAATTGATAAGCTTAACCGCAGGGGACGCTAGTCTGAGATGCCAAACCTGAAATGCAATTAAACGAATTAATAGAGACACCGCAGCGACTTTTGCATCGGTGTCTCTATTGATGTTTATCATCATTTATGTTGTCTGAAACAAGTACGCGCCGCGCAGCTTTGCTCAAAGCCAGACTATTTGTCTTGTTGGGTATGTTGATCGCATTTGGTTGGATGATGCCCGTCCCAGCCCAAAACGATGACGAAGACAGGATTACAATCCGAACGCGAGTGGTTTTTGTAGATGCCCTCGTCAAAGACAAAAAAAATGATGCTCCCGTGCGAAACCTGGCTCGCAATAACTTTACAGTGCTTGATGACGGACGTGAGCGTGAACTCACCTATTTCAGTACCGGAACCGAAACGCGGCGACCACGCGCGTTAATGCTGGTCATAGATTTTTACGGACATTGGGGGCGAACTTTTCACAACAAAGAAGCGGTTTCGCGATTAGCCTCGGCATTTGCGAAGCTGCCGCCCGAAGACGAAGTGGCGATTGCCGTTTCGTGGCTGGGAAAAGCCGATTCTCCCTGCTCACCGTTAAGTCCTGATTCGCGGCAGACTCCTCCGCCGCTGCACATGCTGCAAGATTTTACTCGTGATCGCAAAAAAATAATTGCGGCATTTGAGTCGGTGCTCGACCTCTCGGCAAAATACGAGCGGGATTACAAGCAAATAGATTGGAGTTATAGTGTCGTAAACACCGCGTCGGGCGTTGCCTGTGCCGCCGAGACGCTTCGCCGGGCGGCGATAGAACGCCCAAATTCGCAAGCCGTAATGGTTGTTGCAGCAGATGATCTTACTTACTTTCCATTCGCCGTACGCGACGAGATGATTCGCAGTTTGCTCGAAACCGGTATTACTGTGAACCTTTTGCGAATCAGAACATTTTTTCTTACCGGCTGGGCTGCCGATATTGCAAAAAAAACCGACTTCCGAGAAATGCCCGGAACAGTTGAAGTCGTCGCCGACATTACACAACAAACGGGCGGCGAAATGGCACGCGTCGGCAGTGTTAAAAAATATGTTGAAGCGTTCGAGAAGCTGGTCAATAACTTAACGGCGCGTTATACGCTCGGTTTTACGCTCGGAGAGAACGAGCTGAATACGGGTCGCCTGCACAAGTTAGAAATAAAAGTGAAGGCGCTTGACGGGCGGGGCAAAGAGCGTAAGTTAACGGTCGGCGCGCGCACCGGCTATTATCTGCCGAAAGAGTGATTTCCCCAAAAGCTATGGCGTCGCGACTTAAAGCAATAACTAAATTCGAACTCCCACTTAAATATTATGATTAAGCAATTATTTACCAAGCTTCACCGACCCGCCTTATTTTGTCTGTTAACGTTATTCTGCTTTTTGCCCTCTTCGGCTCAGGAAATTGCCGACAGAGTTGATGAATTAATGACCGCAGCGATGAAATCCGATCATTTCAGCGGTTCAATTCTTATTACGCGGAACGGTAAAGTGATTGTCAGTAAAGGCTATGGTATGTCAAATATTGAAAACGACATACCCAACACCTCGCAAACCAAGTTCAGAATCGGCTCTCTCACCAAACAGTTTACCGCAATGGCGATTATGATGTTGCAGGAGCGAGGCAAGCTGAACGTCGAGCATTCCGTTTGCAATTACTTAACAAACTGCCCGGAAGCCTGGAAGCCCGTAACTATTCATCACCTTTTAACGCACAGCTCAGGTATCCCGGATTATGTTAATGTGTGGGGATACGAGAAGGTATTGGCATTGCCATCGCCCGCAACGGATATTTTGGAAATTGTAAAAAAAGCGCCGGTCGAGTTTAAACCCGGCAAACGGTTCAGCTACAGCAGCTTAGGATATATTTTGCTCGGTTCTGTAATTGAAAAATCGTCGGGAATGTCATATGAAGCCTTTTTGCGGGAAAACATCTTCAAACCATTGAAAATGGAGAACACGGGATATGATAACAACAAGGCGATATTAAAACATCGCGCTGCCGGATATTCTTTGCAGCGCAACACCTTGATTAACGCGCCCTATATGGATATGTCGCTTCCTTTTGCTGCCGGGGGACTGTACTCGACCGTCGAAGACCTGCAACTTTGGGACGAAGCTTTGTATACGGAAAAACTTGTCGGCAAAAAATCACTGGACGCAATTTTTACTGCGTACGCGGCGGAACACGGTTATGGCTGGCAGGTAACCAAACATTTGAATCGAAAATTTATCGGTCACGGCGGATGGATTAATGGTTTCGCCAGCTCTATTGCACGTTATCCCGAAGATAAACTTTGCGTAATTGTTCTCAGCAACTTAGATAGTGTCCCTGTAAACACGATGGCACGCAGTTTGGCTGCGATTACCCTCGGCTTGAAACAAACAGCGCCGCAGCGAAAAGCGATTACGCTGAACCCTCAAATTTATGACCGGTATCTGGGAGAGTACCGGCTTGCTCCCAATTTTTTTGTTGCAGTCACAAGAGAAGGCGATAAGTTGATGGGACAAGCAACGGGACAGCCTAAAGTAGAATTGTTGCCCGAATCGGATATTGAGTTTTTTGTTAAAGAGTATGACGCACAAATCATGTTTGTATACGGCGATGCGGGGCAAATAACAGGAGCAGTTGTGACTTTTAACGGACAGCAAACACAAGCCGAGAAAATTAAGTAAGAAATTAAGCTAGTCCCTCTTTCGGTTCACCGTCAAGACATATTTTGTGCATTTGGCGAAAACGTAACCAGACGAGTCTTCTTAGTAAATGCCGATTAAAGCTGAAAACACATTTGCGAGGAGCAAAAAGCGATGCCGCTTTCCAAAGAAAAACGGCATCGCTTTAAGATTAATAACGAAAAGCGATGCCGGAAATTGAATAAAATCGTGTGCGGCGACTGATTTCAGCACACAGATAAAAATCTCTTTAGTACATCGTGAACCGGAATTCGACTGTTTTTTGCACGGAAGTCGGAACACCGTTCCGTTTTGCCGGAATAAATTGAATCTGACGCGCCGCCGCAATCGCTTTTTCAGTTAATCCGAAAGGCAGACTGTTGATAGCGGAAACTCCGGTAACTTGTCCCGATGCCGAAAACGTCACGCGGACCCGAACGGTTCCCTGCACGTTATTTTTTCTGGCTTCTTCAGTATATCCGGGACGCGGCTGCGAAAGAATTTTCAAAGGCTCTGAAACAACCGGAGGCGGTTCTCTTTTCACGACCGGAGGGGGTTCACCGCCGGCACCGCCGCCCGGACCATCTCCGTCTCCAATTCCGCCGTTTCTACCACTGCCGATTCCGCCGTTCCGACCGGAGCCGTAACCGGGACCGTCTCCAATGCCGATTCCGCCGTTACCACCGTTTCCAAGTCCGCGACCACCACCCATTCCGCCGGAACTGTCTTTGCTGCCATTGACCACGCCATACCTTTCTAAGCTGGGCTTATTAATTTCCGGTCCCTCAAGTGTAGCTCGTTGTGGCATTGTGGTTTTCGGATTAATAACTCTCTCGACATCAGGCGCAATAAGTTGTTTCTCCCTAGTCATTTTCGGCATTACGCCCTCTTGCACCGGTTTCGGATCGTTTTTACCGCCGCCGCCGCCGCCGCCGCCTTTATCTTTGTCTTTTTGCAGAGGTGGCTTTTCCTCCTGCATCGGTTCGTCATCAGCGAGAAAAGCATACGGCAGCCCCATGTCCGCATCAACCGGATCAATATCAAGCGGGAAATTGAAAATATCCCAAATCAACAAGGTGGTCAGTGCGACCATCATAAATCCCAAAGCGAAGCCCGCGCCCTTACCAAAATCTCTGCGGTGAGTTTTCGGAGCCTGCAAAATCGTCAGGTGAAACAAACCGTCGTCGTGATAATTTTCGGCATTGGTGTCGAAGTTTTCGATTGACAAGTTCGGTTCGTTGGTTTTAAAGCTCGTCGAACCATTGGCGGCTGCAGGTTCCGGCGTGACGTAAGCCGGAACGCTTTCCTGAGAAAGCGGAGCGGTCGCCGCTACTGCCGCAACGGTTTCCTCGCGCGGGACAAACGGAGGTGGAGCTTGAGAAGCCGCGTTTGACGAAGCCGAATATGCCTGATTGCCGCCGACTTCGACGGTTCTCAAAGTCTCGCCACAAACCGGGCAATAGCTAAAACGGTCGCCAAAATTTTCTTGACAAACTTCGCAGTGCTTTACTGTTTTACTCACTTGTTTTCTACCTTTCACTAACGGAAACTAACTTTTAGGATTCTAACCGCATCAAACCGGTCTCGGAAGCGGCTCGTTGCCGGATTATAACGCTGTTTGCCGCGAATTTGAAACATGGAGAATATATGCGGCGTTTTGGAATCCATTTTTTGATGCCTTTTAGCGTTGACCGGCTGCTTTCGGGAAATCTAAACTTGATTAATATTCTCTCAGAATCTTTGGTGCAATGAAACTTAAAATTAGTTTGCTCGAATTTAGAAATTTTTCGCGTCTTGTGCTGCTTGTTTTGACGGCGGCTAGCGCCTTTTCGGTTGCTCACGCTCAATACGTGCGCGAACCGAGAAAAGAACAAATTTTAAACGGTCTGAAAGTTTTCCTTCTGCCCGAACCGAAAAGCGAAAAAATCACCGTCAAGCTCCGCGTCAACGCGGGCGCAACGTTTGATCCGGCGCAGAAATCAGGCACGATGCGGCTGCTCGGCGACATATTGATTCCCGACGAAGGAACAAAACAGTTTTTTGAAGAAGATTTGGGCGGCTCTTTAAACGTCACGACCAATTACGATTTTATCGAAATCACGGCGACGGGAAACGACGAAGAATTTGAAAGAATTCTCGACGCCGTGCGGAATGCCGTCGTCGCGCCGCCGATTACGCCGGAAAATTTCAAAAAAGTGCGCGAAGCGCGTCTGCGGCAAGCGCAGGAAGAAAGCAAAAACGCGGCTGCGATTGCCGATTTAGCCATACGCCGTAGGCTTTACGGAGAGTTCCCGTATGGCAAAGCCGCCGCCGGAACGCCTGAAACGCTCGCCAAAATCGAATACGGCGATTTAATTTTCGCCCGCGACCGCTTTTTAAACGCCGATTATTCGTCGCTCATCATTATCGGCAACGTCAAAGAAAATTACGCTTTGCGCGCGGTACGACAGTTTTTCGGCTCGTGGAAAAAAGCCGACAAACCGCTACTTTCGACGTTTCGGCAGCCGGACGCGCCCGATTCAAAAATTTTGATTGTTGACACGGCGGATGCGGAAACGGCGGAAATCCGAATTGCCGTTCGCGGGCTGGCGCAAAACGACAAGGATTCGATTGCGGCGGCGATTTGGGCGAAATCGCTCGAAAGAAAATTGCAAACCGAATTCGGCGCGGTTCAGGTCGAACACATCGCGCACGTTTTGCCCGGCGAGCTGATCGTCCGTGCTTCGGTTTCGACCGAAAAAGCGGCGCAAACTTTAAGCGCGCTCCGCGCGGCAATCAATCGAGCCGCGAGCGAAAAAATTGACGCGAAAGCATTTTCGGAAACTCAAAACGAGATTTTAAACGCGCTGCAAACCGAGTTGGCAAAACCGGAAACCGCTTCGCAGCGATGGATGGATGTTGAAACGTTCAAAACACCCGCCGCGAGCGAACGGTTAAATTCGACGAAATTGGTGACTGCGGCAGATGCCGAACGCATTGCCGCAAAACTGTTTAAAGACGTTCCGCAGGCAATCGTCATTGTCGGCGACGCCGAAAAAATTCAGCCGCAAATTGACGCTCACGGAAGCAAAAAATAGAAGCTGCAAAACTTTTTCAAAAATTAGGATTGATCCACAACTATCAACTGTCAACTCTCAACTATAAACTGTCTTGCAGAAAACCTTTGTTTCTTTGCAAGACAGTTTATAGTTTACAGTGTAGAGTTGATAGTTTGCGTTTTTCATTTGTGATATTTTCCTGAATTTATAAAGTGGCGACAAGAACTGAAAACGAAATCGCACATGCCAGAGCGGTGCGCGAAATGTTCGGCGGAATCGCCCGCCGTTACGATTTTTTAAATCATTTTTTATCCGCCAACACAGACAAACGGTGGCGGCGTCTCGTCGGGAAAAAGCTCACTGATGTTTTGAAAAATCCGAACGCGCTCATTTTAGATGTCGCTTGCGGAACGGGCGATTTATCGCTCGAATTACAAAAAAACTCGCCGGCAAAAATCATCGGAACGGATTTTTGCCGCCCGATGCTCCAAATCGCTTTTCAAAAAAACGCCAAAAATCAAACCGCAATTCCCTATATCGAAGGCGACGCTCTAAGTCTGCCGTTTGAAAGCAATCGCTTTGACGCCGCGACTATTGCATTCGGTCTGCGGAATCTGGCGAATTGGCAGGACGGTTTAATTGAGCTGCACAGAATTTTAAAACCGGGCGGTCGGCTTGCGATTTTAGAATTTTCCTGTCCGATCGTTCCCGGTTTTCGCCAAATTTTTAACTTTTATTTTACGACGGTCTTGCCTAGAATCGGCGGAGCGGTTTCCGGCTCGCGCGGAGCTTACGAGTATCTGCCCGACTCGGTGCAGCGGTTTCCGAATCAAAAAGAATTGGCGAAAATGCTCGCCGAAACAGGCTTTGACCGTGTAGAATTTCAGAATCTAACCGGCGGCATCGCCGCAATTCATTTAGGCGAAAAAAAATCGGGCAAAAAAAAATTGGGATGAAAACAGGTTGATGAACCGACACAAAATTTTCAGCTTTGTGCGCCGTTTCGCGCTTTTTCTGCTCGTCGTCTGGACGGTCGTTTCGCTCGTCACGCTTTTAATCGAGCTTGTCCCGGGCGATCCGTCGCAGGCGATTTTGGGCGATCAGGCGACCGCCGAACAATACGCCGCTTTTCGCGCTAAACACGGGCTTGACCGCCCGGCGTTTTTCTTTTCGGCTTTTGGAGAGAAAGGTTTTGAATGGCATGGCGCGGACAACCGTTATGTAGATTATTGGGCAAATCTGTTGCAGGGCGATTTGGGAACTTCGTTTAGAACCGACCGCCCGGTTTTGGATATGATTCTCGAACGCTACCCGGCGACGATTTATCTGGCGCTTGCCGCGATGCTGATTGCCGTCGCGATTGCGATTCCACTTGGGGTTTTAGCCGGAACGAATAAAAATTCGCTGATTGATAATTTCGCTTCGTTTTTCGCGCTTTTGGGAATCAGCATGCCGGGCTTTGTCATCGGTCCGGCGCTTGTTTTTCTGTTTGCCGTCAGGCTCGGCTGGTTTGCGCCGACGGGCAGCGAAAATCCCGAAGACATCATTTTGCCCGCATTCACATTAGGCGCGGCGCTCTCGGCGATTTTAACCAGAATGGTGCGTTCGTCCGTGATCGAAGAACTCGGCGAAGATTACGTTCGCACGGCGCGCGCTAAAGGTTTATCGGAAAGAGTCGTGATTTACAAGCACGTTTTGAAAAACGGCTTGATTCCGGTCGTCACGATTTTGGGTTTGCAGCTCGGCGTGCTGCTCGCGGGCGCAATTATTACCGAACGCATTTTCGGCTGGCAAGGCTTAGGCTTGCTGCTCTTAGAAGACGGAATCGGCAAGCGCGATTATCGTCTCGTACAAGGCTGCGTTCTGGTTATCAGCGTTACGTATATTTTGGCTAACACTTTAACCGATTGGGTTTATCGCTGGCTCGACCCGCGAATCAGATTGTCGTAAATCGTAAATCGTAAATCGTAAATAGTTTTTTAAATTCAACTACGATTCACGATTCACGATTCACGATTCACGATTGATGAATCGTTTAACTTATTTTGGAATTGCGGTTGCGGTAATTTTGGTGATTGTTGCCATTTTTGCGCCGTTTATCGCCACGCATGATACTTCGGCGCAAAATCTGGCGATGCGTTTTGCCGCGCCTTCCGCCGAGCATTGGTTCGGCACGGACGCGCTGGGGCGCGATGTTTTTTCGCGCGTTGTTTTCGGAGCGCGGATTTCGCTCGAAGTCGGAATTATTGTTGTCGCGGTTTCCTCTGTTATCGGTTCGGTCTTGGGCGCGCTCGCTGGTTTTTACGGCGGCTGGCTCGACCGTTTTCTTTCGGGTTATCTTTTCAACGTTTTTCTCGCGTTTCCGGGTTTGCTTTTGGCGATTGCGCTCGTCGCGTTTCTCGGTGCGGGTTTGGGAAAACTGATTTTGGCTTTGTGCATTATCGGCTGGGTCGGCTATGCGCGCGTAATGCGAGGGCAGGTTTTAAAAGTCAGGGAATACGATTTCGTCCAAGCCGCTCGCGCTCTCGGCGCGAGCGATTGGCGGATTTTATTTGTTCATATTTTGCCAAACGCGATTCAGCCTTTGATTGTTCAAGCGAGCCTCGGAATGGCGGGAGCGGTTTTGTCCGAAGCGTCGCTTTCTTTTCTTGGTTTGGGGATTCCGCCGCCCGCGCCTTCGTGGGGAACAATGATCGAAGAAGCGCGCGGACTCGACACTCTGGCAAACGCTCCGCACGTTCTCCTGTTTCCCGGCATCGTCATCGCTTTAACCGTTTTGGCTTTCAATTTTATCGGCGACGGCTTGCGCGAATTACTTGATCCGAAACAACGGAAAAGATAAAACCGCGACTCCACATTTCACAATTTAATGAGAATTTCAAACGGTCGGTTTTCCGGCTGTTTTATTTTTACAAAACTTTACGCTGCATTTTAGTAACCAAATGCGGTTTCCAAGTGTCTTAAAATCAGGCTACTTTCTAAAAATTCCAGAGGAGAAAATCAAAATGAAAAATTTAGCGATACTTTTCGCGTTTGTTTGCCTTTTTGCAATCGGCGCGGCGGCACAATCCAAGAAGTCGGATTTTTCCGGCGAATGGACGCTCGACGCGAGCAAATCAAAGCTCGGTGAGCGTTCCCGAATTGAAGGGATGACTTTGAAAGTCACGCAAACCGATAAAGAATTAAAAGTCGAAACCACAACCAAACGCGCAGCGCCGCCGGAGGGCGCTCCGGCAGGCGGCGGAGGCGGAAATCGCGGCGGAGGAATGCGCGGCGGTTTCGGCGGAGGAGACGGGACGACCGTTTACAGTTTGGAAGGCAAGGAAACAACTACCGAAGGCGCGATGGGCGGGCAAGCCATGCTCAAAGCCAAAGTTGAAAAAGACAACAAGCTCAATCTTTTGCGCACGCAGACGATTGATTCTCCGAATGGACAAGCGACAATTTCCGTAAAAGAAACCTGGGAATTGAGCGCGGACGGCAAGACTTTGACCGTCAAACGCGATGTCGAATCGCCGCGCGGAACGAACTCGATGGAAATGGTTTTCACGAGAAAATAATCCTCGAAAATCAGTTGTATTAAAAGAAAAGCTCGACTTTTATCATAAAAGTCGAGCTTTTCTTTTAATGAAATAACCGGCTTCGCCTGTGTCCGCCGCTGTGCCATTTCAGCTTTGTTTTAAAAACGGACTTGCCAAATCTTTTTTAATCCGCCAAAATTTGCGATAAGTTTTCGCCGACTCTCCAAAAGTTTAATTAATGCTTGAAACTTTGCTTTCTCTACCGCTCGAACAAAAAGTCGGGCAGCTTTTATTCGTTGGTTTGCCCGGCACCGAAGCCGACGCGGAAACGCGCGCGGTGCTCGAAGAAATAAAACCGGGCGGAGTTTGTTTCTTCGGGCGCAACGTTCGCCGACTCGATCAAACCCGCAAATTTATTGACGATATTCGGGAAATTTTGCCCGTTCTGCCGATTATAAGTCTCGATCAGGAAGGCGGTTTAGTTGACCGTCTGCGGCGAATCTCGACGCCGATGCCGCCGCCGCGCGTGATTCGCCAGCACGGCGACGTTGCCGCCGCGCGCACTCTCGGTTCGATTACAGGCGAGATGCTGCGGATTCTCGGTTTTAATATGAATTTCGCGCCGGTAATGGAGATTATGACGCCCGAACGCGATTTGCTGTCAAACGGTTTGTATTCGCGCTCGTTCGGGCGCTCGCCCGGCGAAGTTCTCGGTTATTCGATGGTTTATCTGCGCGGTTTGCAGCGCACGGGCATTCTCGGCTGCTTGAAACATTTTCCAGGCATCGGGGCGGGCGAAGTTGATTCGCACGACGAGATGCCGATTGTCAATCTCACGCACGACGATCTCGTCACACAAGACCTCGCGCCGTACATCGAGCTGTTTGTCTATCGTCAGGACGAGGACGACCGCGTGCGCTGCGTGATGGTTTCGCACGGCGGTTTTCCGAGAGTCAATCTTTCGACCGGACAGCTCGGCGGGCGTCTGACACCGGCTTCGATTAATTTCGATGTCGTCACCAAGTTGCTCCGCATCGAGCTTGGTTACAAACACCTCGTTTTGACAGACGATTTGGAAATGGGCGCGATTTTAAGACATTGTTCGATTGAAGAAGCCGCGCGAGCCGCGTTTCAAGCCGGTGAAGATATGATTTTGATTTGCTCGTCGCTCGAAGCCGTGCGGAAAAGCTATTATTCTCTGCTCGAAGGCTTTCGCGCGGGAGAGCTGAAGATGGAACGGCTCGACGAATCCTTGCAGCGAATCGGCGAAGTAAAATCGCTCTTGAAACCGCCTCACGAATTTGATCCGAACCGTTTTGGAGAGTTATCCGACAAAATCGCCGAATTGAATAAAAAACTCGATTACAGCTACGGAGGAAAAATTTGAGAAATCGTTTTCAATTACTTTTTTTATTTGCAGTTATCACCCTAATTTTTACCGCTTCCCCAGCCTGCCGCCGCGCAAGCGACACTTTTACAATTGCGCTCGACGGCAATTTCGATACGCTCGATTTTTTGGGCGCGGGCAGCGTTCCCGCAAATGCCGAACGCATTCGCACTTTGATGTACAACGCGTTGGTTAAGAAAAATGAAAATTTTGAGTATGTCGGCGACGCTGCGGGCGATATTCAATCGTCTTTCGACAATTTAACGCTGACATTTACTCTGCGGGACAATATAAAATTTCACGACGGCAAACCGCTGACTTCCGCCGACGCAAAATATACGCTCGATTCGCTGCTCAAACTCAGCAGCCCGAAAGCCGCTTCATTTTTTGAAACAATCAACGGGCAAAGGACGCCGATGATTACGGAGATAACCGCGCCGGACGCGAAAACTTTAACTATCAGAATCGCGCGACCGGCTTTGAAAAACAACCTTTTGGCAAATCTCGTGGCGATTCCGATTTTGCCGGAAAACAGCCAAATCGGTACAGGCTCGAACAACAACGCACCGGGATCAACTCCGAATCCGGGCGTTTACACGCCGCCGCCCGGAACAGGAGCTTACAAATTCGTGCGCTATGATTCAGCGAACAATTTCGTCGAGCTGGCGGCTAACGACGAATATTGGGAAGGCGCGCCGAATATCAAACAGTTGCGCGTCCGCGTTATCGCCGACGCCAATTCGCTGCAAGCCGAGCTGCGTTCGGGCAGAGTTCAGCTCGCTCCGATGACGGTTAATCTGTCGCCCGATACGCTGAAAAGCTTTTCAAACGATTCAAATTTTAACGTTCAGCAATTTCCCGGCGCTAACATTCAATATCTGAGCTTTAACACGCAGGATAAACCTTTCGACAACCCAAAAGTGCGCCAAGCCGTAGCTCATGCAATTAACCGGGAAGAGATAATCAACAATTTGCTTTTCGGTCAGGCAAAGCTGGCTTATTCGATTTTGCCCGAAACCTCGTGGGCTTATGCGCCGGGCGTCAAATATGATTTTAACCCGGAAAAAGCGAAGCAATTACTTGACGAAGCAGGATTTAAAGCGGGTGCCAACGGCATTCGTTTTTCGCAGCCGGTTAAATTTAAAATTATTGCGGGAAACGCCGCGACCAGCCAGTACGCGCAGGTGATTCAAAATCAGTTAAAAATAATCGGTATTCCGGTGGAAATCGAAACGGCGGAATCCGGCGTGTTTTTTGATCAGCTCAAACGAGGTCTATATCAAATGACGACGGCACGGTATGTCGGCGGCAATCATGACCCGATTTATTTCCGCGATTTGTTCGCGTCAAGCCAGATAGGAAACTCGAATCGGACTCGTTACAACAACCCGGAATTTGACGATCTGATCAGCAAAGCTGTCAACGAAACCGACCGCGAAAAAGCCAAACTGCTTTACGCGCAAGCGCAGGAAATCGTCAGCCGCGATGTGCCGCTACTGCCGCTCTGGTATCCGGCGAATATGATTGTCGCGTCAAAAGGCGTCGGCAACTTCAAAATCGAACCGAGCGGCGATTGGACTTTTGTCAGAAATTTAACTTTCGACAAGTAAAATTTGCCTGAAAACTGTAAAACCCGCATCGAATAAGCGATGTTTGTGAAATTTAACTTGAAAAATCTTTCGTTCGTTTTTCTATTCTCGGTTTCGACGCTCGTTTTCTTTGGTTTCTCCTCTGATGCGAAAGGGCAGAAAAAATCGGATTCCGAAGTTCTGATTACGATTGAAAGAGGAGCCTGTTACGGCACTTGTCCGATTTATTCGGCGCAGATTTCGGGCGACGGGACGGTAGTTTATAACGGCATCGAGAATGTCAAAGTAAAAGGCAAAAAACGGTTCAAAATTCCAAAAGCAAAAGTCCGGGAATTGGTGAAAGCGTTTGAAAGCGTCAATTATTTTTCTTTAAAAGATAAATACGAAACTGACGAAAACGGAATGCGAATAGCGGATTTGCCGCCCGTGACAACCTCGATTTCGCTCAAAGGCAAGACCAAAAAAGTCATCCATAATTACGGCGCGCCGAAAGGGTTAAGAGAATTGGAAAATAAAATTGACGAAACTGCCGGTCTGAAAAAGCTCGTCAGCGACTAAGTTTTATTTTATTTCAAACAGAAAAAAGGACAACCGCGCGGTTGTCCTTTTTTCTGTGACTAGGCTTTTCGTTTAAACCATAAAGCCGAGATTTGAAGTCGAAAAATTCGCTATATTCGGAAAGACAAGCGGAATGTCCGCGTCGGTAAGACCGAACCAGCGCGCCAGCGTTCCGGCGTATTGTTCGATTGCAACCGACGGAATAATGCGCCCGCGATTTTCCGCGTCGTCCGGTCCGTTGTTGACCAATGTTGGGAAAATCGTACCGTTTGCCGTCGCGCTGCCGTAAAAATTTCCGCCGTTGACCGCGCCGCCGATGACAAAATGATGTCCGCCCCAGGCGTGATCCGTTCCAACGTTTGAACCTGCGCCGGACGGATTGAGCGTGCGGCTGAAATCCGACATCGTAAACGTCGTCACCTGATTGGCAATTCCCTGCGCCTGAGTTTCATCGTAAAACGCTTTTAACGCCTGACTGAGCTGCGTCAAAAGATTCGACTGCATCGTCAATTGCCCGCCGTGAGTATCGAACCCGAAAAGCTGCACATAAAAAATCTGGCGGCTCATATTTAATTGGGTGCGGAATTTCATCAGTTTCGCCACCTGCCGCAATTGATTTCCGAGTGACGTGTTCGGAAATGCGACGCTCAAAGTCGGGTCCTGGCTTAGTTGCTGGCTGACGTTAACGGCTTGCTGTGTTAAAACGCTGGTCGCCTGGACGAGCGTTTGGCTTAAATCTTCCTGCCGCAATTTCTCCATCGCGGCGCGTCGAGCAAGCTCGTCGGGGTCATTACCGAAACCGTTTAAAGTCAATACCTGATTGAGCGGCGTCGGCGCGGGTCCGACAATCAGCGGCGCGCTGCTGTTGCCGGCGCTAAAAACCGTCGAACCGGCAATCGAAGTTACCATCGGAATTAAAGCTCCGCCATTTAAAGCGGCGGCGCGGTCGGCGGTTCTGCCGCCCCAGCCCGTGGTTGAGTTATAGCTGGAAACGGCGGTGCGGAATTGATCGGCTTGATCGGAATGCGAAAAAAGCTGGCGCGGGCGCGCTCCGCCCGATTGATACTGCTGTCTGGTCAAAGGCTGAACGAGCGTGCCGACGTTGCAGACAACCGCCATTTTGCCGGTGTCAAAAAGCGTTTTTAATTCGCCGACAGCCGGATGCAAACCGTAAATCTGCCCGCTCATTGCGGGCGGAGTAATCGGCAGCAAACTCGCTCTCGCAATTGCCAGCCCCTGCGCCTGACGCGCCGCCGCATATTGGTTGTAACCTTCGTCGTAATTGGGGACGACGGTGTTGTTGCTGTCGTTGCCTCCATTCAGAAAAACGCAAACCAGAGCTTTATATTCGGCATCCGGGCTGTTTGCCGATTCGCTTTTCAAACGTTCCTGCGCCAGCGCGTTGACCAACCCGAAATGCCGCATCTGCGAAGCCAGAGCCGCCATCGAAAGCGCGCGGCAAGACGATTTTAAAAATTCTCTTCTCGATTTTTTCATTTTTATCTCACCTCTGCACTTGAAATTGCGATGAAGTCGCCGTCAGATAAACAGCCGTGCGAACGCGCTTGTCCGCCAGAGCGGGCGAAACGGCTTGAATCGCCTGCATAATATGATTGCGTACCGGCGCGGACATCGTTCCGTGCAGCATTTCCCGGTTAAGCTGCTCAAGCAAACTATTGCCGGTTGCGTCCGATTGGGCATATTGGAGAAGCCGGTCAAGATTGATTTTCGTTCCGCACGGAATGTAACCTGGCGAGGTGGTAAAAGAATTTGGCTGAATTCCGGGCGCGGTGTTTCCCTGCGGCACAATCATCTGATTAACGAAATTTGCCCGTTTCAATGCCGTTCCGGTCGAGAAAATGCCGAATTCCGCGCCCGCCAGATTTGTATTCGGGATAACTCCGTCCAATTGATAATAATTAAAGACGCTTGGCGGATTGAAAACGTCCTGATCGAAAACGGCGCTCGAAACGTTGTTAATTATTCCGTCGCTCTGCCCGTTGCATTGAACACCGAGCGTTGTATCCGTTTGGGTTTGCACGCCGAAACGCCGCAGAAAATTGGTTACAAACAGCACCGGCTCGCGCAGTTTTCCGTAATCGGGATCGGTTTTAACCGAGCCGCGCGCTTCCGGGTCGAGCAGAATTGCTCGAATGACGGCTTTCATATCGCCGCGAACGCCCGAGCCGTCGTCGTTAAAAACCGCGGCGACGCGCCCGACGTAAGCCGGACTCGGATTGCTCGTCACGAGCCGTTGAATCAGCAGTTTTCCGACGAACGGTCCGACGTTCGGATGATAAAAAATATTATCCAAAGCCTGCCGCAAATCCGTCTCGGCGTCTTGTCCGGCGGGTAAAACAGTTCCGCGCAGCAGCGTTTTCTGAGTAGTGTCGTGATTTGCAGCCGTAACGACGATCATCGGATCGCGGTAATTGGGAATGCCGCTTTGCGAATTCGGGCAGCCGGAATTGCAAAAAGTAAAGCCGGTGAAAACTTTGGTGAAATTGTTGATCGTTTCCTGAGTGTAAGCCGGAATGCGATTGCCGTTTTGATCTAAAACCGGCGTTCCGTCCGGGTTGAGCAGATCAACGCCGATGGTGAAAAGCTGCAAAATCTCGCGGGCGTAATTTTCGTTGGGACTTTGGCGTGTGCTGATCGCCATATCGAGATATTGCCCCATCGCCGGATTTAAGGTCATCTCTTTCATCAAATCGCGGTAATTGCCCAAAGCGTGTTTGTCCAAAACTTTGATGTAAGGCAGCATTCGCCCAGACTGAACGATGTCGCGCCCGGAAACCACCCAGATCTGGCTCAAAGCCCACGAAACACGACGCCGCAACTGTTGGTCTTCGCCGTAGAGCGCTTCCCGATAAAACCAGTTCTGAAGCAGAAACATCGAGTAATTGTCGCGCATACAAACCGTTGCCGACACACCGGGACAACCGAGTTCGCTGCCGGTTTGACGCGGAATTACGTTTGGATAAGGAAAAGTCGAAAATCTCACCGCGCCGTTTGAATCGGTTTTGTCCGCCGTCTGTTCCTCAATCCAACGGCGAAAGCCCAATTGCCGCAATCGCAGATCAAGCGCCGCGCTCGGTCCGAAAGCGGCTTGCTCCATAAAACGAATCCGGTCGCCGCCCGTATCGGCAGCCAGAGAATTCATTGTCACAGGCACGAATGAATTTTCCGTCAGCGGAGTCGGAACGGCGTCCGCGTCGTCTTTCAAACCGTCGCCGACGTGTCCGATTGCCACTCGAACGCGATTGCTCGACATTCCGCGCCAGGCAACGCGCGTCAAAACGTCACCGACATCGCCGATTGCATCGTGGAGGCGAATCGTTAAAGCGTAAATCCCTTCGCGCTCGGTTTTGTCGAGCGAAACAATGGTTAACGGATAACGGCGATTCAAAACGTCTTCCATATCGGCGCGAAAAGCGTTCGCGCCTTCGCCGGGCAGCAAATCCAGATTCGTCACAAACAAAGTCACCAGCGTGTTTGAGCCGGGTCTAAAAACTCTGATTTTTGTGTCCAAACCTTTTTTCGTCGGTCGCGCGGTCAAAGCGCGCGTCGAATCTTTTTCGCTGATTAAAACCGGCGCGTCAGGCGGCAAGCCGTTTGCGAGCGAAACCGCGCCGGAGAAAATAAGTAAAAATAAAGCGTTTACTGCAATCAAACGCTTCCGCCAACAACTCGCGGCGTTAGGATTTAACAACATCCTCGGTCTCCTTTTAGATTTTATTAATTACTGATGCGCCCAATTTGTTTTTTATAGGATAACAACGGATTTGTACGGGTGCTTCTTGTTTATAACTTTATCGAAAAAAAAAATCAATTTTCTTAACCGTTAAATTTGGCAATAAAGATTATGATTATTTGGAAGAATAGGGCGTTTGAATTTGTCAAACCGATTTCTACGGGTTAAAATGGCGAAAAATAGCACAAGCTATTCCTTACAAAGCATCAAACTTAGCAAAATGAACCGTCCAATTTTTTCGGCGCGAAAACTATTTATAATCGCCTGCGCGCTCGCTTTATTAATCAACGCGGCTCGCGTTGCGCCGTTCGCGCAGAATCCGAATTCCTCAACAACCCAAAATGCAAATAAAGGTCAAACGGTTGATCGTAAGAGATTGGAAATTATAGAGGATTTGTCCGAATCGCTGGCAAACGATTTGTTAGAGCTTTCAATTGCCGCGCGCGACCGCGATGCGGCGCTGACGGCTGAATATTTTCCGGCTCGGCTCGCGTCGCAGACGTTTCCGTCGCGTCCCGCGTCAGTCGCCAATCAAATCAAATGGATCGGCGTTCACAAATGGGAATCTGCAACGCAATCCGCTCCGTCAAGTGCAGCCAATCAAAATAAATTAACCAAAAAAGATTTCTTAAACGGCTGGTCTGAATTTTTAGCGCATTTTTCCGAAATCGAAGACGCGCGTTTCAAAGTCAAAGAAGCTAATTTCGATGAAAAAGCGCAAGCCGTTTTGGGCGCGAAGCAGCCGACGGCGGTTGTCGGCGCGACCGGACGCGCGCGAATTGCTTTTTATGTCATTGGGCGCGACACGGAAGGCAAGCGAGAATGGGCGCGCGGAGCGTTTAACGCAAACGTGCGTTATGGCGCGAATAAACATTGGCAGTTCGATTCGTTCGAGCTTTTGAGCTTTGATTCGGTCGTCGCCGAAAAGGATTTATTTTCCGAAGTCGCGGTTCCCGCCGGAATCGGCGCGACTATGCCGTCTTACGGAACGCCGGAAAATAGCGGTTTTGTCTGGCACGGCGCGGCTGCCGCAGATTTCGACAACGACGGCTGGATTGATCTTTTCGTCACCGCCGCCAATCGAAATTATCTTTATTTAAACACCGGCAAAGGCAATTTCCGCGACGCCTCGGAAGAAGCCGGAGTCAAAAATTTAGCTTCGGGAACTGCGCCGCTCGTTTTCGATTATGACAACGACGGTGATTCGGACGTTTTTATCTCGTCGGTCGGTCAGCAGATTCTGCTCGAAAATTCGTTTCGGAAAACCGGAAAACCGGAATTCACTGACGTTTCGCTCGAAGCCGGTGTTGCGAGAGAATCTATCGGGTTTTCGGCGGTGGCGGGCGATGTAAACGCTGACGGTTTTTTAGACGTTTACGTCACTTCATACAATCGTTACGGGCAAATCACGCCGGATTCCTGGTTTCGGGCGACAAACGGGACGCCCAATCTTTTGTTCGTTAATCAAGGCAACGGCAGTTTTAAAGAAGAAGCCGCAAAATGGGGCGTTGACGATAAACGCTGGAGCTATGCGGCGGAATTTGCCGATGTCAACGCCGACGGCAAAATTGATTTATACGTCGCCAACGATTTCGGCGAAAAGGCGATGTTTATTAACAAAGGCGACCGTTTTGTTGACGAAGCCGCAGAACGCGGCGTGCTCGATCCGGGCAACGGAATGGGCGTTTCGTTCGGCGATTACAACAACGACGGGCGGCTCGATTTACACGCCACGAATATGAGTTCGACCGCCGGAAACAGGATTTTAACTCGTTTGTTTCCGAATTCGAGCGCAAAGGACAATGTGTTGAAAAAGCTCGCCGCCGGAAATAATTTGTACGAAAACACGGGCGACGGAAAATTTAAAGACGTTACGGCGGAAGTCGGCGGGTTTTCCGGCGGCTGGGCGTGGGGCGGCGGTTTTATTGATTTCGACAACGACGGCTGGGAAGACATTTACACGCCGAACGGCTTTATTTCCGGCAAGTCAATGAAGGACACCTGAAGTCAGTTCTGGCGTCAAGTTGTGACGCATTCAAACGATAATAAAGAAGAAAAGGGCGCTTTGCGCTCAGACCAAAACCAACTGATTTTCGGACAGGGATTTTCCTTTAGCGGTTACGAGCGCGACCCGCTTTATTTGAATTTGGGCGGGAAGAAATTTACCGATATTTCGGGCGTTTCCGGGATTGATTCGATTTCGGACGGACGCGCCGGAGTTTTTGCTGATTTCGACAACGACGGAGATTTGGACGTTTTTTCGACGACGATTCAGGGACAATCGCATTTGCTCTTCCGCAACAACGTCGGGCAGGACGGCAATTTTCTGCGCGTGACTCTCGAAGGCGGAAAAGAAACGGGACGTGACGCTTTCGGCTCAATAGTCCGCGTTAAAACTTCAGCGGGAACGCTGACGAAAATAAAATCGGGCGGGTCGGGCTTCGTTTCGCAGCACGATCCGCGCCTGCTGTTCGGACTCGGCAAAGACCCGCGCGCCGAATGGATTGAAGTCGCCTGGTCGAACGGCAAAGTCGAGCGCTTCGACGCTGAAAACGCCGTTTCCGGTTCGACTTTGCTTTTGAAAGCGGGAACTGGCAAAGCGCAAACGCTCGCGCTCAGTCGTACCAATTTGCCAAATCCGTTAACCAAAGCTGAAATTTTCGCGCGCGGGTTGAAAATTCAAATCGGCAAACCGCTCCCGGATTTTGCCTTGAAAACAATCGGCGGCAGGTCGGCGAGTTCTTTGCAGAAACAATTCAAACCCGGACGCCAAACGTTAATCAACATTTGGGCGACATGGTGTTTGCCGTGCGCCAAAGAAATGCCGGAACTAGAAAAAATGCGCCCCGAACTTGCCGCGCAAGGCATTGATTTAATCGGTCTGAACGTTGACGCGCAGCCTGATGCAGACGTTCGCGGTTATGTCGCCAGAAGGCGCGTTAATTATCCGATTTTCATCGGCGGCGTCGGCGCTATCGAGCAATTATATGCAACGGACGATTATTCGGTGCCGCTTTCGATTTTGGTTGATGAAAAAGGCGTTGTTAGAGATTTGATTCCCGGCTGGTCGTCTGAAACACAGCGCAGGTTTGCCGCTTTAATCGGCGAAGCGGCTGTCAAACAACCGGCTCCGACAAAAGCCAATAAATAACTTTAAATTCATTTATGAATCATCGCTACTGGTTTTCCGTTTTGTTGATAACCGCGATTTTGAGCGCGGTTTCATCGCATCAATCTTTTGCGCAAGCCAATAAACCGGCAGCAATTTCGGCTCAATCTCAGCACGTCAAATCCGCCGCTTACGAATGGCTTGATGTTGCGCTCGAAGCCACCGCGCGCGAACATGAGCGCGTTGCGCCGCGCCCGACCGTCGGTTCGCGGATGTTAATGATTATCGTTACGGCGATGTACGACGCCTGGGCGGCTTACGACGAAAAGGCGGTCGGCACAAGGCTCGGCGATAAATTGCGCCGCCCAAAATCCGAGCGGACTCCGGCGAACAAAGAAAAAGCTGTTGCTTATGCGACCTATCGCGCGATGCTCTTTGTTTTTCCCGAAGACGCCGAATGGCTTTCCGGGCAAATGCGGCAGCGCGGGCTTGACCCAAACGACAATACAACCGATCTTTCCAAACCGCAGGGCGTCGGGAACGCGGCGGCGGCGGCTGTCAACGAGTATCGCAAACACGACGGCGCAAATCAGTTTGGCGACGAATTAGGCTCGAACGGCAAGCCTTATTCGGATTACACTTTTTACCGCCCGATTAATTCAGTTGACAAGGTTATTGACCCGGATTGCTGGCAGCCGATTATTTTCCAATTAGGAAACGGCAAAACCGCGACGCCCGGTTTTTTGACGCCGCACTGGTATCGCGTCAAGCCTTTTGCGCTCGAACGCGGTGACCAGTTTCGCCCGCCTCCGCCTCCGAAAGTCAGTTCCGAGCAGCTCAAAAAAGAAATTGACGAAGTTCTTGCCTTTAACGCCGCTCTGTCGCCCGAACAAAAAGCGATTGTCGAATTTATGCGCGACGGACCGCGCTCAACCGGGCAATCCGGTCACTGGCTCAGATTTGCCCAAGCCGTTTCGCGCCGCGATAAGCACGACATTGATAAAGACGTAAAATTGTTTTTCGCCGTCGGAAACGTGGCGTTTGATGCTTTTATCGCCGCCTGGGAATCGAAACGCTTTTACGATTCGTCGCGTCCGTGGACGCTTGTTCGCTATTATTACAAAGGGCAAAAAGTACAGGGGTGGGCTGGACCGGGCAAAGGCGTCGTCGAAATGCCCGCCGAAGAATGGCATCCTTATTCGCCTTATAATTTCATTACGCCGCCGTTTCCCGGCTATGTTTCCGGTCATAGCACTGTCAGCGCGGCTTGCGCGAAAGTTCTGGAATTATTTACAGGCAGCGACCGTTTCGGCGAAACGGAAAAACGCAAAGCCGGCGAGCTGACCGAAGCCGAATTTGCCTGTGAAAAAATTCAAACGCGGCTCGGTCAATCGCCGCAAGACGCGAAGATAACCTGCGATGTCGCGCTCGATTTGCCGACGTTTACGGCAACGGCGGAAATGGCTGGCATTTCGCGCGTGATGGGCGGTTACCACATTCAAGCCGACAACATTGCGGGATTAGATTTAGGACGCAAAGTGGCGATGTTCGTTTTTCCGAAAACACAGGCTTATTTTGACGGTACGGCAGTTCCGAGATAAAGAACCGTCAACTATAAGCTATAAGCTGTAAACAAAATCGCAAAAACGAAAGCGGGAAAACATTTCTGACAAACAGTGGATGGTTTACAGTTGAAAGTTGACAGTTTTCGCCTTTTCTTCAGACCGACGTTTTTTGTTTTATAATCGAAAAACGTCGGTCTTGTCATTTTAGAAAATTGTGTCCTCAATCGAGCAAGCAGGTTATATGAAATTTTATTTTCGACTTTGGATTTCAGCTTTCGTGCTGTCAGCCATCGCTCTAAGCTCAATTTGTTTTTTGCAAAAAAGAATTTCCGCGCAAGTTGATCAACAGTCCGTTGCCTTTAGAACCCGCGAAGAGGCTTATCGCGCAAATAATCGCGGCGTCGCTTTGCTCGAACAATTTAACCACAAGGAAGCCGCAGAGTCTTTTCGCAGGGCTTTGTCGCTTGATCCGAATCTAGAAATCGCTCGCATCAATCTGGCGATCGCGCTTTTCAACTTGCCCGATTACGAAAACGCTCGAACAGAGGCGCAAAAAGCCGCCGGAACTGCTTCAAATTATCCGCAGCCGTTTTATATTTTAGGTTTAATCGCCCGCACTCAAAACCGCGCAGACGACGCCGTTGCGGCATTTAAGAGAGTTTTGACGATTGACGCGGCGGATGTCGGCGCAAACGTCAATCTCGGTCAGATTTATATGCAGCAGCGGCAATACGACGATGCCGTCGCCGCTTTTCGCGTCGCCATCGCCGCCGAGCCTTACAACTCGACTGCACTTTATAATTTGGCGACCGCTCTTTTGCGCGCCGGAAAACGCGAGGAAGGGCAGCAATTAATGACGCGGTTTCAGAGCCTCAGACAATCGGGCGCGGCGACGAGCATCGGGCAAAATTATCTCGAACAAGGGCGCTATGCCGAAGCGATTGTTTCTACCGGCGCGGAAAGCGAGCTGGTTGATAAAACTCCGCCGAAAGTGTTTTTTCAAAACGTGAACATCGGATTATCAATCGTCAAGTCACCCGTTCGTAATTCAAAAAACGCGGCGCAAACAAATGAGACAAAGCAGCGTTCGGCGGCGCTCTTTGACTTTGACAACGACGGCGATTTGGATTTGGCGCAGTTCACCGCCAGCGCCCCGCCGTTGCGACTTTATCGTAATGACGGGGGAAGATTCGTGGACGTGACTCGGACGGCGGGCGATTTGGCAAAGCCGCTTGAAACTTACGTTCTCGGCATTATTGCGGGCGATTACGACAATGACGGATTGACTGATTTGCTCGCTTTCGGCGACGGACAAGCCTTGCTGTTTCGCAACGCGGGAAGGGGCAGATTCACAAACAATACAGTCGCGGCTAAGTTGCCGCAATATTCGCACGTTTCACTAGCAGGCGCACTTGTTGACGCCGACCACGACGGCGATTTGGATATTTTTCTCGGCGGTTTTATGGACGGTTCAAGCAGATCGCGACCTGCGCCGAATCGTCTCTGGCGCAACAACGGCGACGGAACTTTTTCCGACATTTCGGAAAAGGCAAAGATTGATCTTGCAAGCGGGGCTGTAGCCGTCGTGCCTACAGATTACGATAATCGCCGCGATGTTGATTTGCTCGTCCTCAACCGGAGCGTAAAGCCGCAGCTTTTTCGCAATCTGCGCGACGGTTCTTTTCGAGATGTAGCCGACGAAGTGGGTTTGCCGGAAAAAGGCGATTGGACTTGCGTCGCGGCGGGCGATTTTAACAAAGACGCCTACATTGATTTCTTTTTCGGTCAAGCCGATGCCGGAGGCGTGTTTGCCGTTTCCGACGGACGCGGCAAATTTACGTTAAAACCCGCGCCGACGGGAACTGAAAATGCCCACTCGGCGCAATTTTTGGATTACGACAACGACGGTTTGCTGGATTTGATTGCCAACACGAGAAAAGGTTTTGTGTTGGCGCGCAATCTGGGCGACGGCTGGAGCGACGCCGATTCGTCCGCGTTCAAAATCAAAACCGACCCGAACGACGCGCCGATCAAATCGAGACACATTTTATCGGGCGATATTGACGGTGACGGCGACATTGATTTATTCGCTTACGGCGAAAACGGCAGCCTGCATTTTTTGCGAAACATCGGCGGTAATTCAAACAATTCCGAAATTGTCCGTTTGCAGGGGCGCGCCAGCAATCGGACGGGCATCGGCGCAAAAGTTGATTTGCGGGCGGGAAGTCTGGCGCAAAAGCTCGAAAGTTATTCCGCCAGCCCGATGCCCGCGCCATCGAATATTCATTTCGGATTGGGTAAACGCGAAAAGCCTGACGCGGTGCGAGTTATCTGGACTTCGGGCGTCGTGCAAGCCGAGATTGACTTCCCCGCTGCGCCGGAAAATCGGACGGCAAAAAACAACCAGCCGCTGAAAATCGAAGAGCTTGATCGAAAACCATCGTCGTGTCCATATTTATATGTCTGGAATGGCGAGCGATTTGAGTTTATTACAGACTTTCTCGGCGGCGGCGAAATGGGCAATTGGGCTGCGACTGGCGCTTATCACTATCCCGATTCGGATGAATTTGTCAGAATCGCGCCGGATAAGTTAAAACCGAAAAACGGGCGTTACGAAATCCGCGTCACGAATGAGCTTGAGGAAGTTTTGTTTGTTGACAAAGTGAAATTGATTGCCGTTGAACACGACGCGGATAGGGAAATTTATCCGAATGAAGGTTTAGGAATTCCGACTTCGGGCAAAAGAATTTTATACACGACGCAGAGCGAGGGCGCGCCACTCGCTGCTACTAACAGTGAAGGGCGCGACGTTTTGCCCGCCGTTTCCGGTCTTGACCGCAAATTTTACGATTCCTTTAAATCGCTGAATATTCGCGGATATGCCGCGCCGCACAGTTTGACTTTAAAATTGGACGACAAGAAAAATTATCGCGGCAGAACCCTGCTTCTGTTGACCGGCTGGACGGATTACGCATTTTCATCGGATAACGTCGCCGCCGCGCAAAGCGGCAAATCTCTGTTTTTACCCAAACTGCAAGTCAAAAATGAAAAAGGCGAATGGCAAACCGCAATTGACAGCATCGGAATTTCCGTCGGTCGCCCGCAAACCGTTGTCGTGGATTTGACCGGCAAGTTTTTGACCGATTCGCGCGAGGTTCGGATTATCACAAATTTTAAAACATACTGGGACAAAATCGCCGTTGACACTTCCGAACAAGCCGACGTGAAAACAACCGAACTCTTGCCCGTTCGCGCCGATTTGCGCGAGCGTGGTTTTTCTGAAGAAATCAAATACGGGGAAATGATTGCCGCAAATTACGATAGGGTTGTTCACGACGGGCGCTGGAAATATTTTAGCGGTAAATTCACCCGCCTCGGCGATGTCAAAACGCTTCTTGAACAAATTGACGACGTTTTCATCATCTCGAAAACCGGCGACGAGATTGTTTTGAGTTTCCCGGCTCTGCCCGAACCGCCGCAAGGTAAAAAACGCACGTTTTTGCTTTACGCCGACGGTTACAGCAAAGAAATGGACATCAATTCCGGCAGCCCTGACGCGGTTTTGCCTTTGCCGTTCAAACAAATGACAAAATATCCTTACGGAACGGACGAGCAGTTTCCAATGACCGAAGAAAAGCGCCGAATTTATGAAGAATACACCACACGAACCGTTAAAAATGCTCTCCCGCGCATCGAACCATCATTATTTAAATAATTCGTAATTCGTAATTTGAAATTCGTAATTGATTCTTATGGAGCACATCAGATATTCGGTTGCCGCTTGCCAAACCGATTTGCCGAATCCGCTCGAACGCAGCGAGATGCGCCAAAATACGGCGCGAATGTTGTCAATGATTGATTCGGCGATTTTGGGCAGCGCGCCTTTTTTGCCGGTTAAATTAGTTGTTTTTCCAGAATTCGCACACGCCGCGCCGGTTTATGCGACCGCAGCGGAATTGACTAAAAAACTCGCCGTGCGGATTCCAAACGAACACACCGAGCTGCTCGAACAAAAAGCGCGCGAGCATAACATTTATATTCAAACCGGGACGATGCTCGAAATTGATCCGAAATGGAAAAATGCGCTTTTTAACACGACTTTGCTGATCGGACCCGAAGGCGTATTGTACAAATATCGCAAGGTCAACACCTGGATTCCGTTTGAAGTTCACACCAGCCCGCACGACATCGAAGGCTACGACGAGCCGCTGTTTCCCGTCGCCGAAACACCGATTGGACGAATCGGCGCGGCTATTTGTTACGACTGGCTGTTTCCCGAAGCGATTCGCCAGCTTGCGGCAAACGGCGCGGAGGTTTTAGTAAGAGTTTCGGCTTATATGGATCCGTGGAACGCCACCGCGCCGATGGATTGGTGGACGGTGATTAATCGCGCCAGAGCGATTGAAAACACGGCTTACGTCGTCGCCTCGAATCAAGCCGCGAGTCTTAAACATTATCCGCCTTATTCATGGTCGGGCGGCAGTCAGGTGATTGATTTTGAAGGCAGAATTTTAGCCGACGCATCACCCGGTCCGGGCGAAAGAATCGTGGTTGCGCCCGTTGATATTTCGGCTTTGCGTCACGAACGCGAAACGCGGCGGGGACATTCAATGCTGGCGCATTTGCGAACCGAAGCATATCCGGTTTATCAAAAACATTTTTACCCGCCGAAACCGGAAGATAAGACGGGAAAAACGCTTTCTTACGAGCGAAACAACGATTTGATTGACGAGGCGAAACGCCAAATCGGCTGATTTTTATCATAAAAATTTGAACCGCAGAGACGCAGAGACGCAGAGATTTTTTAAAGACAAGAGTTTTTTCGGATTTTCCACTTAAAACTCCTCTTTTGCCTTCTTCTCTGCGTCTCTGCGGCGAAAAAAATCTGTCGGACTCTCTTATAAACCAGCGGTTCGTTTTTCAACAGAATCAATCGGCGGCAGATTATTTGTAGGTTTATCGAGATAAAAATAAACCGTGCTTGACCAATCGTCGGAGCGTTCAAATTTTCCGTCTTTGGTCATATCCATCGTCACGCGCCCGGCTCCGGCGCGATAAAGCGTGCGTTTGTTTTCGACGAGCGGCGGGCGGCTGTGTTCGGCGAGATAGCCGATTTGCTGCATTGTGATCCGAATATCACGGTAAAAATAAATCGGGTCTGTGACGTGATAGCGATAAAAAGACCAGCGCATCGTCTTTTCGTCGGCGATGGGCGAGCCTTGATAAAGATGCGCGAAAGCGCCCTGTCCCCAAGCCGTGCCGATGTAATCTTCGGTTCCAGTGCCGACGATTGTCGGAAGAGCGCGGTCGCCGTCCAGAAACATTTTGACCTCGCCCTCGCCCCACCAGGTATTGAAATACTCTTTCGTGTTCACAATCACGCCGATGTTCGCTCCGAGATAACGCCCTTTCCCGGTGATTTGCGGCAGAATCTCATAATCTTTTTGCAGAACGGTCGGATTTTCGCGGCGGTAATAGGCATGAAAATAAAGCGCGTTTGCCGGATGTTTATCGCCGACTGTGTATTCAACGTCGTAAAAAAGCTCGGGCAAATCGTTTTTGCTTTCGTTCGTCATCACGATTCTCATCCCCGTTTTAAACGGCATCGGAATTATTGCATTAAAGCTTCTGCCTTCGGGATTCGAGAAAAAAACGGATTGAAACTGCGTCGTTTGCCCCAAGCCGATTCCGAAAAAATCGCCGAGCGGCGCGCTGACTGCAGGCTTTGCCGCGCCATCCCAGAACATTTCGATTTTCAGACTGCGGAGCATTTGCGGCGAGCGATCCCAAAATGTCATCCAGATTCTTCTGATTGTTCCGCTAGTGTTTTTCGCTTCGGCTAAAACTTTGCTTTCGCCCGCTTTGATGGCAATCGTCGGCGCGCCTTTTCGACCGCCGTTGACCGTGCCGCCCGCGCCTTTTGCGCCGGTCGGATTTTCCGGGCTTGCCCAGCGCGGCTCAACTCCGGTCGGCATTTCGTATAAAGATTGAGCAAAAGACGAAGCCGCGCTCGCAAGAAATAAAATCAACATCAATAATGATTGATTAACCGAATATCTTATGAGTCGCATAGATTTAATAAGCAAATGCCTGATAAACTTCCTCTTTCGGCGCATCGGCGAGCGATTCGACAATTCGATTAAAGCGCAGCATTTTTTGCGATTCCGGCGAGAGCGTTTCCCAAACTGCGCGGGGAACTGTAATCGAAACTTCCGGTCGGAACAGCCAGCGGCGGCTGTAACCGATAACGCACATCGGGCGCGGCTCATCCGTTTTGTTCGGCGTTCCGCGATGCAGATGGCGCACGTCTCGAATCATCACGTCGCCCATTTTGAGCAAAAGCTGTTCGATTGGAGCTTCGCCTGATTCAATCATCTGCAAGCCTTTTTCCTTTGTCACATTATGCGTGCGGCGAGCGACTTCAAACGGACCGTTTTCCGGCGTAATATCAACCAGCGAAAAATTTACCGCAAGCTGAAACATCGGCGTTTCCTGTTCGATTTCGGGAAACAGCGGAGGCGCGTCGCGATGAACCGGCTGATAATCCGAACCTAAAAGCGGCGTGTCGCTCGCCAGTTGAACCATCGTAAAATCCCTGCCGACGAGATTTTCGACAATCGCCAGTATGTCGGGGTCGGCGAAAATTTCTTCATCGGCAAAAACCCCTTCAAACGGCAGAGTTACGTAATACCGATTCGCGCCGCGATTTTCCAGCTTTCCTTCGCGTTCGATGTGTTCGCGCAGCAACGGTTCAAACGCCTCGCGCCAGCGCAGCATTTTTTCGCGCGGAAAATGACCGGGCAAAACGCAAAAACTATCGGTGATAGCCGTGTGAGTAAATTGTTCGATTTCTGCTTTGTTATAACGCCCTTGATTCATAAAACAACAAGTCAGCGCCGCCCGCTATTGCACGCGGTGCTGACTATTTCAATTTCGTCAAACGATTTTGAATTACGACCACGACGAGCAAAATCACGCCGCGCAGAACGAGCTGCCACCAGGGGCTGATTTGCCCTTCCAAATTAAACAGATTGAAAATCACGCCGAGCAGGAGAACGCCGACAAGTGTTGACAAAACGCTTCCCTGCCCGCCGGTCAACAGCGTTCCGCCGACAACGGTTGCCGCAATCGCCGAAAGCTCCCAACCGAATCCTTCAACGGGATTTCCCGCCCCTAAACGCGCCGCCAAAATAACGCCCGCAAGCCCCGCCAAAGCGCCGCTGAGAGCGTAAACGCCGATTGTCGTTCGTGCGATGTTTAACCCTAAAAGCCGCGCCGCTTCGTCGTTGTCGCCAAGCGCGTAAACGTGCCGCCCGAAGCGCGTATAATTTAAAACGACCCAGCCGATGGCAAAAGCTATGATTAAAATCGCAATCGGAACAGGCAGAAAATCGCCGATTGAACCGCGTCCGAGATATGTAAAATCGGAAAAAGTCGCAGGAATCCGAACCGATTTTTCATCGGTTATCGCCAGCACCACGCCGCGCGCGGCAATCATCATTCCGAGCGTTACGATAAACGGCTGAATTCGCGCCTTTGCGATAATCACGCCGTTAATCAAACCGCACAGTGTTGCGACGGCGACTGCTCCGAGAGTGGCGACAAAAACTCCCTGTGGCGCGAGATATGCGGCGACCACGCCCGCCAGTGCCAGAATTGAACCGACCGACAAATCAATTCCGCCCGTCAAAATCACAAACGTCATTCCGAGCGCGACCAATCCGAGCATCGAATTTTGCCGCAAAACGTTTAAAAGATTTTCTTCGGTTAAAAACGATTCATAGCGAATCGTGGCGATAATGCAAACGAGAACGAGCATTACGAGCGCGCCCTGACTTTGCATAATCGAGCCGATTTTTGCCGTCATCGTGCGCCGTCTCGCTTCGGTCGTTTCTCTGATTGTGGTTTCAGCTTGACTCATAGTTAAAGTGAATCGTAAATCGTGAATCGTAAATCGTAAGAAATCGGCTATTCACGATTTATGATTCGCGATTCACTAATTAGGCGTAACGCGCAGCCAGTCGAATCGAGCCGACGGATTCGTGGTTTTGCCGTTGTAAACAAGGGCGATTCGCGCGCCTTCAACGTTTCTTTCGGTGATTCGCTCGCCGACTTGCTGCCAGTTTTTCTCGTCCGCTCCGAACGAAAAACTGTAAAGCTCGCCGTCTTTCGCTTCGATTCGCAATACAATTGATTTTGCGCCCGGCGGCAAAGCCGCGCTACCGGATTCGAGATGCTTTCTGCCGTCGCGTTTCCAAACTAAGATTTTGCCGTTTCCGACGCTGATGCCAACCGCGTTCGTACGCCAGCTATAAGTTGAAAGTCCGGCAAACTCATCGGTTTTTAAATTTGAAACGTCAATTCGCGCTGTCGCCGTATAATTTCCCGAAACCGTGCGTTCGGCTAAAACGAGTTCGGGGATTTTTTCGGAGGCAA
Source organism: Pyrinomonadaceae bacterium (assembly GCA_036387135.1). Taxonomy (GTDB): domain Bacteria; phylum Acidobacteriota; class Blastocatellia; order Pyrinomonadales; family Pyrinomonadaceae; genus JALZCH01. Next base: position 53,409 of record DASVUH010000067.1, on the reverse strand, counting down.
GCTGTTTTTCTGTCGGGGCGATTTTTAAAAACCCGTTTTCGAGCCGAAAAATCTGGTCGTTAAAAAGCGGATATTGCCAATCGGGTTCGATTCTGGATTCATTAAATTCATTGAAAATTCCGGCAAACGGTTTTTGCGGCGAATTTGCAAAAGGCAGCGCAGCCGTGTTTGAAGGACCGCGCCCGCCGTTAATCTGCACCCAGCCGTCGGCAGTCCATTCGATTTTATCAAGCAGCGTTTCGCGCCCGATGTTAAAAGCGTCCGAGCGTTTGCGGTAAGCGTGATACAACAAATAATCAGCGCCGTCCGGCGTTTTGACCATACTTCCGTGTCCGGGGCATTGCCAAACGTCGTTTGCCGCCAAAATCGGATTTTTCGGGTTCTTTTCCCATTTGCCCAACAGCGTGCGCGAGCGCGCCACGCCGAGCGCGTAGTTGCAGTCGCGCCCGCAGCAGGCGTTTCCCGAATAAAAATGATAAAACCAGCCGTTCCGCCGCAAAATGTATGAGCCTTCGACGACGTGATTTTCCCAGCCGGAACCTTCATTGCGGAAAAGCCTTTGCGGTTCGCCTTTCAGTCGTGTCAAGCTCGCGTCCAACTCAGCAGCGTAAAGCCACGTCGGCTGCTGCCGGTCGTTGCCGTCTTCTTTCCACACTAAAAACGGCTTATTGTTTTCGTCGCGGAGGAAAAACGCATCAATCGAACCCATTTCCTGACAAATGAGCGCGCCTTTGTCGGTGTATTTTCCTTCGGGTTTGTCGGCAACCGCGACGGCGACACACAAAGTCCCTTTTTTGTCTTTGCCTTCAAACCGCCGCGCCGTATAGAAAACGTAGAATTTCCCTTTGTCTTCGGCGAATTCCGGTGCCCAGAAATCGCTTTTTACCCAATCCGGTTTTTTGTCGAAAACCGAGCCGACGACTTGCCAATTAACCAAATCTTTTGAATGCAAAATCGGAAAATGCGGCGCCCAGCCGCCAGTCGTTGCCGTAGCGTAATAATCCCGCCCGACGCGAATCACCGACGGATCGGGAAAATCGCCCGGAATCACAGGATTTGTGTAGGTTTGTGCTGAGAGATTTAAAGCAAAGAAAATTAACCACAGATAAACACAGATTGGCGCAGATATTTTTTTGAAAAATCCGTGTTTATCAGTGCGCATCTGTAGTTTCATTTCTTCTTTCTTTATTTACCGAGCGCCGGCGGCTTTTGCTTTTCCGGTCATCCGTTTGATTAAATCGGTTTCCTCGCGCAAATACGGCGTGCCGTCGGTTCGGAAAACGTCGTGAAACCAAATCCAAGGCTCGTATTCGACATAAGGCTTTTCCCACGAATCCCAGGGATAATTCGTCTGCGATTTGCCCTGCACAAAACCCCAGTTGATCATTCCGACGTTGTATTTTTTACCGACGGGCAAGATGGCGACAAAAGTCGAGCCTCGCGGACGCGCCATATATTCGGTGCAAACGATTGGACGATTGTAACGCTGCAAAAATTTAATACGCTTTTCAAAATCTTCCGCCGGTTCGTAAGTGTGAAAAGTCACAAAATCGGATTGTTCGAGTTGGATTTGCTCGGTCGAATCGAGCTTTCCTTCTTTGAAGTAATCGCCTTTCCAAACGCCGGAAGTCAAAGGCTGTGTTGGATTTGCCGCGCGCGCCCATTCAAATGACAGCGCGAGCAGTTTGTCAACAAGCTCGACTTTGTTCGGCGGGTCTTGTTTGGCGTAATCGTTGCCGTTTTTATTGTCCGGTTCGTTCCAAATGTCCCAGGAATTAATTCGCTTGTCTTTGGCAAACGAGCCGACGACATCTTTGACGTAGCGTTCGAGGCGCGGATATTCCGCCGTATTTGCCAGAGCTTTCGCGCCGGGCGATTGCAGCCAGCCGGAATTGTGAACGCCGGGACGAGGCGCGCGCTGTTTGCCGATTTGCGGATTCGGGTCCCAGACCGAATCGAAAAGAACGATCATCGGCTTGATATTGTGACGGGCGCAAATCGTTAAAAATTGGTCGAGCCGTTTTTTGAATCCTTCTTTGTCCTGTTCGTAAGCCAGATCGTGAAGAAAAACGCGCATTGTGTTCATCCCGATGCTTTCCGCCCAGCCGAGTTCGAGGTCAATCCGTTTCGGGTCAAAAGTATCGGCTTGCCACATTTCCAGCTCGTTGATCGCCGACGCCGGAACATAATTTGCGCCGACCAGAAAGCCTTGTTGCCGATACCAATCATTGGCTTGCTGCTCGCTCCATTTCGGCGCGGCAAACGCCGTGATCGAAAGTAGAAAAACGGCAATGAAAACTTGAACGAATTTTCGCATATTTTTTTAAGCTGTTTTCGGTCTCTGCAAATAAACGGCGAGCAAAATAATCGCGGCTTTGATCACGAGCGACCACGAATATTTGTAATCGTTCATATTGATGCTCGTCGAAATCACGACCATAATCAGCGCGCCGATAACCGTGCCGATAATTGTCGCGCGCCCGCCCGTCAAAGGCGTGCCGCCGACGACTGTTGCCGCAATCGCGTCCAACTCAATCGTCTCACCGACTCTCGAAGCGTCCGCCGCTCCCAAACGCGCCGTATAGATCAATCCGGCAATTCCCGCCAGCAATCCGCTCAAAGCGTAAACCGAAATTTTCGTCCAATTCGTCGGTACGCCCGACAGCCGCGCGGCGGTTTCATTTCCGCCGACGGCGGCGACATAACGCCCGAAAATCGTCGAGCGCAGCAGAAATACGGCGAGCAAAACAATTGCGATCAGCACAATGATTTGAACCGGAACGCCGAAAATATCGCCTTTGCCGAAAAACTCGAAACTCGGATTGCTAAAAGGGATAAGCTGCCCGCCGTTGCTGATAACCTGCGCGATTCCGCGCCCGGCTATCAGCATTGCGAGCGTAATAATAATCGGCTGAATCTTAAATCCCGCGATTAAAATTCCATTAAACGCGCCAACGCCCGTCGCTACCGCCAAACCGATTAAAATAGCCGCGCCCGCTCCGTAATCAAGCGAAACCGCCGCGACCGCCGAAGCAATCGCCATTATCGAGCCGACCGACAAATCAATTCCGCCCGTTGCAATCACAAACGTCATTCCGATTGCGACCAACATTGTCGGTGTAACTTGCACAAGAATGTTGCGAAAATTGTCTATCGAAGCAAAACCGGGCGTTAAAGCTAAATTCAAAATCACGAGCAACGCCAACGCTACCCCAGCGCCGTAAGTCGGCGCGTAATCCATAAAATTTAGCTTTTGTCTCGCTCGTGTGTCCTGTCTGATTGGTGTCGCTTCAGCCATAAATTGGAAATGATGAATTAGGAATGATGAACGCGGAATACAAACAATTCATCATTCATCGTTCATACTTCATCGTTTAAGTTCCTTCCGCCATTGCGTTGATAATCGAGTCTTGTGAAATTTGGTCGCGGCGTAGCTCGGCTGACAATTTGCCGTCGCGCATTACGACAACTCGGTCGCTCCCTTCGACCAGTTCTTCAAGCTCGGACGAAATCATCAAAACGCCCAAACCTTCTTTCGCCAATTCATTGACGAGAGATTGAATTTCGCCTTTCGCACCGATATCAATGCCGCGCGTCGGTTCGTCCAAAAGCAAAAATTTCGGATTGCGGCAAAGCCAGCGCGCGAGCAGAACTTTCTGCTGATTGCCGCCCGAAAGCTCGCGGATCTTCTGGTCTGCGCTCGCTGCTTTGATTCCGAGACGCCGCATAAATTTTTCGACAATCTCGTTTTGTTTGGCGCGGGAAACAATTCCTGCGCTCGTCAGAGCGGGCAAGGCGGCGAGCGTCAGATTTTCGCGCACAGATAATTCGGGAATAATGCCTTCGGCTTTGCGGTCTTCGCTCAAAAAAGCGATTCCGGCTTTGATTGCATCGTTCGGGCTGCGCGGGTTGATTTCTTTGCCGTCCAAAACAATGCGCCCGGTTTCCTTGTGGTCTGCGCCGAAAATCGCGCGCGCTACATCGGTTCGCCCCGAACCGAGCAGCCCAGCCATTCCCAGAATTTCGCCGCGTTTAACGTTCAAAGAAACATTTTGCATTCGCCGCCCGCGCGTCAGATTTTCGGTTTCGAGCAATGGCGGAAGGCTTTCGGTTTCGCCCGTGTCATGATCGCCGAAAGCGGTTGCGCCTTTCTTTTCCAACTCTTCGCGCTGTTTGCCGAGCATCAGACAAACCAAATCCAATCTTTCCAAGCCCGCTAAATCGCGAGTGGCGACATATTTTCCGTCGCGCAATACGGTCACTTTGTCGCACACGGCGTAAAGCTCGTCAAAACGGTGCGAAATATAAACAATCGCCGTGCCTTCAGCTTTCAGGAGGCGAATTACGTCGTACAAAATATGAACTTCTTTTTCGGTCAAGCTGCTCGTCGGCTCGTCCAGAACCAGAACTTTCGCGCCCAAAGAAACGCCGCGCGCAATCGCCACCATTTGCCGCATTGCGATATTCAAACTGCCCAAAACAGCTTTCGGATTGATGTTCAAACCGAGTCGCTCTAAAATCTCGCCTGCCCCTTTGTTCATTTTCCCCCAATCGAGAAATCCGAAACGGCGCGGCTCGCGATTTAAGAAAATGTTTTCGGCGACGGTGCGAAACATCAGCAAATTGACTTCCTGATAAACCGCGACGACTCCGGCGTGCTGCGCGTCTTCGGGCGAGCGGAAATTGACCGCCTCGCCTTCCAAAAACATCTCGCCGCCGTCGCGTTTATACGCGCCGGTCATCACTTTAATCAGCGTAGATTTGCCCGCGCCGTTTTCGCCGACGAGCGAATGAACTTCGCCGCGCTCAAGCGTCAAATTAACGTCGTCGAGGGCAACCACGCCGGAAAAAACTTTTCTGATGTTCTGCATCCGCAAAAGCGGTTCGTTCGTCGTTCGTTGTTCGTTGTTCGTTGTCATTTGCTTTAAATCATCGGTTATTCGCGTCCGATTCCGAGCGCATCTGCGACGCGATTGATGTAATTAAACCAGGATGCAATCAGCGTAATCTGCAAAATCGCCGTATCGTCAAAACCAACTCCGCGCAGTTTTTCGTGAAAAACGGGCGTGATTTTAACCGCGTCTTGCGTCAACTGCACGACGTAATCGCACATCACGCGCTCGGCTTCCGAAATCGGGGCGGTTCGATAATCCGCTTTCAGCCGCTCAATCAATTCATCGTTCAGAGTTACCCGACGCAGAAACTCTGCGTGAGAAACCAGTCAGTAATGACAGCGGTTCGTGATTGAAACCATTGTTGCAATCATCTCGTGCTGGCGTCTTTCGAGCGGCAAATCCGGCGACAGCAATGCGCCGAAAGTCGAAAAAGCGTGAAACAGCGCATCTGGAATCAATGTGTGCGATTCGACGATTGATTCGCCCGAACTGCTCGCGCCGGGCGCGGGCGTCGCGTATTCCGGCGGATACAATTCGCGCTGTTTCGTCAAAAGCTCAAGCAGCTTGCCGTCTGCTTCGCGCAGCGGAATCGTTTTTATCCAAGCCATATTTTTTAATACGCTTCGGCGACGAATTGCGCCGCGTTGCCGGGTTCATAAAATTTATCTTCGAGAATAATTTTCGGCTGAAGCTGCTCGCGGCGCAGAAATTTTTCGTAAGTGTCAAAAGCAATCGGACCGAAGCGCGGATTGCTCTCGACCGTGATGTTCAAATCGCCCGCCATAATCGCTTCGAGCGCGCTCTTTTGCCCGTCAACCGAAACGACTTTAACGTCTTTGCCCGGATTCATATTAGCGGCTTTTAAGGCTTGAATCGCTCCGAGCGCCATTTCGTCGTTGTGCGTGTAAACGGCGGTGATGTTTTTGCCGTGCGCCTGAATCAAATTTTCCATCACCTTCTGCCCTTCGGCGCGCGAAAAATTGGCGGGCTGCGAAGCGAGAAGTTTCATATCCGGGTATTTCCCGATGGCGTTTATAAAACCTTGCGCGCGGTCAATTGCGACCGACGCTCCCGCCGTTCCCTGAAGCTCGATAATTCCGGCTTTGCCATTAGTATTTTTGGCGAGCCATTCGCCAACGCGCTCGCCCTGCTGAACAAAATTCGAGCCGATAAACGTGACGTAATCTTCGCCGACTTTTCCGGCAGCTTCGCGGTCAATCAAAAACACGGGAATTTTCGCTTCTTTGGCGGCGGCAAGCGCCGGAGCGAGTCCTTCAAACTCGCGCGGAGCGAGAAAAATTGCCGAAACGCCGCGCGCTACCAAATCTTCCACGTCAGAAATTTGTTTCGAGGTTTGTTTCTGCGCGTCCGTAATAATCAATTCGTAACCGCGTTTGGCGGCTTCTTCGCGCATTGATTTCGTTTCGGCAATCCGCCAAGGTCCATCGTTTTCCATTTGCGAAAAACCGACGATTTTTTTCTTGTCGCCGCCTCCGCCGCCCGAACCTTGTCCGCCCGAACGATTGCAGCCCGCCAACACAAGCGCAAATGCGAAAATCAGCAGCGCGCTCAAAACGTTTTTGTTAATCAACAATTTCATCTTTTTTTCCTTAAATTCAAAGGTTTTTATCTTCTGTTCGCTTTCGGCTCGATTCTTAAAAATCCGAAACGCGCAGCAGCGTTTTCCGCTCCGCCGACGGTCAGCGCGACTCGCACGCCTCTGTCCCATGGCGGCAGATAATCGCCGTTTTGTTCGTTGCCGACGTTTCGGAAATTGCGCCCGTCGCCGCTGACGGCAAAGCTGTAGAAAAGCCCGTCACGCACATTTAATCGCAGGTGAAGTTGATTTCCCTGCGGCGCGTCATGCGTGGAAAGAGTTCGGTGATTATTTTTTTCGCGCCTCCAAACAACGATTTTGCCGTTTTGCAGACCGAAACCGAGCGCGTTTTCGCCGTCGCCGTAAGCCGAGATTCCGGCAATCGCGCGGTTTCTGATGCTGGCGACATCAATCATCGTAGTCGCAGTGTAATCTCCGACGGTCGTGTAATACGCCATAATCCCGCCAATCGGGTTTCTGTCCTGATTTTCGTTCGGCGACAACTCTAAAAAGCCGTTGTTTATGCGATAAACCGGAATGCTGTTGTTGAGCCATTGCCAGCCGAATTGCAGATTTGGCGACGTAAATTCGTCAACAAACCGGTATTCTTCTTCGCGTTCGGCAACTCCAAGCGGCGAGGCGGCTTGTCGGCTCGGACCGTTTCCGTTATTGATTTTCAGCCAACCGTCCGGCGTCCACTGTATCTCGTCCAAAAGTGCTTGTCGCCCGACGTAATTCGTGTCTTTCGGGTGATAAGCGTGATACATAAAATACGTTCGTCCGGTTTCGGTCGTGACAGCCGTGCCATGTCCGGGACAATTCCAATTTTCATTGCCTTTGAGAATCGGATTCTGGTCGTATTTTTCCCAATTACCTAAAATCGTTTTAGATCTCGCCACACCCGTCGCGTAATTGCAGCCCCGACCGCAACAAGCGTTTGCGGCGTAAATCATATAAAAATAATCGTTGTGGCGCATAATAAACGGACCTTCGATTAAGTGACCTTCCCAAGTTGTCGGATCGTTTCGCATAATTTCCCGGCGATTCCCGACAAGCCTCATTCGCCTTTCGTCGAACTCCTGCGCCCAAAGAGCCGTCGGTTCACCGACACTATTGCTGTCTTCTTTCCACACAACCATCAGCTTTCCGTTTTCGTCACGAATCGGAAAAGCGTCAATCGAGCCGACTTTTTGACATTCGAGAGCGCCGTGATCCGTATAAGGTCCGGTCGGTTTGGCGGCGGTCGCAACCGCGATGCAGAGCGGTCCGTCTTTTCTGCGCGCGACATACCAAATGTAAAACTTGCCGTTTTCCTGCCAGATTTCCGGTGCCCAGTAATTTCCGACCGACCAATCCGGTCTTTTGGGAAAAACGACGCCGACAATGTTCCAATTCACCAGATCGCGCGAATGCAAAATCGGAAATTCCGGTCCCCATTCAGAAGAAGTCGCCGTCGCGTAATAATCTTTGCCGACGCGAATAACGGAAGGATCGGGATAATCTCCCGCCTGAACGGGATTTGTGTAGGTCGCGCGCTGCCCGAAAACGCAGATTGCTCCGAACAAAACAACGAGTAGAATTTGTAAAAATCTCGAATATTTTTTGGTTAAATGCATAACTCTTTTGATTAACTTTTCACGCGAACCGCTTTTCGCGCCTGTTTTGTGCCATCGGGCGACAAACGAGCAGGCGCGGTCGAAGCGCGAACGATAAAATGCGTCGGAATCGTGATTTCAATGCCCTGCTGGTCTGGATTTGACAGCGTTTCCATCAAAGCCTCAACCGCGTACTTGCCCAATTCGCCGAGCGGCAGATTAACAGTTGTCAAAGCCGGTTCGGAAAGCGCTGCAAAAGCAATGTCGTCAAAACCGACAACGGAAACGTCGCGCGGGACTTGGACGCCCGCCGCCCGAAATTCGCTAATTGCGCCGAGCGCCATTAAATCATTCGCCGCCATTACAGCGGTCGGCAATTTCCCGCCCGCCAAAATCTCGCTCGCGGCGCGGCGACCGCCTTCGATTTTGAAATCGCCGAAATAAACCCCGTCCGCCGCATCAGGAAAAAGTCTTTGTTTCGCGTTCCGAAAAGCTTCTAACCGTCGGCGCGCCGAACGCAAATGCGGCGGTCCGCCGATGAACGAAATCTCCCGGTGTCCGAGCGAGACCAGATGCAAAATCGCTTCCTCGATTCCGGTTTCGTAATCAACGCGCAGATTGCTCATACGCAAACCGGCTTCGCCGACATCGAGAAAAACCACCGGAACTTCGCGCCGCGCCAGCTCTTCGATCAACTTTTTATCAAGCTCCGAAGTCAGCAGCGCGACGCCCGCGACTTTTCGTTCGATAAACCGCCGGACGTAATGCGAAGCGCGCTCGGCGTCGTAATTAGTATTTGAAAGAACGACATCGTAACCGCGCTCAAATGCAGCCGTTTCTACCGCTTTGACGAGTTCGGGGAAAAACGGATTGGCAATATCCGAAATAACCAAACCCAAAATGCGACTGTTTCCCGACGCCAGAGAACGAGCGTGAGCATTCGGATAATAACGACACGCTTCGATTGCGCGCTCGACCCGCGAGCGAACTTCATCGGAAACAAACCGCGTGTTGTTGACTACGTGCGAGACGGTCGCCGTTGAAACTCCGGCTTCGCGCGCCACGTCTTTTATGCTGCTCATTCGATTTTAGCGACTTTAGATTTCGGATGTTAGATTTTTAACGATTCAATAAAACCTCTCACCGATTAAAAATCGCCAATCAAAAATCTAAAATTTATTCAAAAAAATCAAGCATCAGTTGTTTGAAATAAATTTCAAACTCGCATTTGGATTACGCCAATTTATGAACGGGGCAATTCTTGTTTCGCTCGTCGGCGCTCCGGCTTCCGCCCGCACCCAGCCGTCGCTGCCGTAAACCAGCCGGTTCATCAGCATCACGCGCCCGCGCGTCCGATTATCAGCGTGATAAGCATGATAAACAATCCAATCGGTCGAGCGGTCGTCTCTGATAACCGAATTATGTCCGGGTCCGAGCCATTTATCGTTTCCTCTGATAATCACGCCGTCATTTTCGGGGAAAATCGTAAAAGGTCCGGTTGCGCTGGTTGAACGCGCAACCATCACGGCGTAATGCGCGATGGTGCAGCAATCGTCGCCGGAAAAAAACAAATAATAAAACCCGTTGCGATATGTTATCCAGGCGCCTTCAACCAAGTCACGATAACTATTCGGATTCGGATCGCTGACGGGGAAAATCAGATTTACGGCTTGCGAACCGGGCGCGAAATTAATCCGGTCGGCGGCAAGCTCCTGCACTTTGATCGGCTGAAAACCGCTGCCCCAATAAATCAATCGCTTGCCCGTGACGGGATCGTCAAAAGTCATCGGATCAATATTGACAAATCCGCTGCCGCACAGCAGCGGCGCGCCTTTGTCGGTAAAAGGTCCAGCCGGATTTGTCGCCGTCGCTACCGCTAAACAAAGCCCTGTGCGCGAATTCGGGTCTGCCGAATAATACATAAAATATTTGCCGTCCGAGTATTGGACGTGCGGTGCCCAAAAATCCTGCGTTTGATTCGCCCAATTTGGTTTGACGGGCAAAGCGTCGCCCAATCTTTGCCAATTAACCAAATCGCTCGACCGCGCAACTTGAATGTTTATCCAGTTACCGTTGACGATTGTTTGCGTCGCGTAAGCGTAAAAATAACCGTCGGCTGCGCGAATCACCGTCGGGTCTGGAAAATCAATATCAAAAATCGGGTTTTGATAAAGCGCCGTTTTTCTGTTCAAACCCGTCGAATTTTGGGCAAAGCTCGCTGAACTGAACAGCAAAGCCGCAATCACTAAAATCAAAATTCGAAATTTGTTTTCGTAAAACATTCGCTTTTCGTTTCAAGCCGGATTCCAGTTGCTCTTAAATTTAGAGAACTATTTCGCTACAACGACGCGGGCGTTGTTCCAATTATTTTCTGACGAACCAAAGCCGTAAAGCATCACGCGAAAGGACTTGGGCATATTTTTCACGTTTGTTTTCAATCCGATTTGCGCGTCTTCGGGTTTTCCGTCGGGGCTGTTGAGGACGAACAAAAACTCGTCGCCGCGACGAACGATTGATAAAACCGGATTTTTCATTTTCGTTCCGAGCTTGCGGTTATCCAACCGCTCAGCTCGCCCGTCCACGGCAGACCACGCCTCGAACGTGCCTTCGCTCGTCAAAATCCATTCAATCCGGTTGCGCCCCGAACCGTCGAATAAAATCGTCAGCGCGGCAAAACCGAGCGGCTGCCCGCTTGACCCCGGTTCGGGCTGCTGCGCGCCGACTTTGGCGACTTGCGCTTCGGCAATCCAGCGGTCGCCGGCAAATTCTTTTTTCGAGCGGATTCCGGCGCGCGTTTTACTCATACTGCGAATGCGTACCTCGCCGTCTTTTACTTCGAGCCTCCCGCCCGAACCGCCTTCAAACGTATATTTTTCCCACTTTTCTTCGTCGAGCTTGTTTTGATTAAAATCGTCGCTCCATTCTTCAAATTGCGGCTTTTGTTGTGTTTGACCGGTTGAAGAGCTTTGCGTTTGAAGAGCATAAACCGGGATTAAAATACCCGACGATAGAACGATTGCGGCTGTAATTAAAAGTTTTCTCATCATTTTTCACCTAAAAACGCACGCTCGCCAAACGACGCACCAGCTCACGGCGATCAATATCTTTTTGTTCTGTTTTCAAATCATTCAATTGCTTAAATTTAGCCAAAGTCCTCTGCGATTCCTCATTGCGCTTGAGCCGGGCGTAAACTCGTCCGAGCTGGTAAAGAGCCTCGGTCAATTCGGGTTTAAGCTTAACAGCGCTTTCCAATGAACCGAGCGCTTCAACCAGACGGTTTTGACGAACGTAGAGCCGACCGAGAGCTAAATGTGCCGAAGCCAACCCGGCGTCAAGCGTAACTGATCGTTTAAGTGCTTTTTCGATTCGGATTAAGTCCGGGTTTGTAGATTTCAACAAAGTATCCGCCAGAAGGTAATGCAGAACAGCGTTTTTCTCGTCGAGAGAAAGCGCGCGCTCATAAATCTTCGCGGCTTCTTCATATTTCGCTTCCTCGGAAAAGCTCATCGCTAAATACGCCAGAGCCGATACCAGCTTTGAATCAATCGCCAGCGCTCGCTCAAATGCCGACCGCGCTTCGATGGTTTTGTTGTCGTCCGTATAAGCGATGCCGAGAGCGAGCCACAACCGCGCGGAATTTGGAAATTCCCTGACCGCTTCGTCCAGTCGGATCACAGCCGCCGCAGGAGCTTTCGCATCAACCAGCAGCAAACCGTAACGAGCGCGATAAAGCTCATTTCCCGGTTCTTTTTTAATTGCTAAACGCATTGCCGGAATCGCGTTTTCAAAGCGATTGAAAGCTTGATAAACCTCGGCGAGCGCTGCGTATATCCGAGCGTCATCTATCCCGCGAGCCACCGCTCCTTCAAGCGTTCGCCCGGCTGCCTGAATATCTTTTCGCGCCAGATGTACGCGGGCGAGTTGTATCAAAGCCTCAACGTTTGACGGTTCGAGCGCTGCGACCGCATCAAATTCCTGTCGGGCTTCATCAAGCAAATTGTTCTCGCGCAATAACGCGCCAAGCTGAAGTCGCTGTTTGATTTTTTGTGAAGAATCAGTATTTGTCGAGCCGCCCGCGAGCGCGAAGTATTGACGATAATATTCCGTCGCTTCCGTATTTTCGTTGAGCCGAAGGGCTGTAATCACGAGCGCCATTGATACTTCCGCATCGGGAGCCAGCTTTTGCGCTTTGTGAAATAAATCTTTCGCACTTCGCAAAGCTTCCGGCGTTCCCTCATTAAAATGAATCTGCCCCAAGTTGACGAGCGCGCTTTGTTGATTTGGATTTAATTGTAAAGACGTTGTAAATTCGCGCTTTGCATTCGCCAGGCGATTTTGCTTGAGCAGGATGGCTCCGTAATTATTGTGTGTTTCGGGAGTTTGCGGAGAGAGCTTGACTGCGGAGGCGAAATGACGTTCGGCTGTTTGCAAATTGTTTTCGCGGTCGGCGAGAATGCCCGCTAGTGTGTGCGCCTTGACGTTATCAGGCGTTGCGGCGAGCGCGCGCTGCACAAGAGTTTTTGCGTTTGCTATATTTCCGTTTTCTAATGCATGGACAGCCTCGCTGATTAAGCCCTCAACTTGATTCCCGGCGACAGAGGCTCGTATTTGCGCTGATCCGGCTGCCGCGAAAGCTCCGGTCAGCACGAGAGCTAATGCTAAACAACAGCAATGTCGAAACCCAAAAAGCTTCATTAAAATCATTCAAGATAGTTGCTTGCGGCTTTGTCCTCTCGCTTTTTAAAGCTGCACCGATTGTCTGCGAAATTTTTGTTACTCTTCTTTTAATTCATAAGCGACGCGATAAAGTTTTTATCGCGTCGCTTATGAAAAAATCCAACGTTAACTAAAATATAAGTCTCAGTCCAATTTGAATTGAACGAGGGGCGAAAACGTTGTAGTCATTGACAACACTGGAGAAACCAAAGTTTCCGCTTTCCAGATTATTGTCGGGTCCGTTGTAGCGATGTCTATTGAAGACATTGAAGACCTCAGCGCGGGCTTCAAACGTAACCGTTTCCGTGATGCGGGTTTTCTTCAATAAACTCAAGTTTTCGCTTAAGAAAGGTAATCCGCGGGCATCAGCCAGAACCGGCGGCGCATTGCCGAAGAATCTTAACGGGTCTGCATAGTAACTGCTATAAGCCGGGTTAAGCGTGCCATTCGGGTTTAAGAACGCCGGATTAGCTCCGTAATCAGGTGGTTGAGAGAAAGCCGCCGGATTAACCTGTTGAAATCCGAGTCCTCGCGGGTCGTTATTGGTAAGAATCGGCTGACCCGTCAAATTCGGACGAAGCTGCGGTTCCGCGTTCAAACTGCCGATGTTAAAAATGTCGTTCAGAAAGCCGACATTGCGTCTGGTGATGATAGCCAGCGGCGCGCCGGATTGATAGCGATGAATGCCGCTGATCTGCCAGCCGCCGACAATTCTATCGAGAATTCCGCCCTGATTCAAAAAGCGCCTGCCTTTACCGAACGGCAGCTCGGCAATATAGCTGATGACAAAAACATGCGGAATGCTACCGGCAGATTCCGTTTTTAAAGAGCTTCTGTCGTACGGATTCTGCAAAACCTGACCGAGCGGGCTTCCGCCGAACAAATCTTCGGACGCATCGGTTATAAGCCTTGAGAAGGTGTATGAAGCATTAAACTGAACGCCCTGCGCGAATCGTCGCTCAAGCTTAACCTGCAAAGCGTTATACTCGCTCGTTCCCTGACTTTCGAGCGCATTATTAATGCGATTGTATTGCGGGAAAGGTCTCAATGCTACACGCACAGGACCGTCGAATCCCGGAAAAACCGCATCTCGCGAAGTCGGAAGCGTGACGCCCACGGTTTGGGCATAAGCGCGAGCGGCATTCGCAAACGCAATATCAGCAGCGTTAGCCGGATTTGTAATTCTGCCCAACGGCGCATTCAAGATTTCAGGACCAAGCTTCAAAGCATTGAGCGGGAGCGCGTTGACGCGCTCAAAGTTTGAGCGCAGGCGATCTGCCCGGTGTCCGATATAGCCGATTGACGCGACAAAGTTGTATGGCAATTCGCGCTGCACATCCAAGCTGTATTGAAGAGTTCGCCCGGCTTTGAAGTTCGGGTCGAAATATGTAACGTCGCCTCCGATAAATTGATTATTCGGGTCTGTTGAAGGGCGAGCCGGAAAACTACTCAGGTAAATATTCGAATCGAAACCGCCCTGCGGATAAACGGTAAAAGTGTTATATCCTTCAGCGCCTTCGGTGATGATGTTGCTGCCGCCGATGCCGTAAAGCACGGGCGAGTAGTACAATCCGATGCCGCCTCGCAAAACCGTTTTATTATTAAGCGCATAAGCGGCACCGACGCGCGGTCCGATTGCCGATTTATCTCCGGGAGCGATTCCCGGATGCTCGGCTTTAAGCCCGCCCTGACCGTTGGCGGCAACAAGCGCTCCCGGTCGCCCGACAGCCGGATTAACAGCATCAGGATCGAAGCTGCGGAGGCGTCCCTGTGCTTCGGTTCGCGGATTGATGATTTCGTAGCGAATACCCAAATTCAAGGTTAATTTTTGTGTTGCTTTGAAATCGTCCTGCACAAATACTGCCGGGTAAAAGTAACGATATTCAGGCTCGATTGTTTTGCTGCTGTTAAAAGCAAATTCGGTCGAACCTGTAATCAAACTGGCAATAGGCCACCCTTGGTCATCGTTATTATTAGCCGTTTGGTTATGGCGAAAGTTGAACCAGCCGCCGGGCGCAAGTACCTGATTAGGCTTGAAAACTTGAAAACGCAAATCGCCGCCGATTCTTAAAGTATGACGCCCAAAAACTGAAGTCACGAAATCAGAGAATTGATGAGTGTTATCTGCGAAAGGCAAATCGTTGAAAAAGGTTGATCCGATGCCCTGGTATGAGCGAAGCGATTGTTTATTAACTATCGGGTCTGTTTGATCTCCATATCCCGGAAAATCAACTGCCGGAAAAGCGCCGCCGAGCAGCGAGCCGGTCGGAATACCAAGCGAGAATGGATCAAATCCAATCGTTGTGTTCGCATTTACCACATTGTAACGTGTAAACCCGTAGTTGAAGTGATTAACAAAATTCGGGGTAATGTTGTAGTCGTGCTGGACGCGGGCAAGATGCGATGTAAAAACCTGATCCCAGCGTCCGAAGGCAACAAAGGGACTCGGGAAACGCGGAAAGCCGCCTTGAAGCGTGCCGAGTTGACGATACGAATAGCTGACGGAGACTCGTTGATCATTATTGATGTTATGGTCAATCTTGAACACCGAGTTATTCATCGAAGTCGGAACCGTGCTCGAAGCAGAGTAGTTACGAAAAACGCCGGCTTTTGTCGGATGCGGGAACATTTGCAGAATACGGAAGCCAGCCGGATCAATCGCCGATTGCGGAATGATGTTGTTTAAAAAGGGCGTCTTGTTTCCGGGCGATCCGCTGCGGGGATTAAATATCTGAACACCGCCGGGGAACGCGCTCAGAACAGCAGGGTCTGTTAACAACTCGCCGAAATCACCTAGCCGCATACGCTCCGTTGGCACCGAAATGTTAACCGTTTCGGAGCGGGTAAAGCGATACCCCTCATAATTGAAAAAGAAGAAGGTTCGGTTTCTCAATATGTTCAAATAAGGAGTGCCTTCTCCGAAGCCCGGAAGCACGACGGGACCGCCAATGTTAAAACCGAAATCGTGCTGTGTGTCCTGCGGACGCATAATTCCTTCGGCATTGTTCCGAAAGCTGTTTGCGTTTAATTTTGCGTTGCGGTAAAGCTCGTAAACTTCTCCGTGAAAATCGTTGGTGCCGGATTTGAGTCTAAAGTTAACGACGCCGCCCGATGTATTGCCGAATTCTGCGGAAAAGGTGCTCGTGCTGATTGTAAATTCCTGAAAAGCGTTCGGACCCGGCGCGACTTCAGAGAAGAACGTACCGTTTTGAGCGCGCCGAGTGGCTGCGCCATCTATCAGAATTTCAGTTCCGAGCGCCTGACCGCCGCTGACTCGAAAACGGGAAGCGTTTGCCGCCCGGTCGCCTGTATTAGAGCCTTCGCCCGTTGATGTTACATTGCTGTCGAGGAAGATAAAGGCAAGCGGCGTTCGCCCGCCGCTCTCTGCCGAGACTTGGAGCGGCAATTCTTTGACTTGTCGTTCGGTGACATTTGTTTGCCGCACAGGAGTTTCAGTTTGCAGAGTTTCGCCTTCGGCTTGAATCGTAACCTCGGTAGTTCCCGCTCCAAGTTGAAGCTGGATGTTAGCCGTATGCGTTGTTTGCACAGAGACTTTAAAGTCTTCGAGAGTGGTTCGTTGAAAGCCTTGCGCTTCAACAGTGATTTGATATACAGCCGGACGGAGTTCGGGAAAAGTGTAAAACCCGTCTTCGCTGGTGGTTGTTTCGCGTGTTTCGCCGGTCTCTCGACCGTTTATCACGACTCTTGCGTTGGGAACAATTGCGCCGTTCGGATCGGTCACGGTCCCGCGAATCGTTCCGCGGTCGCTCTGCGCGAAAACCGTTGCGGCGTTTCCGATAATCAGCAGCACGAGGGCGATTGTCCAAAATCTCTGGGTCTTCATATCTAATTCCTTCACTTTCACGTGATTGTTTAGAGAAATTTAATTGCAGCTTTCGTCCTCATCCGACCGAAAGCAAATATTTTAATTATCAAGGGAAATGTAAAATTGCCGGTTTTGCCGAATTAAACTATAAAGCCCGCGCGCTATGCAGAATCGTCGCTGCAACAGTGCTAACTTCGGCTGATTCGTTACGGCGCAAAATAATTTTCGCTTTAATCGGTTTCCGCAACAAAACAGTTAAAAACAACAAACCGTGGGGTGTCGAGCAACTTCCGTTTTTCAAGCAACCGGCAAATCGCATTCGGATTAAACCGCCTCCTTTAACTAACTTTCAACGAATCATTGAAAAGCTGATTTTTCAAGCGGTTAAACCTTTACGCAAACGTTTTACAAAGACGATAAATTCATAACAGAGTCTTCTATTTTTGTCAATAAATTCTTGAGAAATCGAGAAATAAACTTTTCCGATTTGACGCGCGGGCGAAACCGTCCGAAACTGAAAAAAGCAAAACCGTCACCGGGCTTTCATCAAACGTCTCAAATATGAAATTTTACAGAAGTTTCAGAACAGCCGCTTTTCTCATAATCGGCTTTGTTTCCGCCGCGTTGGCTCAACAAGCGGTCCCGACGCCGACTGTCGCCGGAAAGTCTTACAACACGAGCGAGATTCAGCGTCCGGCGACGACCGCGCCGCAATTTCCTTCGCCCGTAACTTTCAGCGACATTACCGCCGCAGCCAAAATCAATTTTAAACACGCCGCTTCGCCGACCGCGCAGAAATACTTGCTCGAAACAATGGGCGCGGGCGTCGCTCTGTTTGACTTTGACAACGACGGAAGACTCGATTTGTATTTCACCAACGGCGCGGCAATCTCAGACCCGATGCCGAAAGGCAAAATGCCTGAAAAGAGCGACTCAAAATTTTGGAATCGTCTTTACCGGCAAAAACCGGACGGCACGTTTGAAGACGCAACCGAAAAAGCCGGAGTTAAAGGCGAAGGCTACAGCTTCGGAGTCGCAGCGGGCGATTACAACCGGGACGGCTTGACGGATTTGCTCGTCGCGCGCTTCGGCGGCGCGAGCCTGTATCAGAACAACGGCGACGGCACTTTTACCGACGCCACAAAAAAACTCGGAATCAGCGTTGACGGATGGGCGACGAGCGCCGGTTTTTTCGATTACGACCGGGACGGAAAACTCGATTTGTTCGTCGCGCGTTATCTGATTTGGGATTTTGAAAAAGGCTCGCTCGTCTGCGGCGACGCGCGACCGGGTTATCGCGCTTATTGTCACCCGGATAATTTCAAACCCGCGACATCGCTGCTTTTTCATCAAAAACCCGACGGCACATTTGAAGACGTTTCGGAAAAATCTGGAATCGCCGCATCAAAAGGCAAAGCTCTGGGCGTCGCGTTCGCAGATTTCGACGATAACGGCTGGACTGATGTTTTCGTCGCCAACGACAACAGCGAGCAGCAGCTTTTCCGCAACAAAGCGGACGGCACTTTTGAAGATTTGGCTTTGACGGCGGGCGCTGCTTTCGATGAAAAAGGCAGACGTTTTTCAGGAATGGGCGTTGACGCTGGCGATTATGACGGCGACGGGCGTCAGGACGTAATCATCACGACTCTCTCGAACGAAACTTATCCGCTTTATCGAAATTTGGGCGACAATGTTTTCGATTACGTAACGCAGTCGAGCGGAGTCGGGCAAATCTCGATTTTGGGCGCGGGCTGGGGAATCAAATTCGTGGACGCCGATAACGACGGGCGGCGCGATGCATTTGTCGCGCAAAGCCACGTTCTCGATACGATTGAAAAAACCTCGTCGTTTTTGAAATACAAACAAGCTCCGCTTCTGATGCGCAACGCCGGAAAAGAATTTCAAAACGTTTCGTTTGCCGCCGGCAATGCGTTTAAAATTGATTTATCGGCTCGCGGAATGGCTGTCGGAGATTTGGACAACGACGGCGACGCTGACGTTGTTATCGCGCAAACAGACGGTTCGCCAATCGTTTTAAAAAACAACGGCACGAAAAATCATTGGCTCGGAATTGATTTGCGCGGCGCAAAATCTACGCCTCGCGGCGAAGGCTCGCGCGTGATTGTGACCGACGCGAGCGGTAAAAAACAGATTTTCGACGTTTCGAGCGCGGGCAGTTACATTTCGGCAAACGATCCCCGAATTTTAGTCGGGTTGGGCGAATCTTCCGCCGTCAAACAAATCGAGATTCGCTGGACGAGCGGAAAAATTCAAAAAATAGAAAATCCGGCAATTGACCGTTATCTCACGATCAAAGAGCAATGAAAAAGTTTTTATTTTTAGCCGTGTTATCGGCAATTACCTTAGATTCCGTTTTCGCCCAAACACAGCAAATGGGCGGAGTTTCCACCGGCGAAGCCAAAACTTACGCATCAAAACGCACAGTCGGGATTGTTGACGCGAACGCCCCGAAAATTTTTGAAGATGCGACGGCAACCACCGCGCTTAAAAATTTCCAATGTGTTTCGGGCGGAAAAGATAAAAACTACATCATCGAAACGGCTGCCTGCACGGTTGCGGTTTTTGATTACGATAATGACGGAAAGCCCGACATTTATTTTTTAAACGGTTCGACCATGAATGCCGAGCTTGGCAAAGAAAAACCTCAGCGCTCGGCGCTCTTTCGCAATCTCGGCAATTGGAAGTTTGAAGACGTGACCGAAAAAGCGGGCGTCGCAAACGAGCGCTGGGGTATGGGCGTGGCGGTCGGCGATTATAACAACGACGGGTTTTCCGATTTGTTTGTCGGCAATTACGGTACTTCGAGACTTTATAAAAACAATGGCGACGGCACTTTTACCGATGCGGCGGAAAAAGTCGGACTGGCAATTCGAGGCTGGCACACCGGAGCGGCATTCGGCGACTACGACCGGGACGGCAGACTGGATTTGTTCGTTCCGGCGTATATCGAATTCGATTTGAAAAATCTGCCGCCAAGTCCGATTGATGCTGGCAAAGGCGTGAATGCGGCAGCCAATCCGTGTCAATTTCGCGGTCAGCCGGTGATGTGCGGTCCGCGCGGGCTAAAAGGGGCAAAAGATAAGCTCTTTCACCAAAAGCCGGACGGCACGTTTGAAGAAGTCGGCGACAAAATCGGAGTTAGAGACGAAGGCAATTATTACGGATTTTCGTCGGTATTTGTTGACGTTAATGACGACCGCCGGCTTGATTTGCTGGTCGTCAATGATTCGACTCCGAAACAACTTTATTTGAACAAAGGCGACGGCACATTTGAAGAAATAGGCTATCAATCGGGCGTCGCTCTCAATGAAAACGGGCGCGAGCAAGCCGGAATGGGTTTGGCGGTCGGCGATTATGACAACGACGGGCGCGTTGATTTTCACATAACTAATTTTAGCGACGATTCAAACACGCTTTACCGCAACGACGGCGACGCGAATTTTAACGACGTGACTTTTCAAGCCGGGCTGGGCGAACCGACGATTCCGTTTCTCGGCTGGGGAACTTCGTTTCTCGATTTCGATAACGACGGCTGGAAAGACATTCTCGTCGCTAACGGTCACGTTTATCCGGGCGTTGATAATTTTCAATGGGGAACAAGCTACGCGCAGCAATTGCTGCTTTTCAAAAACGTGCGAAACGGCAAACAAATCAGATTTGAACGAATCGCCGCCGCGCCGAACAGCGGTTTGGCGATTGCAGTTCCCGCGCGCGGGCTGGCGATAGCGGATTTTGATAACGACGGACGAGAAGACGCCGTGGTCGCAAATGCAGGTGCGACGCCGACTCTGCTGCGAAATGTCGGCGAATCGAAAAATAATTGGCTCGCCGTCAAGCTCGTCGGCGATGTTTCCCAAAAAACTCCGAAAGACGCAATCGGCTCTACCGTTTTTGTGACGGCGGGGAATTTGAGCCAGCGTTTTGATTTAATCAGCGGCGCAAGTTACGCTTCGCAAAACGAACAAATAATTCATATCGGAATTGGAGAAAACGCCAAAATTGCTAGCTTTGAAGTTGTCTGGTCAAACGGGCAAAAAGAAAAATTTTCGATTGATAAAATAAATACTCGAATCACTCTCAAGCAAAACGCATCCGCTGTCAAACAATAATGTTCAGTAAAATTATTTAACCCGGAATCGCGCCAGAAACGCCTGGCTATTGCAATAAGTTATAGTATTAGCAATACTATAACCGGCTCACAGCAGAGAGGTTTAGTTTTATGACCACCTTATCCGTCCACCGCAGGCATTATCTTTTACTCGCATCACTCGCAATTTTATTGATTCTCATAATTTCGGCAATCTTCGGCAATCTAAAATCTTACGCTCAAACGAACGAAAGCGCCGCCAAAAAATCGGATGATTCGTCCTCTGTGCGCTGGGTAACTGTTGACGAAAAAGAGCTTCGACACATTCAAAAGGTTGTTCAAAACAAAGGCGACAACCTCGATTTGAAAGTTGTCGAAAGACGCGCGGGATTTCTGGTCGTTGCGGCTGATGAGCGGCAAATGCTCGAATTGACGCGGAATATGCACGAAGAGTTTCAAAAATGCGGCGGTTTTACCTCGCACGAAACGCCGGAAGCGGCGCGCCTCGCGGTTGAAGACGGTTTGCGAACCGACTCGAATCTACAGGCGGTTGAATACGCAATTAACAATCCGACGCTGGTCAATTCCCTTCACGCCGAAGCTCAGGAATCGCAGATTCGAGAGACAATCATCAGGCTTTCGACTGATTTTATTACTCGCCGTTACGATTCGCCGAGCGGTTTTGAGTCTGCGAAATGGATAAAAAACAAATGGACTGAGCTTGCCGTCGGACGCCGCGACGTTACGGTTGAGTTTTTTAATCATTCGCCGACTACATCGCCGCAACCTTCAATTATTATGACCGTGCGCGGGACGACTTTTCCCGATGAAGTTGTCGTTGTCGGCGGACATCAGGATTCGATCAACCGCAACTCAGAACTGGCGCCGGGTGCGGACGACGACGCTTCGGGCATTGCGAGTATGACCGAAGCGATCCGCGTCCTTTTCGCCAAAAATTTTCATCCGCAACGCACCGTTAAATTTATGGCTTACGCGGCGGAAGAAATCGGTTTGCGCGGTTCAAATGAAATAGCTACGGATTTTCAAACGCGCGGAGTCAACGTCGTCGGTGTTTTGCAGCTCGATATGACGAATTATAAAAATAACCCGAACGTTGACATCGGCATCATTACCGATTACACAAACGCTGCGCAAAATCAGTTTCTCCGCGATTTAATTGCGACTTACCAGCCGACGCTCACCGTCCTAAATTCGACTTGCGGTTACGGCTGCTCCGATCACGCTTCCTGGTATTACAAAGGTTATCCGGCTTCTTTTCCGTTTGAATCACCTTTTCCCGGGAATCCGAACATTCATCAAACTACCGACACCATTGCTCAAAGCAACAACAACGCCGATCACGCCCTTAAATTCACCAGGCTCGCGCTTTCATATCTGGGCGAACTGGCAAAAGAAACAATCGGCATTTCCGGCACGGTTTCTTACGGCACGACGCCGGCAAACCAATCGCAAAAGTTTGTGTCCGGCGTATCGGCTGTAATCGGAGGTACAACTCCGGCTTCTGCAACAACCGATTCTACGGGTTTTTACCTGCTTAAGAATTTAACTGCCAATGGCAGCTACTCAGTAACGCTGTCAAAGACGGGAGATGAAAACGGCATCAGCTCATTTGACGCAACTATGGTTTTGCGTCACATAGCAGCTAACGGGCAAGGACAGAATGCTTTAAACTCAAATCAACAATTGGCAGCCGATACGGATGGCAACGGAACAATCACTCCATTCGACGCGACCCAAATCCTGCGTTATGTTGCCGCTAACGGGCAAACAACGGCAACCGGTGCAGCCGGACAATGGAAATTTGCGCCCCCTTCGCGCAGCTATTCCGCTTTAAGATTCGATCCCGACGAGAACTACACAGCCGTCTTAATCGGCGATGTCAACGGAAGCTGGACGCCATCCGGCTTTTAAGCCGGAACTGAAAAAACCCTGCTACAAAATCCTGAGAACCAATTTTCCGGGCGTTAATTCAGAAGCTAAAAAGCAGGCACCCGACCGTGCTTTTTAGCTTTCGGAATCAGCCTGACCGCGTTTTTCCGTACCTTCGCCGTCAAGCAGCTCGCCTATTCTGGCGTATGAACCGATGCTTTCGACGGGTAAATTATCAGCTTTCCCGGAATCCGCCAGAGGAGACAAATCCGTCGTGGTTTCTTCCCCGTTTGACTCTTCCTCAGAAACGTTTGTCGGATTTTCTACGGACTTGGAATCTTCTATTTTTTCTTCCTGTTTCATATATTCCTATCTGCATTAATTTATTTAAAGTCAATTATTACGCGCTTGTTTGCGATAATTGTTTATTATACCGCATTACCATTATTCGGTCGCTGTTATTCTTTTCGATCAATTTAAAGCGACTAGCGGAGCGAGAACTTTAGGAGCGAGAACTTTAAAAGATTTTTATTTGTAAACCGGGAAAAGGAGACGCTTCAAATGCACCGCCCGCAATTTGGAAAGAAGCGAAGAAAGCAATGATTGAAGTCTATGCTTTGGAAAATCTGAATCAGGCAGATTTGCAGCGGGTTGCGAGCGGCTACTCTTCAAAGGGAAAGTATGAAGTTGTGCTTACCGATGCGGGAAACCACATTTCGATTGAGCTTGGATTCGTCGCCCTCCATCAACCTTATGTCAAAAAGTACGACCATTTTGACGATGAAATAACTCAGCGATATAACCAGGTTCTCAAAGACGGTTATTCATTCGGAGCATTTGACGGCGATTTGCTTGTCGGTTTTGCAATTGCCGAAGCGCGCTCGTGGAATCAAAGTTTGTGGGTGTGTGAATTTCACGTTGCGGAAACGCATCGTAATCTCGGCATCGGCAAACGATTGATGGAATGTGCTGCGAAGAAAGCGAAAGATTCAGAACTCAGAACAATCGTTTGCGAGACACAAAACACGAACGCCGCCGCTATTGAGGTTTACCGCAAGCTCGGTTTCAAAATCGAAGGCGTGGATATTTCATATTATTCCAACGCCGATTATCCCGATGGCGAGATCGCGGTTTTTATGAAACGCAGATTAAAATAAATGCTCATTCGCCAAGCCGTCAAAACCGGCGTTTCATTCATTTGTCAGCTTCAGCAAAAGCGGTTTGAAGAAGACAATGTTTACGCCTTTGTGTGATTAAACCTGTCACCTTCAATCATTACGCTTCGGCTTTAACCATCGGTTTAGTTTCGGCGTTCTGCAAATTCAGTTTATTTTTTGAAACTCTGAAAAACCAAAACAAACCGGAAACTGCTGATAGAATGCCGGAAATCGCTGTCAGCATTTGCGGCGAAATCGCGTATAGAGACCAGCCGCCAGCCAGATTCGACAGACTGAAAATTGAAATCTCAGCAGCGCGGTCGGTCGTCATCACGCGCCCGCGCAAATCGTCCGGGATGGCGCGCATCAACATCGTTTCCTGAACGGCATATTCGACTCCGAGCAACGCGCGCGAAACAACTATCACTGCCATCACCAGCCATAAATTCGGCAAATATCCGGCAAAGGCGTATAAAACGCCCTGAAAAATCAACATCCAGCCGATAAACGGAACGACGAGCTTTTGACGCTCGACAAAATCGCCGACTCTGCGCGCCAGCATCATTCCGACGAACAAACCGAAACCGGCGGCGGTGTAAATCGCGGCAACCGCGCCGTCCGCGCTCCAGCCGTCTTTTCCGGCGAAAACAACGCCGCCCAAACGGTCGGCAATCAGATTTACCGCTCCGCCGCCGACAGCCCAGATGATGTTGACGCCGATAATCGTCAGAACGAGCGGATGCCCTTTAATAAAACTCCAACCGTCTTTTATATCGCTGAAAACCGACGCTACGCGATTCTCCAAATCAATTTGCGGTTTCGGTTTTTGACTGTGCATCGCTTCGCCCGGAATCAGCCAAATCGAATAAGCCGAGACGACGAATGAAACGGCGTTAATAACAAACGCGATTTGATAACCGAAATAAGCCGAAGCTGCGCCGCCTAAAGCCGCGCCGACGCTCATCAGCAAAAATCTGGACGAGAACATCAAAGCGTTGCCGGCAAGCAAACCTTCGTCGCCCGTGACGTTCGGCATCGCCGCGTTTTTCGCAGCTTCAAAAAATGCAGTTAAAAGCGACAAAATGACGGAACACAAATAAGCAATCCACAAATCTCCCGGCTCGTTAACAAGCAAAAAACCGAGCGCGACGACTGCGCGCGCAAAATCCGTGACAAGCATTACAGTGCGCCGCGAAGCGCGGTCAACCAGCGCGCCCGCGAGCGGCATAAACAAGGCGAAAGGCGCGGTGCGAGCGACCAGAATAATAGCAGCCGCGTCCGGCGCTGCGCCAGAAACAACGCGCACCAATCCTAAACCGGCGATAAAATTAAACCAGTTGCCAAGCTCGGAAACGACTTGTCCGAGCCATAAATTCCTGAAATCGCGTTTGCCGCCCAAAAGCTGGGCGTAAGTTAAAGACATAAAAATCAGGTTCGTTGTTCGTCGTTCGTCGGTCTTCTTTTCAACGAACGACGAACGACGAACAAATTAAAAAAAAGCCGCCGGCTATTGCCGACGGCTTAAGCCAAAAAATTAAATCAAATTTTCAATCACCTCTAAAAATCGGTTTACGTTTCTCGAAAAATGCCGTGACGCCTTCTTTAAAATCAATTGATTTGCCGCTTTGAATTTGCGAATCGTGTTCTGCGTCAAGCTGCGTCGGCAAATCGTTTGTCCAGGTTGCGGCGAGCATCTGTTTGATTCGCCCGATGGCGGCGGTCGGCATTTGCGCGAGACGCAGTGCAAAATTAACGGCTTCGGTCATCAGTTCGGCGTCAGCGACAACCCGATTTATCATTCCAATATCTAACGCGCGTTTCGCAGTGATTGCGTCTCCGGTCATTAACATTTCGGCGGCGAGCTTTTCGCCGACAACGCGCGGCAGGAAATAACTTCCGCCGCAATCGGGCGTTAAACCGATTTTCACAAAGCCTTGATTAAACGTCGCGTTTTCCGCCGCGAAAACGATGTCGCAGGCGAGCGCAAAATTTGTTCCGGCTCCGGCGCAAACGCCGTTAACGGCGGCGACAAACGGAACGGGCGTTTGCCGGATCGTCAAAATGCAATCGTGCAGAGCTTTCAAAGGCTCTTCAAAAAACGCCGCCAGATTTCCGGTCTTCTCGGCAATCTGCCGCATCTCGCGCAAATCGCCGCCCGAACAAAAAGCGCGTCCGGCGCCCGTTAAAACAACCGCCCGCGCACGCTGTTCGGCAACCTGCCGCAGCGTTTCGCGCAAATCTTTGACAAGCTGCAAAGAAAGCGCGTTGAGCGCGTCGGGACGATTCAGCGTCACGACGGCGACCGATTCCAGCAGCTCAAATTTGATTGTTTCAAAATCCATTCGTCATTTTAAATTAAACATTTATCATTTAATTTTCAAGCGCAAATCTTTCGTGAATTGTTAAATGATAAATGCCGGATGAAGAAATTCTAAGCGGTTCGGACGCGCTGCCGGGTTGACGAATAACACTCGGAACACATCACCGAGCGCCCGGTTTTCGGCGCAAAAGGCACGGTGTCTTTTCTCCCGCAGCGGTCGCAGACGATTTCATAACGATTGTTGGAAGCGGCTCCGGTTTCCAGTTTTTTTCGCGTCGGGCGACATTGCAGACAACGCTGCGGCGGCGCCATATTCCGGCGATAAAACGCTTCCTGATCTTTTTCCGAAAACAAGAAAACTTCTTTACAATGGACGCATTGAATTTCCAAATCGGGCATTTCTGACTCCTTAATGAATTTAGAATTGAGAAGCTAGAATTAAGAATTGAAGACAATTTAAATTCTAGCTTCTCAATTCCGAAACGTGCGCGCGGACGGTTTCGCCAAGCGTTTTGAGATTGTAGCCGCCTTCGAGACAGGAAACAACTTTTCCGCCGCAAACCTCTTTCGCCCAATTTTTGACCGTGCGCGTCAGCGACACGAAATCTTCGTTTTCAAGCTGAAGCTGTCCGAGCGGGTCTGTCAAATGCGCGTCGAAACCGGCGGAGACGATAATCAAATCGGGTTTGAATTGCCCGGCGATGTTCTCGATTGCGGATTCAAACATCCGGCGCTGTTCTTTTGCGGGCGTTTGCGCTTTGACCGGAACGTTGAGCGTAAAACCGCGCCCGCGCCCGTGTCCCGTTTCGCCGCGCGAGCCGGTTCCCGGATACCACGGATATTGATGAATCGAAAAAAAGAAAACCGTCGGGTCGTCGAAAAAAATTCCCTGAGTCCCGTTTCCGTGATGCACGTCCCAATCAACAATGGCGACTCGTTCGATTTCCTTATATTTCTGCTGCGCGTAACGCGCGGCAATCGCCGCATTATTAAACAAACAAAATCCCATCGCCGCTTCGCGCGTCGCGTGATGTCCGGGCGGACGCATCGCCACAAAAGCATTGTCCGCTTCCCCGTTCATTACCGCATCAACCGCTCGACACGCCGCGCCAGCGCCGTGCAAACCGACTTCAAACGATTGCAATGAAACAATAGTATCGGCGTCGAGATATTCAACGCCTTCTTCGGCGGCGTTTTCGATTCGCTTAAAATGCTGCGGCGTGTGACAAGCCAAAATGTTTCCGCGCGGCGCAGCCGGAGCTTCGATTTCAATCAAATTCTCCCACAAGGCTTCGTCGCCTTTGAGCGCGTCCATAACGACCGTATAACGCGCGGGGGTTTCCGGGTGTCCTTCGCCTGTGTCGTGTTTTAAACAAATCGGATGATGAATGAGCGCAGTTCGCATATATAAAGTATAGCGAAACTTAAACGGGAAAATTCAAATATTGACAAAGAAAACTCCGAACGAACAATTTAAAACAGAATTTAATTTTACATCTGCTCAAACAAGGCAGATGACAGACGAAATTGTCCAGGCTTTAGTTGCGCTAAAAATTTACTGCCCTTATGCTGTATGTGCGTAAAATATTTACTAAGGCGATTATAAAGAGAGCGAAGCAAATAAAATCACAAATGAGCAGGAGACAGTCATAATGAAACAGCTCGCGGGACACACATTTTTCGTCGTTATTTTGGCGTTTTGTCTCGTCATCCTATTTTCGGTTGGCGCTCAAGCGGCAGCTTACACGGTGACAACAACTGCGGATAATGGTGCAGGCAGTTTGCGGGCGGCGATTGCAGATGCAAACTTAACCGTCGAAGACGACGAAATAAACTTTTCGATTCCGTCAAGCGACCCAAATTGCACGGCGGGCGGGGTTTGCACAATCACGTTAACAAGCGGTCAGTTGGTAGTAAATGCAACCTCAACCGCGGGCGCGTTGACTATTACAAACGCATCCGGGGCGAGCCGGTTATTTATTTCAGGCAATAACACAAGCCGCGTCTTTGTTGTAAACCCGGGCGCGAATCTTTCACTCGAAGGCGTCACGATTACGGGCGGTTACGGAACAGTCACGCCAGCCGCGCCGTTTCGTTTTGGCGGCGGCATTTATAATAATGGCGGAACTCTATCGTTAACAAACTCAAGCGTGAGCGGTAATTTTTCACCGGCGGGCGGAGGAGCGGGCGGTGTCGGCGGTGGTATTTACAGCACCGGAACGTTGACGGTTGCAAACTCAACCGTTAGCGGGAATAATGCAGAACTCTGCAACGGCTGCGGTACCAGCGGCGGAGGTATTTATAATGACGGAGGCACGGCATCATTAACGAATTCCACCATCAGCGGCAATACGGCGAGATACGGAGGAGGGATTTACAATACGGGCACATTGACGATCACAAGCTCGACAATCACTGCCAATACAGCGCAAGGCGCCGTAGGTCCGGGCAGCGGCGGAGGAATTTTCAACAGTGCCTCAGGATCGTTAATTTTAACGAATACGATTGTCGCCGGAAACCTCGTAATTAATTCTTCTTCGCCCGACATCGCAGGCGGAGTCTCACCAACAAGCTCTTTTAACCTAATTGGAGGCGACCCAAAACTGGGATCGCTCGCTGACAACGGCGGTCCGACGCAAACTCACGCGCTTTTACCAGGTTCTCCTGCGATTGACGCCGGTATTAACTCCGGTGCGGCGACCGACCAGCGCGGCTTTGCTCGTCGGGTTGATTTGCCCTCGACTCCAAATGCAGCCGGAGGCGACGGTACGGATATAGGCGCTTATGAATTACAGTCTTCGCCGACAGCCGCTTCGGTGACAATCAGCGGACGAGTGATAACCTCGAATGGGCGCGGTCTCTTTAATGCTCTGGTTGCTTTGACGAATGAAAACGGTGAGACTCGTTATGCGCGCACCTCAATTAACGGACGTTACCGTTTTAATGATGTCGCTGCCGGGAGCAGCGCGGTGATTACAATTGTTAGCAAGCGTTACAGTTTTGCGCCGCAAGTTTTAATGGTAACGGGCGAATCTCTTAATGTTGATTTCCTGGCGCAAGATGGATTATCTAAGCGGTAGCAAAACAATTGCCCCGGAGTTAAAAGAAAAGACGCCCAAACTACGACAGCCGGGCGTCTTTTCTTGTTATTTGTAATTTTGTGTTGAAAAGCGGTCGAAACGATTTGTTGATGACAACTTACAAATTAGCAGGACGAATTCCAAAATCGAAGAATTTCGAGCCAATCGCCCTGCTCGCATTTGAATTTCCCGAATTTAAAAGATAAAAAGCGTATTCGCCGTTTTTGAGCGGAGCTTTCGGCGTGATTTTGTAAATTCCTTCACCCACTTTTTCAGATGTAAACTCCACGACGCTTTCATCCGAAATACCTCCCTTCGCGCCGTAAGCGTTGCTCTTTGCAATTGTCAATTCCCTGTTATCGTCGCGTATATTGAATCTGACAAGCACGAACTCGTTGGGCGTTGACGGAATTCCGCTTAAGGTATCCAAGCCGCCGCTTTTCGCGTCGAGATAAAAATAGAAAACCGGCTGGCTTTGTTTAAGTTGAATTTTAGAAGCGGTTCCCGAAAGATTGGCTTTGACTTTCACTTTTCCTAATCCGAACGGCGTGATTGCCCGTGTAACCTTTCCGCCAGTGCGGTTTTGCGCCGAAACCGATGGTTCAATTTGCGTCAATCTGCGCGCGCCCTCCGTTTCCTCAAAAAGATATACGCCGTAATTATGCGGCGACAGCGGGTCGTTAGGGTCTGATGAAACAGCCGCCGCGCTTCCGCCTGTGCCCATTGTGCGGTTATAAGCTTCAATCATCGCGGCAACAATCTCGTCGTCAATACCCGCTTTTTTGAGCGCCATTAAAGAATCAATCGAAAGGTCGTATTTCCCGGCGCTGGATTTTACTTTTCCGATAATGACGGCTTTTCCAAATCCGGCATTGACCATTTCAATGATTGTTTTATTATTTAGAACTTCCTGTGCGAAAACGTTAAAACTCGGGGACAAAGCAATTACGGCAACCACGACCGGTGAAAATAATTTGCTTTTCATATTAACTCCTTTTAAATTGTTTATTTTCGTCGTCTAATGGAATGTAAAGATTGGACACACTTTAGGGACAAAATCGTTGCAAGAGCAAGAAATTTTCTTTGTTTAATCAATTGGTTTTGCCCGATTTAGCGTAACATCCGGGAACTATTTCGATTCGTTCGCCAAAACCTCGTTCAACCTTTTGATCAATTTGTCGGCGACGTTTCCGGCAAGCGCGCCGCCCATCGAAGTTACGCCGGAAGCGGCAATGGTTCTGCCGGTTTTGGCGTCAACGACGCGGAAATTGTAATGAGTCAAAAACTCGCGCCCGATTTCCACAATCAAATCAGCCTCGAAACCGTTTTGCACAATCGTTAAATTGAAACTCTCCCAACGCGCGCGGCGTTCCCTGTTCATCAGAGAGCTTTCGACATCTTTGAGCGCCGGATAAACCGAGCTTTTCGAGAATGAAATTGTTTTTGCTTCTTTCAAAAGCTGCGCCGCCGTTTTGTCCGGGTCTTTTTTGGGCGGCGGATTCGGATTCGGCTCGATGAGAGTTCCGGCGTTTTGTTTGTTGATTTTGCGACTAACCTCGAACATCGCGGCAATCACGTCGTCGTCAACGCCCGCTTTTTTTAAATTCACCAATTCATCGGTCGTCAGCTCAAACTTAGCTGTCGAAACCGAAATTTTTTGAATGATGATTTGCTTGCTCAAACCGGCTTGCGACATCCGCACGATTTCGGCGTTGGTCAGCGTCTCGGTTTGCGCGTTTATTGCAGAAAACGCGCCTAAAACGAACGCGGTGAGAAACACGATTTTGATTGATTTTGAGATTTTCATTTGCTTTTTAAGCTTTCTACAAAAAAGAGAGTATTTTACGCGGAATGCACATCGTAATTTACTGCAATTGCGACACTTTTTCAACTGTTATACCGGCGCGCGACGTTTATTTATCGGAAAAGTCCGTTAAAAGCGGCTCGTATTTCCGTTGTGTGCAAAACGAGCAGTTCGAGCAGCTCTTTTTCGGAAATTTGAACGCGAACGGCGACTTGATTTAAAAGCGGGTGCGACGACGAAGGAATTCTGGTTGCGCGTCCAGCCGCAAGCCGCAAAGCATGGTCAACGCGACGCAAAAAATCGTAGCCGTACCAGAGCGCCGTAAAATCTTCTTCATCGAGCGAACCGGCGGCGCGTAATCGTTCGAGCGTTGCGGCGGTCGAGCGATTTTCATTTTCATCCGGCACTCTGTCGCGCAACTGCAAAAATCTGACCGCAAAATAGACATCAAGAAGCCCGCCCGCGCCGTATTTGATGTCTATTTCTCCGCGTCTTAAATTTTTCGTTTTTTCGCGTTCGAGCAATTCGCGCACTCTTTTTGTTTCGGCTTTTAATTCCGTTTTTTCAATCTCGCATGCGCGCTCGTGAATGTTTTTTCGGGCGTTTTCTTCAACGCTTTGAGCAAAATCGAGATTTCCGGCAGCCGCCCGCAATTTGACGTAAGCCAGCCATTCCCAAACTGCCGCGCGCGTGCGGACATAATCCAAAAACGAATCAGCGCCCGAACAAACCGCCCCGTTTTTCCCGTCGGGGCGCAGCCGCAAATCAACCCGATACAAAAAACCTTCGCGCGTCAAGCTCGACAGCGAGCCGACAAAAATTTCAGCCGCGTGCGCGTAAAATTCTGCGCTCGTTAATTTATCAACCGGAGATTCTTTTGAATCGTCGTAAATCAAAATCAAATCCAAATCCGAACCGAAATCCATTCCGCCCGAACCGAGCTTTCCCAAACCTAAAACAGCCAAATCGAGCGCGGAATGCGGAGTGTTGAATGCGGAATGAAATCTCCGGCTCATTTCCTTTTTGGAAATCAGCAGCGCGGCGTTTATTGCGGCTTCGGCTAATTCGGTTTGCAGGCGTTTTGATTCGGAAAGCGACAATTTTTCGGCGGCATCGAATTGACGGATTTCTTCGTAAAATTTCCGCCATTCCACGCGCAAAATCGCCAATTCGTCGTGAAAATTTTCTGCGTCGGCAACTGCTTTTTGTAAAATTTCAGAATAATTCTGTGGTTGAAATTTAGCATCGTCTGTTTTTATCGCTGCGTCGGCAACAATTTGCTCGATTCGCGCTTCAATCGGTGCAATTAAATCTGCGTTTTCATTCCGCACCCCGTATTCCGCATTCCACACTCGAAAAACTTTTTCAAAAATTCGATTGACCGCGGCAGTATGAATTGATAAAGATTCGTCGAAACTTTCGGTTTCGGAAAAATTCATCCGTCGCGCGATAAGACGGCGCTTTTCGCCGCCGCCTGGAACGGCGTGTGTTTGCAGCCCGTGTTCCATTTGCAGGCGATGTTCGAGCCGCCTCAGAAAAACATAAGCGTCGGACAAAGCCGCCAGCTCGTTTTCCGCCAGATAAGCGCGGTCAGCCAAACGCCGCAGCGCAATCAAAGTATGCGGCGCGCGAAGCCAGGCGTCGCTGCCGCCGCGCGCAAGTTGTAAAGCCTGTGCGATAAATTCGATTTCCCTGATTCCGCCCGTTCCGAGCTTGACGTTAAAACCGTTTTCCGCCCGCTGTTCCTGATTGATTTTCTGTTTTGAAAGACGAACCGCCGCTAAAGCATCCTCGACCGATACATCGGTTCTATAAACAAAGCTCTCGACTTCCGTCCAAAACCTGCGAAAAAGCGGCGCGTCTCCAGCCGCCGAGCGGGAACGCAGCAAAACCTGCCGCTCCCAATCGCGCGCCGTTTGTTTGTAATAATTAGCGGCTTCCTGAATAGAAATCGCCAGCCCGCCTACGCGCCCATGCGGGCGAAGCCGCAAATCAACGCGATAAGCCGCGCCTTCGTTCGATTGCGAGCCGACGATATTGGTTAATTTTTCAGCCAATTTGACGAAATATTCGCGGTTGGAAACCGAGCCGCGCGCGCCCGTTCCGCTCGTCGTTCCATCGCTCGAATAAAGAAACAGCAAATCAATGTCTGAAGCGTAATTCAATTCGCGCGAGCCAAGTTTTCCGAGCGCGACGACGCAAAACTCGGCGCGCCGCGCTTTTCCTTTTTCGTCCGATTCGAGCGGGACGCCGAAGCGGTTATCCAATTCCTGTCGGGCAACGCGAAGAGCGTGTTCCAAACAGGCGTCGGCGAGATTTGAAAGCTCTTCGGTCGTTTCCGCAATTGTTACTAAATTGCGAATGTCGTTGAGATAAATCCGCAAAAGCTCGCGGCGGCGAAAACGCGCGAGCAAAGTGTGCGTGTCGAGCGCGGAATTTGTCAGCGCAAAACGCGCCAGAGATTCGAGCAAATCTTCCGGCGTCCGATTTTGTTTTTCGCGCCTGTTTCGACCGAGCCAGACAATGTATTCGGGATGTTGCGAAAGAGTAGTCGCCAGAAAAGGACTCCACGCCGCCAGCGCCAAAACGTCTGAAAGCAAACCGCGATTTTGCTCTCGCAACAGTTTTTTCGCTTCGTTCGGGTGTTTTGATTCGAGTTCGGAGAAAAACCTTTTCGCGCTCTCGGCATCGGGTAAATCGCTGGTCAGATTTTCGATCTCCTCACTCACGAAAGTAAATTACCACAGAGTGGTAAAAAGAGGAGAAAAGGAGAAGAGGAGAAGAGGAAATAAGGGGATTAATTCCTTTACTCCTTTTCCCCTCTTCTCCTCTTCTTTTTCTATTCGTGTTTCTGCGGTGAAATCCCTAACCTCGCAAAAGCGAATCAGCGCCGTCAATGTAAATTTCGGTTCCGGTAATGTGCGAAGCGGCATCGGAAGCCAGAAATAAAACAAGCTCGGCGACCTGCCCGGCAGTTCCGGGTTCACCGTCCGTGAGCGGCGTCGTACCTTCGGGAAATTCGACCGGCTCGCTCGCTTTTTCGATGTTTCGCTTTTCGGTACTTTCTTCGATGTTGGTTTCGATTGCGCCCGGACAAATGACGTTGACGCGGATTTTATGTTTCGCCAGTTCGAGCGCAGCCATTTTCGCAAACGCGACTTGCGCCGCTTTCGTGCTGGAATAAGCCGTTGCGCCGGCATTTGAAAAAACTCGCGTGCCGTTGATTGAAGAAGTAATAATTATCGAGCCGCCTCGTTTTCGCAGATGAGGAATCGAGTATTTTGCGGTCAGAAACGTTCCGCGCAGATTTGTTTCGATTGTTTTGTCCCATTCCTCAGGCTCCAATTCATCAATCGGCGCCCACACGCCGTTGATTCCGGCGTTGGCGAAAACGATGTCGAGCCGCCCGAAGCTTTCAATTGTTTTTTCCAGCGCCCGCCGCATTTCTAAAGCTGAAGAAATGTCTGCAACAACCGCGACGGCTTCGCCGCCCGCTCGTTTGATTTTCGCTACAGTTTTCTGCAAATCTTCTTCGTCCCGTTCGAGCGCAGCGATTTTAGCGCCTTCTTTGGCAAATAAAAGCGCCGTCGCTTTTCCGATTCCAGACCCCGCGCCCGTAATTAATGCCGTTTTTCCCTTCAATCGCATTTTCAGTTTTCCTCGCCTTTTAGGTAAATTCTAACAAGCCGAAAACGTCGGCAAAGTACGCTTTCAAACTTTTCGTTCAAATGCAGCAAACTTTTCGATTTCAAGCGATGACGGAAGACGCCGGAAAACGGCTCGATAAATTCGCGTTTGAAAATCTGAGCCGATACAGCCGGATGTTTCTCGCCGATTTGATTCGACAAAATCAGTGTTTCGTCAACGGCGAAACGCAACCCGTCGGTTATCACTTGAAAATCGGCGATGTGGTTGAAATTTCGATTGACTCGGCGGCAAAAACCGCAATGACGCCGGAAAACATTCCGCTTGAAATTTTGTTTGAAGACGAGGAAATTCTGGTCGTTGACAAACCCGCCGGAATGCTCGTTCACCCGACAAACAGCGATAAATCAGGGACTCTGGCAAACGCTCTGGTTTTTCATCTCAATCCGAAATCCGAAATCGAAAATCCCAAATTGATACGCCCCGGAATCGTTCACCGGCTCGACAAAGAAACTTCCGGCTTGCTCGTCATCGCCAAGACGTCGCGCGCTTTGCGGATTTTGGGTTCGCATTTTCAGCGCAAGTTGGTAAAGAAAATTTACGCCGCTCTAGTCGAAGGCGCGGTGTCGGAAAACGAAGGAACAATTTCCGCGCCGATTGGCAGACTCGAAGAAAAACCTCACTGGCGAGTTTTGCAGGACGGCAAAGAATCCGAAACAAAATTTAAAGTTCTGGAGAGACGCACGGATGCAACGTTGCTTGAGCTTGAACCAGTTACGGGCAGAACCAACCAATTGCGAATTCACTGCGCCGAAATCAAACATCCGATTGTCGGCGATGCGCTTTACGGCGGGCGCGAATTCGCGCGGCTCTGTTTGCACGCCCAAAAATTGGGCTTTTTCCATCCAAACGGCGGGTGGCTTGAATTTTCTTCGACATTGCCCGAACAGATGAAATAACTCGCTACTATCTCTGCAATTACTTAATGACTAGCAAAATGTTTTATGTTATCTTTCGTTCCACCTAAAACGATTGTCGCGGACTTCGACCACACTTTGTAGAAGCACTATCAAAAACTTGTCTTATTTTCGGAGACTTTATGCCAGAACCAACCACTTTGTTAATCGGCGGAACGATTTTTCTTCTCCAACAAGCAACTTCAGCGACGGTCAAGCTTTTGACAGGCTCAGACGATGGGGCTACAGGAAAGCTGCTCGAAGCCGCTGCCGGAAACGGTTATTACGACCTTTTGAAGATAGGCAGCGGAAAATTACTCGGCACGGCTTGGCGCGTTGCAGCCGAAAGATTGGCGACGCAGACTGACGAAAACGGCAAACCGCTCAACCACGATTTATTAAAAGCTTTTCGACGAGCGCAGCTCAACGCTACTTTAAGCGCGTGCGAATCCTGTTTGGAAGATTTGATTGCGGAAGAACAATCAGCCAAAGAAGGCAAAAACAGAATCAGACGCTGGTTCGAGTTTCTGAGCGAAGACGATGATAGAAAAAAGTCGCTCATAAAAATTGTTAATTTTTTAAACGAAAGGCTTAAGGAAATTGACAAATCTTCGTATATTCCCGACCAAATCGTCGGTTACGAAAATATCATAGACATTGCCCGACCGGATTATCCTCTGACGACGGAAACAGCCAAAACACTTGTCACTGATTTGCAGGAAGACACAATCAAAGAAATCCGTTTCTGGTATTTGCTTAATTTGGGAGAGCCTAAAATCGCCAATTTATTGGAAAAGAAAATCCGTGAAGGCTGGCTTGTCGAAAGCAAAACGGGGCGTGAGCCTGTTCCGATGAATTGGTTCAAGCTGCTCTGCGCTTTTTTCAGCGAGGAATACAAAACTAATCCCCGCGTCGAAGCCGCTCTTAGCAAACTGCTTTTTTACGATCTCAAAGGCGAGATTGCCCATCAAGCGCAAAATTTCACCAATCAACATCTCGAAGAAATTACGCAGGAAATTCGGGACGTTCTTTTCGAGTTGCAAACAAATATTGTTGAGATCAGAAAGGAAATAGCTAACTTCACCGAAATAGTCACATTTTTTCACGAAGAAAACGTCAAGCTGCATTTAAAAACGCACGACAAGCTCGAACGGTTAATTCAATTGGTCGAGATGCTGCTATCAAGGAAAGCTGATCTTTCGGGCGAGGTTCCACAACAAATCGCCCGTTTGCATGCCGAATTAAAAGAACAGCAGCAATCGAAAACTATTGAAGTTTTAAATTTACCGAATTTGAATGTCGAAGTTTACGACCGCGTTGAAGAGACTGCGGCGGTTTTGCAAGCGATATGTGACGACAGAGAGCGTTTTCATCTGGTCGTCGCACCGAGCGGTTTCGGGAAAACCTATTTGTTGACCAAAGTCTTGCAGGAAATCACCGACGGCGCTTTGATATTGCCCGCGTATCAAACGAAAGTGCAGCGGATTATTCGTTTCGATTGCGGCTCGACGCGGACGATTTCAAAAATTGTCAGCGACTTTGCCGATTTGCTCGGCGTGCGGCTCGATTACAACCCGCAGGAAGGCGAGAAACCTGCGGAATGGATTAACAAACATTTGTTCGGCGCGCTGAAAGACATTGGAACGATCTGGCTCGTGTTGGAAAATTTTGAATCGTGGCTTGACTCGAAACGCAACTACGCGGTCGCGGAAGCAGAACCGCGCGCTTTTCTCAATGCTTTGTTTGAAGGCAATCACAATTTGCGCGCGCTCGTTTTGTCGCAATCCGAACCGGAAGATCATTTCAACGCGCGACTGCATAAATTGACCGACGTAAAACAAAAGCTCAAAGAAGGCTTGCCGAAAGCGGACGCGCTCGATTATTTGCGAACGAAGGGAGCGGAAGCCGGGCTTGACCGCGCCGACGAAGCTCTGCTGGTGCGGTTTCTTGAAGACGTTTGCTATATTCCGCAAGCCGTTTCCTCGCTCGTCAATTATCTGACGGCGCCGAAAATCAAAACCTTGTGGGCGGCAAAGAATATCAGTTTCGCAAAGTTTATGAATGACGATGAATTGTGGGCGAAATTTGACGCTTACGAGCATGACCGCGACGAGCAAAGACCGGAGATTCGGCGGACGAAAGCCCTCATCGCGGCGCAGATTAAAGCGCAGTCCGAAGATTTGCAGCGGCTCTTGCGTGCAATGGCGTTTTTCAACCGGAAAGTGCCTTACGAAGCTCTGGAAGCGTTGTTTGACGACGAAGAACAGGCGGCTGAGGCGATAGCGCGTTTATTTGAACACGGTTTGGCGACTGTGACTGAAGATTTGCGCCGGACGAGATATTACGAATTGCACGCCTATTTCCGCGAGCAAGCCCGCAAGTCCGAAGTATTACCGCTTTTTGAAGATTTTTCGGATCAGACGTTGGAAAATTACGCCGCTAAACTGCTCTACGAAAAAGGAAACGAAGCATTTTACAATAATTATTTCCGGCGGGCGATTGATCTTTACGGCTGTGCCGGGCAAATTTACGGCTTTTTGTTCGCGAAAAAAGGACGTGCTGACCTTGAAAATCACCTCGCCACCGCATTTAACGGAAAGGGTCTTTCTCTTTGGCAATTAGGAAAATTAACGGAAGCGGTAATTGAATATGATAAAGCGATTGAAATTTATCGCAGATTAGTTGAAGAAGAAAATCGTGATAAATTAGCAAACAATTTGGCAATGGCTTTGATGAATAAAGGTGCTGCTCTTCGGCAATTAGGAAAATTAAAAGAAGCAATTGTTGAATATGATAAAGCAATTGAAATTTATCGCAGATTAGTTGAAGAAGAAAATCGTGATGAACTAGCAAACGATTTTGCAACGGCTTTGATGAATAAAGGCATTGCTCTTGCCAATCTCGACAAATTAACAGAAGCGATTGGTGAGTTTAACAAAGCAATTTCTATTCGTCGCCAATTAGTTGAAGAAGAAAATCGTGATAAATTAGCAAACGATTTGGCAATGGCTTTGATGAATAAAGGCATTGCTCTTCGGCAATTAGGAAAAGCAGCGGAAGCGGTAATTGAATATGATAAAGCAATTTCTATCCGTCGCAGATTAGTTGAAGAAGAAAATCGTAATGAACTAGCAAAGGATTTGGCAATGGCTTTGATGAATAAAGGCATTGCCCTTGCCAATCTCAGCAAATTAACAGAAGCGATTGATGAGTTTAACAAAGCAGTTGAAATTTATCGCAGATTAGTTGAAGAAGAAAATCGTGATGAACTAGCAAAGGATTTGGCAATGGCTTTGATGAATAAAGGCATTGCTCTTGCCAATCTCGACAAATTAACAGAAGCAGTTTTTGAATTTGATAACAGCGAGAGAGTGCGGGAAACTTGTTTGCAGCGCGGCGAATTCCACGTTTTACCGGATTTCGTCAAAAACATCAGAAATCGCATTGAGGAATTGATAAAGCTGGAAGATTGGGGAAGAGCTGCCAATGACGCGATAAATGCTTTGGAGCTGGCTCTTCCGTTATTTGAGAGAGACGACTTTTCAGATCATTTCAAACAGCAAATAGGCGAACAAATCGGCGTGATTCTTCATTTATTACGCCAAGTTCCGCCCGACAACCGCGAGAAGATTTACGCTGCGGCTGGCGAAGCGGGTGGGGCTTTGCGGCAGTTTGTCGAATCGAATCAATAAAACCGGCAGTTCGATTTAGTCTCACGGCAGACGGCTGGCTCGAATTTGAAACGGCGGTGCCAACCGAAATGTAAAACGCTTTTACCGAACTTTTGTAAAAGAATTTACTTTGCTGCGTTTAAATTTTACAATTGAACGCCATTTTGTGCTTCTCAAAATAAAAAAATAATCGGTATGTTGATCAAATCAATTGTCACGTCTTTGTTCGTTTTGCTTTTTGGCGTTTCCACCTTTTTACAAGCAAATCCAACGGCTGCGATTCGATGGCAAACCAATTACAAGACCGCGCTCAAATCGGCGCAGAAATCGGGCAAGCCGGTTTTGATTAAATTCAATGCCGAATGGTGTCTGAACTGCGACACGATGGAAAAAACTCTCTGGTCAAAACCGGAAATCTCTCGACTATCCGAAGAATTTGTCACCGTTTCGGTTGATTACGCCCGCGACCGCGAAACGGTAGCGCATTTCGGCGTTTCCAGCATTCCGCACGTTATTGTGGCGGATTCTTGGGGAAATATGCTCAATTTTCATCACGGTTACGACAAACGCGCGACCGAAACGGCGATACATCAAATGATGAAAAATGTTTGGAAAGATTTTTCCGAGATACAAGCGCCGAATCTAAAGTTGGAAACCGACAAAGACAACGCCGCCGCTTTGGTAAAAATCGCTGAGTTTTATCGCAAAATCAACGCGCTTTTCCTGAGTAATAAATATTTCAAATCGGCGCTCAAAACCAAACAAATAAAAACCGACGCGGCTTTGCGCGAGAAAGCTTTAGTCGCGGCTGGCGGCAATTATCTCAAATTGAGAGATTACGACGAAGCCGAAAGGTTTTTTAATGATTCTCTGTCGGAATTCCCGAACGGCGTACAAAATGAAACTGCGTTTTTCGGATTGATAACGATTAACATTCGCCGCCAACGGTTCACCGAAGCAGAAGCGGTTTTTGCGCAGATGAAATCAAAATATCCCGATTCCCAATTTACGCAACAAGCCGCAGAGAATCTGCAAGAAGCTAAAACTCAATCTAATTAATAGTTAGCTCAAATCGCGGCGATAAACAATTCGCCCTCCGACAATTGTCGCAATCGGCGCTCCGACAAACTGCCAATTGTCGAACGGCGTATTTTTCGATTTCGATTTCGACTCCGCCGCGCGAAAAGTCCATTCCAAGTCGGGATCGAAAATCGTCACGTCGGCAATCGAGCCGACTTTTAAAGTTCCTCTGCCCTGCAAATTAAAAATACGTGCCGGATTGGTCGAAAACATTTCAACCATTCGCTGCAGACCGATAATTCCGGTGTGAACCAATTTTGTGCAAGCCAAACCGACGGCGGTTTCAAGACCGACAATTCCAAACGGCGCGTGGTCGTATTCGAGCGCCTTTTCATCGGCGTGATGCGGCGCGTGATCGGTCGCAATCGCATCAATCGTGCCGTCTTTAATGGCTTCCAAAACCGCTTCCAAATGCTCCTGCGAACGAAGCGGCGGAGCCATTTTCGTATTCGTGTCGTAGCCTTCTACGCTCGCGTCAGTTAAAGCGAAATGATGCGGCGTGACTTCGCAAGTCACGTTTAGATTTTTCTTTTTCGCCCGCCGCACGGCTTCGATTGCGCCTTTTGTCGAAATAT
Source organism: Pyrinomonadaceae bacterium (assembly GCA_036387135.1). GTDB lineage: Bacteria > Acidobacteriota > Blastocatellia > Pyrinomonadales > Pyrinomonadaceae > JALZCH01. The sequence goes on along the minus strand of DASVUH010000067.1, from coordinate 12,494 downwards.
GCGCGATGTGGATTCGCGCGCCCGTCATTTCCGCCAGCAGACAATCGCGCACGGCGTCCAATTCTTCAGCCTCCGCCGGCATTCCTTTCAAACCGAGCATCAAAGACATTCTGCCTTCGTGCATCGCTCCGCCCGCAGACAAAGATTTGTCCTCGCAATGGTCAACCACGCACAAATCAAAATCTTTCGCGTATTCAAGCGCGCGACGCATCATTCCGGCGTTCGGGACAGGTCGCCCGTCGTCCGAAACGGCAACCGCTCCGGCTGCTTTCATCTCGCCGATTTCAGCCAATTCGCAGCCATCCGAAGATTTCGTCACCGCGCCGATGGGAAAAACATTTGCCAGATTTGCCCGCCTCGCCTGTTCGATAATAAATCGGGTAATCGCGGCGTTGTCGTTGACCGGATTTGTGTTCGGCATACAGCAAACGGACGTAAAACCGCCCGCTACAGCCGCCGCCGCGCCCGAAGCAATTGTTTCTTTGTATTCCTGACCGGGTTCGCGCAAATGGACGTGAAGATCAATAAAACCGGGCGCGACAACCAATCCGGTAGCGTCAAAAATGTCAGCATTTTCCGGCGTGGCGTCCGATTCATTAAGCCAAGCCGCGACACGCCCGTTTTCAATTAAAACGTTTTTCCCGCTGTTCTCACCCGTCGCCGGGTCAATCAAATTTCCGCCCGCAATCAAAAGTTTCATCCGTTTTGTTTCTTGAGCAAACTTTCGAGTTCCATTAACCGCGCCTTCAATTGTTCGTTTTCGGATTCGAGCTGTTCGTTTTCGGCTCCAAGCTCAAGCGGCGTTTTCAAGAATTCATTGATTGTCGGATTAAACAGACGGAACTCTTTGCCTGTGTCAACAATTTCCAATCCGAGACGCGGCGAAAAGATTCGGTTATTCTCTGCCGGGACATATTTTAAACGCTCTTTTGCGCGTTGATAAGCCATCAGCGCAAGCGGTAAATATATGCGTTCCGAATCGAGCAAATAATATTCTTCAACTCCCATTTCAGCGTAAGCCTCATATTTATCGCTGATGTCGTTTTTCCACGTGCGGTCGGAAGCGATTTCAAAAACGACCTGCGGAAACGCTCCTTCTTCCCACAATTTATAAACTTTGCGCGGACGATTTTCGACTCCAAAACAAATCATCAAATCCGGCGTGTAATAAACGCGCGGATTTCCTTCTTCGTAATAAAGATTCATATTCGCAGCAAAGAAAATATCTGTGCGCCCTTGTAAATGAACTCTCAAAGCGTTCCACAAATATGCCAGCAATTCGTAATGCAAAAATGTTTCGCCCATATCGGTTAATCGCTGTTCGGGATAAATAATCTCGCCGTTTCGGTCGCGCTCAATCGGTTCGAGAGCCGCAAATTGCGCGTTTTGCCCGGTTGCTTGAACATGAAGATTTGCCGCCATCTCGTGAAACTCCTTTCGTTAAGAAAATTCTATCATTCCTGCGAGCTGCCGACAGCGCCGCCCGTGACGAGATACAAAACAGCCATCCGAATCGCCAAACCGTTTTCGACTTGATTTAAAATAAATGCCCGCGAGCTATCAGCGATGTCGGAAGCAATCTCGACGCCGCGATTCATCGGACCCGGATGCAAAACGATGGCGTCTTCTTTGGCGAGGTTTAAACGAGCTTGCGTCAGACCGTAATGAATCGAATATTCTTTCATCGAAGGGAAAAATGCCGAGTCCTGCCGCTCTTTTTGAATCCGCAAAATCATTACCACGTCGGCGTTTTCGAGCGCATTTTCCAGGCTCGAAGCGATTTCAAAATTGCTTTCGACCAAACCCAGAAATTCCGGCGGCAACAGCGTTCTCGGTCCGAAAACTTTGACTCGCGCGCCCAATTTCGTCAGCAAATAAAGATTCGACCGCGCCACGCGCGAGTGCAGAATATCGCCGATAATGGCGACGTTTAAATCCTCAATTCGACCTTTGCGGTCGCGGATTGTCATCGCGTCCAAAAGAGCCTGCGTCGGATGTTCATTCGCGCCGTCTCCGGCGTTGACGACCGCCGCGTCCGAATGTTTGGCGAGAAGATGCGGCGCGCCCGCCGAACCGTGACGAATCACAATCGCGTCGGGCTGCATCGCGTCCAGATTTTTCGCCGTGTCGAGCAGAGTTTCGCCTTTTGTGACGCTCGAAGTTGAAATTGAAATATTGATTGCGTCGGCGGAAAGGCGCTTGGCGGCTAATTCAAATGATGTGCGCGTGCGCGTCGAAGCTTCGAAAAAAAGATTGATGACTGTTTTGCCGCGCAAAGTCGGAACTTTTTTGACTTCGCGGCGCGAAACGTCGCGGAAAGTTTCCGCCGTGTCCAAAATTTTCAGAATGTCGGCGACGGAAAGATGTCGGATTCCGAGCAAATCTTTTCGGCGAAATGGCTTTGGCATCAAATAAAATTACGCGGTCGGACGCTCGTAAATCCCGACGCCTTCTTCGTTGTCGAATTCCGTGAGCAAAACTTTGATGATTTCGCTTTTTTTCGTCGGAACGGTGCGCCCGATATAATCGGCTTGAATCGGCAATTCGCGGTGTTCTTTGCCGCGATCAACCAAAACGGAGAGCTGCACGCGGCGCGGGCGTCCGTAATCCATCAATTGGTCGAGTGCGGCGCGAACCGTTCTGCCGGTGTAAAGCACGTCGTCAACGAGAATAATTTTACGGTCTTCGATGTCGGCGTCGAGCTGCGTCCGGTTGACAATCGGGTTGGCGCCGACGGTTGATAAATCGTCGCGGTAAAGCGTGATGTCGAGAATTCCGAGCGGCGGGCGCGTGCCTTCCAAATCCAGGATTTTATCCGCCAGACGCTCTGCCAGCGGGACTCCGCGCCGCTGGATGCCGACCAGATACAAATCTTTAACTCCCTGATTTTCTTCGACGATCTCAGAAGCCAGCCGAAACAAAGCGCGCTTGATTCGCGCCCCATCCATAATTCTCGATTTTTCCACCAAATTTATTTCTGCCATCTTGCCAGAAATGGTAAATCGTAAATGGTAAATTGTAAATTGGAGTGATTGATTTACCGCCTTAAAATTTTACAGCCAACCGCTCAAATAGCTATTTACCATTTACCGCTAACAATTTACCATTAACAACAATGTACGATTGGCTGCGCCCTTTGCTTTTTCGTCTGCCGCCGGAAACGGCTCACGAGCTAGCCGTCAAATTTTTGAAATCCGGTTTTGCCGACAAATTTGTCCCGAAACAAAATCTTTCCCCGCTCGGAGAAATCGAATGCTTCGGGCTGAAATTTAAAAATCCGGTCGGCGTCGCCGCCGGTTTTGATAAAAACGGCGTTGTCGCTTCGGAGCTTGCCCGTCTCGGTTTCGGTTTTGTCGAAGTCGGAACGACAACTTTTCATCCGCAGCCGGGAAATCCGAAACCGCGCCTTTTTCGTCTGCCGCAGGACAAAGCCTTGATCAACCGCGCCGGATTTAACAACGACGGAACGGCGGCAGTGGTCGAAAGATTAAAGAAAAATCGCCCGCCGTGCGTTTTGGGAATGAACATCGGCAAAAGCAAAATTGTGCCGAACGAAGCGGCGACCGAAGATTATTTAAAAAGTTTCGATCTCGTCCACCGGATTGCCGATTACATTGTCGTCAATGTTTCATCGCCCAACACGCCGAATCTGCGCGAGCTGCAAAAAGCCGACGCGCTCGCAGAATTGCTTGCTGCGCTCCAACAAAGAAACCGAGAATTAAGCCCGGAAAAAAGAATCGTCCCGCTTTTGGTTAAAATCGCGCCCGATTTATCCGAAACGGAAATCGAAGCGATTGTCGGCGTGGCAATTGATTTAAAGCTCGCCGGAATTGTGGCGACAAACACGACGATCAATCGTGAAAATTTAAAAACACCGAAAACCGAAATCGAGCGCATTGGCGCGGGCGGTTTGAGCGGCAAACCGCTCGCACGACACTCGACTGAAATCGTCGAAAAAATCTTTCGCTTTTCCGGCGGCAAATTGCCGATAATCGGAGTCGGCGGTATTTTTACCGCTGCGGACGCTTTTGAAAAAGTCGCCGCCGGAGCTTCGCTCGTTCAGCTTTATACGGGTTTTGTTTATCAAGGCTTGAACGTCGCGCGCGACATCAGCGACGGATTGATTAAAATCTTGCAAGAAAAAGATTTTCGCACGTTTCAGGAAGCAATTGGGAGTAATAAAAAATGAAACACTTTTTAGCATTTACATTGTTTCTGCTTGCGGCGAGTTTTACAACGGCTAAAGCTCAAAATATAAAACTTCCTGCGGAATGCAAAAAAATCTTGAAAGGCGAATTTCGCAGTTATCGCCCGGCGCAAGTTTCGCAGGAATTTCAAATCAATCATCAAGCCGGAAAAAACTCTTACGAACCGAATTTCGTCAAAGGCGATTGGAACGGCGACGGTAAAATTGATTACGCCGTTTTGATAGAGCGAAAACAAATTCTCAATGAAAATGCGCCGAAATCTTTAACCGTTGCTTTTTTACGGAGTTCAAATGGTTACCGGCATTATATTTTAGAAGGCGGCGATTATATTGATTTGATGAAAAAAGGCGAAAAAGATTACAGCTACGATTGGCAAAGAAATTTCAGGTATAAAAATGACGCGATTTTTGTCGGAATCGGAGAATGCTGCGGGAGTTCTTATGTTTGGCGTAACGGCAAATTTATTTCTACAGTCACCAGCGATTGATTTTTATGTCGAAAAATAAAGAAAAACTTATTATCGCTCTTGATGTTTCAACGGCTGACGAAGCGCAAAAAATTGTTGCCGAGTTGAAAGACTTAGGCGTCGGTTTCAAAATCGGCTTGCAGCTTTTTGTCGCGGAAGGCGCAGGTTTTGTCCGCGAATTAACCGAATCGGGCGCGCGCGTTTTTCTCGATCTAAAATTTCACGATATTCCGAACACCGTAGCCGCCGCAGCGGTCGAAGCCGCGAGACTCGGCGTTTGGATGTTTAATCTGCACGCCGCAGGCGGAAGCGAAATGATGGAACGAACCGCCTCGGTTGTGCGTGAAACCTGCGCGCGCGCGCAATTGCGACAGCCGAAAATAATTGCCGTGACGGTTTTGACAAGCTCGAATCGGGAATCATTGCGCGAAGTAGGAATTGAAAACGAAGTTCTGCCCCAAGTCGTAAAACTGGCGAAATTAACCGAATCCCGCGGTTTGGACGGCGTAGTCGCGTCGCCTTTGGAAATCGAAGCGATACGCGAAACCGTCGGGAAAGATTTTTTGATTGTGACGCCCGGAATCAGACCCGAATCCGCGATTGCGGGCGATGACCAAAAGCGCGTTTTAACTGTGGCGGAAGCCGTTCGCGCGGGCGCGGATTATCTCGTTGTCGGCAGACCGATTTTGCGTGCGAACAATCGCAAAAGCGCGGCGGAAAATATTTTAGCTGAAATAGAATCTGTTAATGTGTAAGATTGTTGTTTTTTAAGTTTGATTTTTTTGCATCAAAAGTTTTGATGAAATTGCTTTTTTATTCTTTCGTTTTAATCATTTCGTTTTCATTTGCGTTTCCCGCCAAAGCGCAGACTGAACGTTTTCCGGTCGGCGAAAAACTCACTTATCACGTGAGCTTCGCAAATTTCACCGACGCCGGTTTTGTCGAATTGCATACGGTCGCGCGCGAAAAAGTGGGCGGGCAAGACGCAATTCATTTGCGCGCGCGGGTGAAAACGACCGGAATGGTCGAAGCGACTTTGCTCGCTCTCGATAATGAATACAACAGCTTTATCTCGCCGGAAACCGGGTTGCCGCTGAGAATAGAACGCACTTTGCGCGAATCTATCGCCCCGACCGACATTAAGCGCGATTTTGCCGAAAACCAATCGCCGGGCGCAAACAACGTGCGCGATTTAATTTCTGCAATTTATCAAGTCCGCGCGCTTCCGCTTGCCTTGAATGCGACGTTTCCGCTGCGCGTCACCGAAAACAATCAGATTTACGAAGTCGAATTAAAAGTCGTCAAAAAAATGACCGTTTCAACCGCCGTCGGCGCTTTCGGCGCATTTGTCGTTCAGTTTCAAATCGCCAACAACGACAAATACAATCGCTTTCGCTTTCAAATGATCGTCAGCGACGACGAGCGGCGGCTGCCGATTTCCTTTCAGGTCAGACATTCAAAAGGCGAGATTCGCGCCGAATTAGCGAGCGTTCAGATTCTGCTGCCGGAAATTCAGATTCCGACAATTGCAACGCCGCCGATAATTACGAACCCAAACATTCCGCAGATTCCGACGACCGTTTCGCCGCCAAAACGGAACCCGATTCCGCCGCCGAAACCCTACGTCGAAAATCAACCGCTTGCCGCCGATTTGCCGTTTGCGCTCAAAGAAAAATTGACTTTCGATGTTTTTCGGCAAAATAAAAAAATCGGCGTGATTCAATTTGAAATCCCTGACCGCAAGCTTTATTTCACCCGCGACGCCGTTAATTTAACCGCGAAAATCGTTCAATCGTCCGACCCGTTTCTCCCGACGGGAAGCACTTTTACTTCTTACATCAACCCGGAATCTCTAACGCCGTATCGCAGCGAAATGCGCGCAGGCGGCTCGCTCAGCCGCTTCGGCGACCTTTACAATTTCGATCAGGAACGCGGCACCGTGACCACGGAAAAAGGAAAAACCGTCGAAGTTCCAATCGGCACTTACGATTTGCTCTCGCTCGCTTACGCTCTTCGCGCTTTTCGGATGGAAACCACGCGCGATACAAAAGCCGCTTTGTTTTTCAGCAGCTCAGCCAGAATCGTCAGCTTTAAGCTCGCCAAAAGAGAAACCGTTGACATTGGCGGAAAGAAAATCAAAGCCATGCAGCTCAATTTAACGCTTGGCGATCCGCGTTCGGACTCGCTCGGTTTAAAGCTCTGGCTTTCGGATGACGCACAGCGCCGCCCGCTGCGTTTTTCGTTTAGTTCCCCGCTTGGCGAAATTCGCGCCGAATTAGCAGGCTCTCCGACTCCATAATCTTAAACTTTTTCAATTTTGATTTCGTTTAAGCTAAGCGAAATTGAAAATCAATTTCAATTTAGTTATATTAGCTTAAACAATATTTCGTTTCTCTTTTTAACAATGAAATTTAAAAATCAAAATGAAAACCGGACTTTAGCCGAATTGGAAATCGGCGCCAACGCGCGAATTTTGTCGGTCGAAGGCGACGAAGCCGTTTCGCGCCGCCTGCTTGAAATGGGCGTCACGCCGGGCGCACCGGTTCGAGTTGTAAAAAACGCGCCGTTCGGCTGCCCTTTGGAAATTCGCGTCCGAAATTCGCACCTCGCCATCCGCCGTTCGGAAGCGGGTTTGATTTTTATTGAACAGTAATAATCCGCAGATGATGCTGATACGGCAGATAAACCGGAGATAATTTTATTATTCAATCTCTGCTCTGAATCTGCTCGCTCGCATCATCTGCTTTCTATTTCCTTTTTAAGTGCAAAACATAGCCGTCAAAGAACAAAAGCCGAAAACCAAAGACCAGATCACCGTCGCTTTGGCTGGAAATCCGAATGCCGGAAAAACGACGCTTTTTAACGCTTTGACGGGTTTGCGGCAAAAAGTCGCCAATTATCCGGGCGTCACGGTCGAACGCAAAGAAGGAGTCTGGCGGATTGCGGATGAAAGAATGGCGACGCTGATTGATTTGCCCGGTCTTTACAGTCTCGACGCCAACTCGATTGACGAGCAGATTGCGAGAGACGTTTTGACCGGAAAAATTGTCGGAGTTAATTTGCCGGATGTCATAATCGCCGTCGTTGACGCGACGAATCTCGAACGCAATCTATATCTCGTCACCCAGCTTCTCGAATACCGAATTCCGCTGGTCGTCGCTCTGACGATGATTGACGAAACCGAAAAAAGCGAAACAGAAATCAACGCCGAAATACTCTCCGAAGAACTCGGCGTTCCGGTCGTTCAGATTATCGCCTCGCAAAAACGCGGTATCGAAGAGTTGCAAGCGGCAATTTTTCAGGTTTTGGAAAACAAAACGTCGTCCGCTTCTCTGCCCTTTTTCAAGCAAAACGGCAACGGAAACTCAAATATTATTCAGCGCTACGCCTGGATTTCGCGCGTCGTCAGCGATGCGGTCGAAGAAAAACAAATTTTTGAAACAACCGTTTCCGAAAAAATTGACCGCATTCTGACGCACAGAGTTTTTGGTCTCGCAATTTTAACGGCAATTTTATTGCTGATCTTTCAAACAATTTTTTCGTGGGCGACGCTGCCGATGGATTTGCTCGACGCAGGTTTCGGCGCGCTGGGCGAAGCGGCAAAAAACAATTTGCCGCCCGGACTTTTTACTGATTTATTAACGGACGGAATTATTGCGGGAGTCGGCGGCGTTCTCGTATTTTTGCCCCAAATCATTCTCCTGTTTTTCTTTATTTCGATTCTCGAAGATACGGGCTATATGGCGCGCGCAGCGTTTTTGATGGATCGCCTGATGCGCGGCGTCGGATTGCACGGCAAAGCGTTTGTGCCGCTTTTAAGCTCTTTCGCCTGCGCGATTCCCGGAATTATGGCGACGCGGACAATCGAGAATCCGAAAGACCGGCTTGCGACAATTTTAATCGCGCCGCTGATGAGTTGTTCGGCGCGGCTGCCGGTTTACACTTTGATGATTGCGGCGTTTTTTAGCGGGCAATATGTTTTCGGCTTTTTGTCGCTCGGCGCGGTTTTGATTCTGGCGATGTATCTGCTCGGAATTGTCACGGCAATCGTCATCGCTTTCGTTTTAAAACGAACCGTTCTGAAAGCTCCCGCGCCACCGCTCGTAATGGAGTTGCCCCGGTATCGTCTTCCGAATTGGAAAAATGTTTTTCTCAACGTTTTTCAACGCGCCGGAATGTTCGTCAAACGCGCCGGAACCGTAATTCTGGCAATCTCAATCATTCTCTGGGCTTTAACGACATTTCCAAGAACCGAAAATCCCGAACCCAAAATCCAAAATCAAAATACGGAAATTGCAGCGAACGATGAACAACAATCAACGAACGAAGCAGCGGAGCAGCTTAAAAACAGTTTCGCCGGACGTATCGGACACGCAATTGAGCCTGTTATCGCGCCGCTCGGTTTTGATTGGAAAATGGGCGTCGCGCTGATTTCCTCTTTCGCCGCCCGCGAAGTTCTGGTTTCAACCCTGAGCATCATTTACAACGTCGGCAAGGACGCGGACGCTGAATCGGATTCGCTGATTTCAGCAGTCCGCGAGGCGAAAAAAGACGATGGAACGCCCGCTTGGACGCCTTTGACGGCAGTGACGATGATGGTTTTCTTTGTGCTGGCGATGCAATGTATGTCAACAATCGCCGTCGTTCGCCGCGAAACGAACTCGTGGCGGTGGACATTGTTTATGATCGGTTATATGACCGCGCTGGCTTACGCAGCGTCGTTTTTGACTTTTCAAATCGGCAAGCTTTTGGGCTTTTAAAGATTCAAACTTGATGATGCTTGATTGGCAAACAATTCTGGTTTTTCTGATTATTTTCGCAGCGTCGCTTTTCGCAGGACACCGCGTTTGGCTCAAACTTCGCGGATTGTCGGATTCAAGCTGCGCAACGGGTTGCGGAAAGTGCGGTGAGGAAAACTCCACGTCCGCAAAACTTTTACAAATCAAACGTCGTTGAAAATTAGGAGGAAATGATTTTCGGGCTTGACGTTATTTTGAGCATCAAAGATAATAACTGTTGAAAACGGCATTCAATTTCAACATCATTTTTATAAATTTATTCAACCAATGCAAACAAATCTGAAATTTAAATCGCTGCCGATTGAAAACGACAATCAAAAAATCGAAGTCCAGCTCGACTCAGAAAATCAAGTTACGCTCAAGCTCTCGACTTGGACTGAAGGTTTGGGCTGGTGCGCGCAAAAAACGATGAGCTTTGACGCCGAAGTTTTGGACGATTTACAGCGAGCGCTGATTGTCGCCCGCAATAAAATCAAACGTGAACAAATGGAAAAAGGCGAAGAAAAACAAACTTCAAAAGTTATTTATATGCCATTCGCCACTTAATAAACTGCTTTCCTATAAATAAAAATACCGGATTACAGATACTCCTATACTCTTTTCAAATAAGTTTAGAAATTTTTGACAAGTAAATAAACTTGTGTTATAAACCGCCGTACTGCATTAAAATTGCTTCCCATAAGGAGTATTTTAAAATTAATCTAATACCTTGCAAATAAAGGGATTGAAAGATATGTCTGGTGAAAGTTATATTCCTTCAATGTTTTGGGCTGATACAATATTACTTTTTGCGGGTCTTTTTGTGATTGCATTGGCAATTTTCTTAAGCCAACGTTTAGGCAGAAGCCCTGTGAGTTTTAATTTCAGCAAATTAGGTATGGATTTTAGAGCAGACAGACTTACTTTCGTTCTGATAGTTGGTCTTTTGCTGATTTCAGTAGGAGTCTTTTTCCGCTATAGAGACTACGAAAAAACATATCAAGATTATGAAAAGAAACTTCAAAAAAATCAAAGTGAGTTACAAGAGTTGAATTATAAATTCACTGAAACTAAGGAAACCCTTTCAAGGATTGAAAATACGATTAATAAAACTTCTGGATACAATTTGGATATTGAAGTTGTTTTCCCAAATGAGGTGAAAAAAGCTGATGTCAAAAATTTTATTATTAAAGTTAGTACTGAAAGGAGAGGTGAAGGTCGCCGAGACAGAGGCGAAATCAAACCTCAATATATTGAAGAGGATAATAAATATGAATTCAAAATTTTAGGACTCATGGGAAATGAAATAGTTAGAGTTTTTGCAGTTGATAAGAATAATCAAGACAATATATTGTGGAAGAGTGGCGATATTACTATTCTTGAGAAACGAACTGTTGAGATGAAACAAATTGGATGAAACAATCCGAAAAATAAAATTTATAATGAGAAAGCCAATCTATAATCGGTTATCAGTTCTTGTCGCATTTTGGACTCTTTTTATTTTAATTAGTCCTGCAATCGCTCAGATAAAATATAAATCTAATACAAATATATCTCGTCGCATAAAACAAGATATATCTACTGAAAACACATCTTATCGCATAAATCAAGATCAGTGGGAATGGACTGTATTTATTAAGGCTAACGATCAAGCAGCACTTAAAAACATTAGATGCGTTGAATATAAACCTCAATCTAGCACTACAAATCGGGGTAAAAAAGTATGTACTCGTGGAGCCGGAGATAAACCTTTCGCGTATAGCGGTAAAAGTTTGGGAACTTTCGATATTTACGTCACAATACTTTTCTATGGCAAACAACCTTCTCTTACCTTGAAACACAGCCTCAAGCTTTAATTTCTCTTCTATTATTAATCAATACAGAAGTCCGGGATCGAGAATCTACTTTCTTCTTAAATCTTCTGTGTAAAGCTCTCGATAAACTCTGTAATTCGTTAACACTTTAAAAACATAATCTTTGGTTTCGGCGAAACCGACTTCGGAAGTAAAAATAAAAGGCTCTTTTGAATCGGCGCGTTTGAGCCAGCGGGCAGCGTTGTCTTCCCCACCATTGTACGAAGCGGCGACGGCTTCGGGAAGATTGGGAAATTCTTTTTGCAGCTCGGCGACATAAACGCTGCCGAGAGCGATGTTAACGCCGGGTTTGTATAAATCCTCAGGCTGCAAAACGTTTAATTTGGCTTGTCTTGTATATCTCGCCGCCGTGTCTACCGTCATTTGCAGCAAACCGCGCGCGGCAGCCGGAGATTTGGCGTTTGTTTTAAAGCTCGATTCCTGTTTCATAATCGCCAGTAGAAAACGCGGGTCAACTCTGCGAGACGTGGCTTCGCGGAGCAAATCGGCTTGAAACGGCGCTGGGTATTGATCTAAAACCGAAACTGCGGCGGCTTTGACGCTCGCCTGTCTGTTTAAAATTGCGGCGCGGCGCGAGTCTGCTGCGTCTTTCACCAGATTTTGCAAACGCTCTGTCGCCAGAGCGCCGTAATAAGAATTTAGATTGTCCGGTATCATTAAATACCAGCTTACCGCTTCGTCTTTTCTGCCCGCTTTTTCGAGCGCATAAGCCTTTAAAAACGTGGCTTCGTCAACATTCGTCATTACGCCTTTGATGAAACGCAACCGTCTCAACTCATCGGCTGTGTTTGCGGCTTGCTGCCAATTTTTCTGTCCGATTTGCAACCGAAGTTGGGCGAAAACGGCATTGGTTTCGGTCGCTGTGCGTGGAAATTTTTGTCGAATTTTTGCCACCCAATCGAGCGCTTCTTTATTTTTTCCGCCTTCGCGGTAAGCGTCAATAATATTTAAATAAGAAGATTCGACGCGCTCGCCCGCCGGATACATCACGACGTATTGTTCATAAGCGCGAGCGCCTTCGACTGATTTTCCGAGCCGGACGAGACACGCGCCTTTAAAAGCGAGAGCTTCGCGCCCGTCTTTCGTGCCGGGAAATTTACGCGCCGCTTCGTCCAAAAACGTCACCGCCAAATCATATTGCCGCTCCCACATAAACGACCGTCCGAGA
>DASVUH010000066.1:0-64221 GCA_036387135.1 Pyrinomonadaceae bacterium | reverse complement strand
TTCGACATTTACGGCTCAATCGAGGACGAAAAATATTGGGCGGAATGCGAAAAGCTGATTGAAAAGCTGCCGGAAACAGTTAAAGTAAATTTTCAAGGAGCGGTTTCTTACGAACAAGTTGCGGAAACGTTCGGAAAGTATCATTTTTTTCTTTTTCCGACACTCGGCGAAAATTTCGGTCACGTCGTGATCGAATCTTTAGCCGCCGGAACGCTCGTTGTTTTGAGCGACCAGACGCCCTGGCGCAATCTAGAGAAAGAAAACATCGGCTGGGATTTAACCTTTGACGATGTTTCGATTTGGCGAAATGTTGTGCAGCGATGCGTGGAAATGTCGGAATCGGAATTTTACGAAATGGCTAGTTCGGCACGCGGTTTTGCAGTTAATTGGCTGGCTTCATCCGAAATCGAAACAGCAAATCGGCAGGTTTTGAGGAGCGCGGTTGAAATCTCGAAAGTTAAAAAATAGCTTGAACTGTCGGCGCTTCGACGGTTCTAGCCTTACTGGAAGAAAACAGATTGAAGTTTTAATTATAAATGTGTTACGGCTTTATATTATAGCCGGAAAATTAAAATCATTTTATGAAAGTATTGACGATTTTTGGAACAAGACCCGAAATTATTCGACTAAGTTTGGTGATGAGTCTGCTCGATCAACACTCGCAGCATATTACGGTTCACACCGGGCAGAATTACGACGAAAGTTTGAGCGACGTTTTTTTGCGCGATTTGCAGGTTCGCACGCCCGATTATCATCTCGGCGTTCGTTCGGCGAGCTTTGGGGAACAAGTAGGACTGATTCTGTCGAAAACAGACGAGATTTTGGAAAAGGAAAAACCGGAAAAAATTTTGATTCTGGGCGATACGAACAGCGCGCTGACCGCTATTGTCGCGGCGCGGCGCGGAATTCCGGTTTTTCATATGGAAGCCGGAAATCGCTGCTACGATGACCGTGTGCCGGAGGAGGTAAACCGGCGGATAATTGACCATTCGAGCCGATTTTTGCTGCCTTATACCGAGCGCAGCAAGGAAAATCTCGTCCGCGAGGGAATCGAGCGCGACCGCATTTTTATTACTGGAAACCCGATTAACGAAGTTCTCCTTAATTTTAACGAACAAATCGAATCTTCGGAGGCGATGGAAAATTTGGGCGTCGGCAAATACGAATATTTTCTCGTCACGCTGCATCGCTCGGAAAACGTTGATTTACCGGAGCGTCTGGAAAAAATTCTGCGTGGTTTTCAGCTAGTCGCGGAAAAATTCGATAAGCCGATGCTGGTCAGTCTGCATCCGCGGACGGCGAGCAAGCTGGAACAATTCGGGATAAAACCGAACTCGGATAAAATCAAGCTCTTAAATCCGCTCGGATTTTTCGATTTCGTCAAATTGGAGAAAAACGCGCTCGCGGTTTTAACCGACAGCGGGACGGTGCAGGAAGAATGCTCGATTTTCGGCGTTCCGAATGTGACCGTGCGCGATGTGACCGAGCGACCGGAAACAATGGAAGCGGGCAGCAATATTTTGAGCGGAGCCGATTCGGAGCAAATTTTAAAAGCCGTCGAAATCGCCGTTTCGCAGCCCGCCGACTGGATTGCGCCGCGCGAATATACGGCGGAATCGGTTTCGCAAACGGTTCTTAAAATTATTTTGGGCTATAACAGCGTGAGGAAACATTTTTCGTAGACCATTTAAATTGGTAACAAATGCGGCTTTGTAGTATAACTATGTTTCTGTTTCAGCAATTCAAAAATGCGCGTCCTGATTTTCTCGCAATATTATTATCCTGAGCCGATTCCGAAACCTCACGAATTGGCTGAGAAATTAGCCGATGACGGTCACGAAGTCTGCGTTTTGACGGGGTATCCGCATTACCCGACAGGAACGCTCGCCAAAGGTTACAAGCTGGGTTTGATGATGCGCGAAAAAATCGGCAAAATTCCTGTTCTCCGGCTTTTTGAAATGCCTTATCACAGCACCAAGCCGTTTTTGAGAATGGTGAATTACCTGTCTTTTATGGTCAGCGCGCCGATCGGCGCTTTTTTCACGCCGAAAGTTGACGTGATGTATGTCTGGCATCCGCCGCTGACAATCGGGTTGGCAGCGTGGGCTATCTCAAAAATAAAGCGCGTGCCGTTTATTTACGACGTGCAGGATATTTGGGGGCATTTCACCGTTTTGTCGGGAATGGTCAAGGAAGGCAGCCTGACGATTAAAATAATTCGCAGACTGGAAAAATGGGTTTGCAGCCAAGCCGATCATTTGATTGTTCAGACCGAAGCCGGGCGCGATTATTTCGTCGAGCGCGGAGTCAAAGAAGAGCGGATTGCGATTTTGCCGCATTGGATTGACGAACAGATGTTTGCCGAAGCCGGGAACGCGGAGCGAGAACGGTTGAGGCAGGAAATGAACTGGCAGGACGAGTTTATCGTTTTATTCGCCGGAAACCTGGGAATCGTTCAAGGTTTGGATTCGGTCGTTGAGGCTGCGAGGCGCATTCCGAACGGAAAAGCCAGAATCGTTTTCGTCGGCGACGGAACCGATAAACCTCGGCTGGAAAGAATAGCCGAAGAATTAAAAGTCGGTGACAAATTGCAATTTGTTGACCGCCAGCCTATTGAGCGAATGCCCGCGTTTATGGCGGCGGCAGACGCGCTTTTGATAAATTTAAAGAAAAGCGAGTTTACCAAGTTCGTGATTCCGTCAAAAACCGTCGCTTATCTGGCGAGCGGAAAACCGATTTTAATGTCGGCGGGCGGCGCGTCGGAAGATTTAATCAGAGAAGCCGGCGCGGGTTTGACGGTCGAGCCGGACGATTCGGAAAAATTGGCGGAAGCGATTGACGAAATGTGCCGGATGTCGAAAGAAGAGCTAAGCAAGCTCGGAACAAACGGCAGAGATTTTTTATTAAAGTATCTGAGCAAAAATAAAGTAATCGCGGAATACGAAAATTTGATCAAAACCGTCGCCGAAAATCGCCGGAAAAAACGCGGAAACTAAGACTCGCGTTTGAGCCGTGAAAAGTTGTTTAATGAAAAAGACGATTGACGCGGCGTGATAAAAATGTTAGTTTTTCGGCAACAGACCGAAATTTATGTTATTTTTACGGTTTGAAGCGTTGTCGGGATAAAATAATCAGACGGTAATGCAATTTATCGTGAGTCAAGATTTACCGTTTGGTTTTGCTTTCAGCTCATACGGAGTTTCAATCGAAATTCGCACAAATCGGTTCGATTTATTAACCGAAATTGAAAATTTGCTGCCGCCCGCAAGCTGCATCCTCTCAAGAGAAAAACCGATTGATTTTTTATTTGCGGTAATTTGGGACGATGAAAGAGAACGAATCAGCGAATTTTGCCGCAATTCGGAGCAGCAGGCTTGCGACGGCGATTACTCGCAATCGCTTCATTTAATCGAAATTGCTTTGCGATTGACAGTCGCAGAATTCTCGCCGCATTTGGTTTTCGTTCACGCCGGAGCGGTCGCATTTGAAGATTCGGCTGTAATCGTTCCGGGAAGAAGCCGCGCAGGGAAAACAACGCTGACTGCAGCTTTAGTTCAAAACGGTGCTGTTTATTATTCGGACGAGTATGCGATTTTTGACGAATTCGGTTTTTTGCATCCGTTTCCAAAGCCGCTTTCCGTGAGAGAGCCTTGGGCGTCTGGAAAACAGATTGATCAATCGGTAGAATCGTTTGGCGGGCGACAGGGAACAAAGCCGATTAAAGCTAGAGCAATCGTTGTGACCGAATATGAAAAGGACGCCCGCTGGCAGCCGGAGCGATTGAGCAAGGGAGAAGGAGTTTTAGAGCTGCTGGCAAACACGGTTTCGGCGCGGGCAAATCCACGGCTGGCATTAAAAATCTTGCCTCGCGCCGTAGAAAATGCTTTAATTTTGAAAGGTAAAAGAGGAGACGCCGAAGCGGTTTCCAAAGAAATTAAAAAAGTTTTGACGAAAAACGCGATTTTCGCTTGAAAAAGTTCGATAAATAAACTAAAAACTATACTGCTTTTGATTGTTTGAGGAGGAAAAGAATGCAAAATTTACAAAAACCGGTTGCTCGACACGAAGGACTGGTCGTTCAGGAAATGCCCGATGAAGTGTTGGTTTACGATTTAAACACAAATAAGGCTCACTGTTTAAATAAATCTGCCGCCGCTGTGTGGAAAAATTGTGACGGCAGCAATTCAATTTCTGATATTGCCGCAATTCTAAAAAATGAATTTAAAACACCGGTCAGCGATGATTTTGTCTGGCTGGCAATTGATCAACTCGGCAAAGATGAATTGCTCGAGCAAAAATTAACCGCGCCCGCCAACGGTTTAACTCGCCGCGAAGCTATGCGCCGCGTTGCGCTGGCTTCACTGGTTGCTCTGCCGGTTGTCGCTTCATTGACCGCGCCGACTGCGGCACAAGCAGCCAGCGTTTGTTCGAACGCGGGCGCTGCCTGTACTTGTTCAACCACTAATAACGGCGCTTTTGCTGTAACTTGTCCCGGATCGTTTACAGGATGCACCGGAGCTTGCGCTTGCAACAATATCCAACCGGGTTCAAATCAGGGAGTCTGTCAGCAAGCCTAATTTGAATTAAATTCTAAACAGCGTATGTTGTAAACGAATGCGCTGTTTTTATGAGTAACGGTTCGCAACAGGAAAATTTATTTCAATTGATGACGAAGGTGCAGGCGGAGAGAATCCGCCGCGCCTTCGTTTTTTTTCGTGAACACGAAATCGAGCCGATTCTGATCAAAGGCTGGGCGATTGCGCGTTTTTATCCTAATCCATACGAGCGTTTTTCCGCCGACGCGGATTTGGCGGTTAATCCCGATGTTTATCCAAAAGCGCTCGAATTAAAAAACCGTCATTTGAGCGGCAAATTGCCGATTGATCTTCATTGCGGTTTGAGGCAATTCGACAATCTTTCATTTGAAAATTTGTTTGAAAATTCCCGGCTCGTCGAATTAAACGACATCAAAGTCCGGGTTTTGCGCCACGAAGACCATCTGCGCTTAATAGCGGTTCACTGGCTGCGCGACGGCGGTATTTTCAAACAAAGATTGTGGGACATTCATTATGGCTTGAAAAACCGTCCGGCGGATTTCGATTGGAACAGATTTTTAGAAACAAACGGCGAAAAGCGACGAAAATGGATTGTCGCGGCAATTGCCGTCGCTCATCGCCACACCGATCTGAATGTTGAAGACACGCCGATAGCCGAAGAAGTGAAAAATCCGCGGCTGATTCCGAGATGGATGCTGCGAACGCTGGAAAAAGAATGGAACGATCCGGTTAAATTTATGCCGCTCGAACAAGTGATGGACGACCGGCGAGAAGTATGGCGGCAGTTAAAAAAAAGATTTCCGCCCAACCCTCTGGTCGCTTCGCTTTACGCAAACGCGCCTTTAAACAATTTTCCCAGGCTGCCTTATCAAATTATAAATATTTTCCAACGAGTAATGCCTTCAATCAATCGAACGAAATTGCAGCTTCAATCAAAAATAAAGAAATAGATCACATTTCATAAACGTGAGATACAAAGAATTAACAGGGATAACAGGGATAAAAGGGATATTTTTTGTTTTTATCAATCCCTTTCATCCTTTTCATCCCTGTTAATTTTCTGTTTTTTGTATTTCGACAAATTGAAATTTGCATTATAAATACCGAACTTAATTTCTTCGACTGAGATAATGATGCCAGATTATTCTGGCGGCGACGGCGCGCAGCGGTTTCCAAATTTCGCCGATTAACTCAAGCTCATCCGGGGTCGGGCGTTGTTCGAGATTTTTTACCTCCTGCGCGCCGACGATTAAACCCAAATCTCCGACCGGAAAGGCATCGGCACGGCACAGGCACATCAACAAATAAATGTCGGCAGTCCAACGCCCGATGCCTTTGAGCTTGATTAATTCTTTTTTTACGGCATCGTCGGATAAATTCTCCAAAGCCGTTAAATCCAAATCTCCGGCGACGATTGCCGTCGCGAGATTTCGGGTGTAGATAATTTTCTGGCGGCTGAAACCGCACGATTTTAATTCATCATCAGAAAGCAGTAAAAACGATTCGGGCGTAAAACCTTCGCCGATTGCTCGTTTTAATTTTTCGTAAGCCGCGCGCGCCGAAGCGAGCGAAACTTGCTGTTCGAGAACGATGTGAACGAGCGTCGGAAAACCCGCAGGTCGAATCCAAATCGGCGGCTCGCCGAAGTTTTCCACCACGTTTCGCAAATCCCGGTCGCGGTCACATAAAGCTCGGATAAAATCTTGATAATTTTCTTCGGTGACAATCAGAATTTCGTTTTGCATTTCTATTTACGATTTTAGCCAAAAAATGCAAAAATAATCCGCAATGAGCGAAAAAGAAAAAAAGAAAAAAGTCGAAGAAATAGAAAAGGCTCTGCGAAAAATGCGCGAGTTCAGCCTGCGAAAGGAGAAATTCGTTGCCGCTATCAGAAAAAGTCAGAATTGAGATTTACGTGCCGGACCGCGCCGAAGCCAATTACCAGAATCTCCTGGACGCTTTCGCGGACGAATTTACCGAAGCATTCGGCGGCGCGACCGTGCTGCGCGGATTCGAGGGCAGGTTTTTGTCCGATTCGGGTGAAAAAGAAATTGAGAAAATGAATCTGGTTTACGCCGATCTTCCATTGAATTTGGCGGAGTACCAAAATGAAATCGCCGTTTATCTAGTTGAAATCAGAGAAGCCGCGCACGAAGTTTTAAATGAAGAATCAATCCTGGTTACGGCGCGAACGATTTTTCACGCCGAAAATTAAAACCAGCAATCGGCTTTAAGATAATTAATCCTTTAAAACTTTAATTCGATTCGGCGGCATCCCGACCAGACAAACATCGCCGACGTTTAAGCCGATCAAGCGAATCACAAGGGCTTCGAGCTTTAAACCGTCAGCATCGAGCCGAATTCGAGTTGTCGCGCCGAAATGATTGATTTCGGTAATTTCGGCTTTTAATAAATTATCTTCGGGAAATGCGGCTCCGAATGTGAGAATCAAATTTTCCGGGCGAATCATTAAATTGACGATTTGGTTGATTGCGCCGAGCCTTTGTTTTTCGACGTTATCAACAAACAGCCGATGATCGCCCTCGACTGTTTGAAATTCGGATAAAGCCTCTTTGTTTGAATTTAGCCGCGCCGCTCGAATCAAATTGTTTCTCCCGACGAATGCGGCGACAGCCGCCGTTTCGGGTTGAGCGTAAATTTCAACTGGCGTGCCAATTTGCAGAATTTCTCCATTTTCGAGGACGGCAGCGCGGTCGCAAAAAGAAAATGCCTCCTCCTGGTTTTGAGTTGCGTAAATGACAGTCGTATTTGATTGTTTAATCCAATCTTTGAGAACTTCAAGAGTTTTTTCGCGCAAACCCGGATCAAGATTCGCGAGCGGAGCATCGAGTAGCAAAAGCTGCGGCTCGGAGGCAATCACCGGCGCCAGCGCGACAATCTGCTTTTGTCCGCCTGACAATTCATCTACACGGCGCGATTCGAATTCGGTGAGTTCGAATAAATTTAAAACGGCGGCTATTTTTTGTTTGATTTCGTCTTTTGAAATTTTGCGGGCTTTAAGAACGAGAGCAATGTTTTCTCCGACAGTTGAGCGCGGCGATAAATTGTCGCTTTGAAAAATTGCGCCGAAACCGCGTTTTTCCGCCGCGAGACGAGTTATCTCAGCGTCGCGGATTGAAATTGTCCCTGAATTCGGCGCGTCCAGTCCGGCAATTAAACGCAGCAAGGCGGATTTTCCAGAACCGGATGCGCCGAGCAGCCCGAAAATCTCGCCTTGATCGATTTCCAGCGAAACGTCGCGCATTATCCATAAATCGCCTGAGCGTTTAGATAAGTTTTCAAGTTTTAAAAAGAACATAAAGCAAAATCAAAGACAAAATTTAAAATCCTGCAACTAACCGTTTCGCAGCGGCGTGTAAATCAAAAAGCTGCGCTGAGCAGGTTTCGCCGAAAATTTTAATCGGTAAATTTATAGAACTGAAAATAAATTTGATTGTTTCCAACATCAAATAAAAAAGATAGCATAGCGCGTGCGGCAAATGTTCGTTATAAAATTTGCATCTGAAAAGATGTTTGGAGGCAGGTTTCGGATGGAAGACGAGAAAAAAAAGAGTTTAACCAGAAAAGTTGCGCGAGCGGGCGGCTGGCAAGTCGCCAAACGTTTGATTAAGCCTCTGCCATTTGTTGGAACGGCATTAGCCATCGGTTTAACCGGCTATAGCATCAAGAAAAAAGGATGGATCAGAGGCATAGCTCATTCGGCTTTGGATGCGACGCCAATCGTTGGAACGGCGAAAAACGTCGTCGAGCTTTTTACCGGCGATATAATCCCGGATAAGCCGGACGAAGAGAGGAAAAAATGATGAAGATTTTTTCGGGGATTTTAACTTTAATAATTTTGCTCGGAGCTTTTGTTTTTGCCGTCGAGGCTCAAACGCAGCGCCGGAAAAAAACAACCCGCCGCGCAAATAATACAACGATTCGACCGCCGCTAAATAATTCGGCGCAGATTATTGAGCCGGAGATTGTCAGCACGGCTGAAGAAATCGAAAATCAGGAAAACGGCGGGAAAATGGTCGTCAATCCTTCGCCCGGAAGGCGCGAAACGGGAAACGGAAAACAAACCGCTGCGTCAAACGCGAATCAATCAAACGCTTCGCGGAGCAGCGCGGCTTTGCAGCGCGAAGTAAATTCGCTTCGTGAGCAGGTAAAAGCTCTGCGCGAAAAAAGCGGCGTCGAAGATTTGGAAAAGCTCAGCGTCGCGGAAGAGCGGGCGGACAATTTCCGGCGAAAATTGGAAGAGACACTCGCGCGCGAATCGGATTTAAACGCCAAAATGCAGCAGCTTGAATATCAAGCGAGACCGGAAGCCATTCAACTCGATACAGCCGTTATAGGTTCGACGCGCCCCGAAGAAGTGCGCGAAACGCGCCGCAAAATGCTTGAAGGGGAAAAAACGCGTTTGCGCGAGCAAATCAATCAAGTGCAAATCACCCGCGCCAGACTCGAAACAGCGATTGCCAATGCCGACTCGCTGGTGGAAAAATTACGCGCCCGCGTCGAAGCAGACCTCTACGTTACAGATTCGAAACCGATTAAATCGAAAGATGCCGGGCAAAAGCAGCCGGAAACGACCGAACCGACAGACGACGAAGATTCAAATCCGCCGTTTTAAAATTAATTTCACCTTTCGCATTAAGATTTAATGCGGTTCCTGATGAAATGCTTTAGCAGTTTTACTTTAAGAGTCGGATTTCCGACTCTTAAAGTTTTTTATGAGAAAACTAAAGCGGAATATTGCCGTGTTTTTTCGGAGGATTGCTGTCTTTTTTATTTTGTAAAAGAGTGAGCGCGCGAATCAACTTCGGTCTCGTGAAAGCCGGTTCGATCACCTCGTCAACAAAACCGCGCTCGGCGGCGATGTAGGGATTGGCGAATTTATCTTCAAACTCGGCGATTTTTGCTTTTCTGAAATCTTCACCGTTTTCGGCGATTTCTTTTCTGAGCAAAACTCCAACCGCTCCTTCCGCGCCCATTACCGCGATCTCCGCCGTCGGGTAAGCGAAATTGATGTCTGTTCGAATATGTTTCGACGCCATCACGCAATACGCTCCGCCGTAGGCTTTGCGCGTGATGACAGTAATTTTCGGAACGGTCGCTTCGGCAAAAGCGTAAAGCAGCTTTGCGCCGTGGCGGATAATTCCGAAATGCTCTTGATTGACGCCGGGAAGGAAACCCGGAACGTCTTCAAAAGTGATTAGAGGAATGTTGAAACAATCGCAGAAGCGCACGAAACGCGCGGCTTTGACCGATGCGTCAATATCCAGGACGCCGGCTAAAAACGCCGGTTGATTTGCAACGATGCCGACCGAAAAACCGCCTAAACGCGCAAAACCGATAACGATGTTCGGGGCGTAATGCGTTTGAACTTCAAAAAAATAATTGTCGTCAACGACGGTATTGATAATGTCGCGAATGTCGTAAGGCTGATTCGATAATTCGGGGACGAGTTCATTTAGTTTCGCGTCGGTTCGATTGACGGGGTCGGCGGTCGGGACAAACGGCGGGTCATCCATATTATTTGAAGGAATAAAAGACAACAGTTCGCGCGTCAAACGCAGGCAGTGCTCGTCGTTGTCGGCGGCGAAATGCGCGACGCCCGATTTTTGATTGTGCGTCATCGCTCCGCCAAGCTCGTCTTTGGTGACATCTTCGTGCGTTACGGTTTTTATCACATCCGGTCCCGTAATAAACATATACGAAGTATCTTTGACCATGATGTTGAAGTCTGTGATTGCCGGAGAATAAACCGCGCCGCCCGCACAAGGTCCCATAATGCAGGAAATCTGCGGAATCACGCCGGATGCCAGAGTGTTCCGCAGAAAAATATCGGCATAGCCGCCCAGAGAGACGACGCCTTCCTGAATCCGAGCGCCGCCGGAATCGTTTAAGCCGATTAAAGGAGCGCCCGTTTTCATCGCCATATCCATTATCTTGCAGATTTTTTCGGCGAAAGTTTCCGACAAAGAGCCGCCGAATATCGTAAAATCCTGCGCGAAAACGAACACGGGGCGCCCGTCAATTAATCCGTGCCCGGTGATCACGCCGTCGCCCAAAAATTTTTGTTTTTCGAGTCCGAAATCGTGCGAGCGATGAACAACGAATTTGTCGAATTCTTCGAAAGTGCCTTCATCAAGAAAGAATTCGATCCGCTCGCGAGCGGTCAATTTTCCCGATGCCCGTTGTTTTTCAAGTCTTTTTTCACCGCCGCCCAGCTCGGCTTCGCGGGATTTTTGTCGTAACAATTCCAATTTTGTCGTAGATTTTTGCTGCGGTGTCATAAATTTCAAAAATAATATTCCTGCGATTTTATAACGAAAAAGAAAAAAGTGGCAGTTTTAAACGACCAACCTGCGGCGCATAGAGCGCAAAGCCCATTCGGTAAAAATAAAAGCGACCGCGAGCAGATAAACAAACTCAAAAATGTGGCGCAGAGCGAAAGCGTTGTTCAAACAAGCCCGCGCTAAATCAATCGCGCTCGTAATCGGCAAAACGTAAGCGAACGCTTGTAGCCAAACGGGGAGCATTTCAATCGGAAACCAGGCGCCCGTCACAAAAATCATCGAAAAAAAAGCGGCGAAAAAAATGTTGAAATGGTCAATCTCAAATATTTTGGCGGTTGTACCGAGTGCCAGAGCACCGAGAAAAAGCGAGCCGAGCAGCAACGGAACAAAAGCGAGCGGCGCGAGCAGGGAAGACGCCGCGCCGAATGCCCAGATGATTATTAAAATAAAAACGCAGTCAATCGCCGCTTTGGTCACGCCCCACAAAATTTCGCCGAACGCGAGCGATTCCACCGAAACCGGGGTCGCTAAAATCGCGTCGTAAGTTGATTGATAAACCATCCGAAAATAAGCGCCGTAGGTCAATTCAAAAAGCGAGCGCATCAGCACTGTAAAAGCCAAAACGCCAGCGCCGACGAACGAAAGATAACTCAAGCCTTCGACGGTGGAGGCGACGAGAGATCCGACGCCGAACCCGAATGCGAAAAACGTAAAAATCGGCTCGATAATCGGCGCAACTAGTTCGGTTTTCCACAAACGCCGATAAACCAGCAGATTTCGCCGCCAGACCGCGTAAACGTCGAGCCGGTCAATTTGTAAAAGCGCCAATCTCAAGATTTAAAGTCAAAAGGGAATAGCCTTTTTTCAATCAATCGAATTAATTCGCGCAAGCTCGCCTGCGCTTTTTCGATTGTTTCCGCCGGGTATTTATGTTTCGCAGCGTTTTCATCGAACTCGTCCAAATCTAAGATTTGATAACCGAAATCCGGCGCAACCAAAACGTCTATATCCAAATCAATGTAAGTCAAAACGTTTCCGCGCAGAACGGGCGGCAAATTGACGTTACAATAAAAATTTCGCAGTTCACCCTCCGGCTGGTGAAATCGAAAAACATTGTACCAGCGATTTTTCCAATAAAATTCGTAAGAAACTGTGTTGGGTCTGATAACGCCGAGAAGCGGATGTTTTATTTCATCCGGGAAAATTCCGACAAACTCCCACAATTCATCATTCTCGCCAATTAGCGAGCAATCCCAACTGCGATGAATCGAACTGTCGTATTTAAGTGCTTTGACTCTTATTTTTCGATTTTTCATTAACTATAAAATAGATGAAACCCTTTATTTTTGACTTATTAGACCGCAAACAGTTTTCAACATTTCTAATTTTCCTCGTTTTCGGTCAACTGCAAAAAAACGTCTTCCAAATTTGAAGGACGAACGATCATTTGCCGCGCATTGTAAAAAGACATTAAAGGCAGCAGCTTTTCAGCAGTTTCGGCAAAATATAAATGAGTCGAGCCGCGCGCAACAGCGCGGATGCGGTTTTCGGTTGAGAGCAAAGGAAAAGCGGCGGCTTCGCGCACTTCGAGCGCGTATTTCGACGCTTCTTTTTCGATTAACTCCCGGGGAACTCCTTCCGCGACAATGCTGCCCTGCGATAAAACCAGAAGGCGCTGACAAAGCTTTTCCGCTTCGTCCATATAATGAGTCGAAAGCAGGATCGTCAGATTTTCCTCGCGCCGCAGTTCTTCGAGCTTTTCCCAAATCTCCTGCCGTACATTAGGGTCAAGCCCGGTCGTGGGTTCGTCGAGCAGCAAAATCCGCGGGCGATGCAGCAGGGCGCGGGCGATCATCAGGCGTCGTTTCATTCCGCCTGATAATTCGTCAATTCTTGAACCGGAACGATTTCCGAGTCGGATAAAATCGAGCAATTCGTCAATCCGATTTTCAGTCTCGACGCTTTCCAAACGATAATAACCGGCATAAACCCGCAGATTTTCCCGAACGTTTAAATCCGGGTCGAGATTGTTTTCCTGCGGAACAACGCCAATCAGACGGCGAATTCGGCGATCTTCGATTTTAGCGTCAAATCCCTCAATTCGTAATTCGCCGCTCGAAAGCGGCGAACGACAAGCGATCATCCGCATCGTGGTTGATTTTCCAGCGCCGTTGGGACCGAGAAGTGCAAACGTTTCTCCAGCCGAAACCGAAAACGAAATGCCGTCAACGGCGCGGCGCTCGCCGAAAAGCTTGGTCAGGTTTTCCGCTTCAATCGCTTTTGCTGCGGGCATTGATTACATAATGATAAAGGCACAGAGCTTATTCTTTATATCTCACTCTCTCTGTGCCTTTATTAATGTTTTAGCCGTAATGGCTATAACTTTAACCGCGTCCGCTTTTCTTCCAATCGGACAAAAACTGCTCGACGCCGGAATCTGTCAAAGGATGTTTGACCAGTTGCAGAATCACTTTATACGGAATCGTCGAAACGTGAGCGCCCATCCGCGCGGATTCAACCAGATGCATCGGGCTGCGGATGCTCGCCGCGAGAACCTGTGTTTTCCAACTGTAATTGTTGTAAATCTCGACGATTTCCGCGATGAGCTGCAAACCGTTGTGCGAAATGTCATCTAGTCTGCCGATAAAAGGCGAAATATAAGTCGCCCCGGCTTTCGCCGCCAGAATCGCTTGTGATGCTGAAAAACAAAGCGTGACGTTGACCTTAATGCCTTCTGAATCGAGCGCGCGGGTGGCTTTCAAACCATCGAGCGTGAGCGGGCATTTGACGACCACATTCGGCGCTATTTTCGCGTATTCACGTCCTTCGCGAATCATTCCTTCAGCGTCCAGGCTGGTAACTTCGGCGGAAACATCGCCGGGCGTGATTTGGCAAATCGCCGCGATATGTTCTTTGAAATCAACGCCCGCTTCTTTGGCAATAAGGCTGGGATTTGTCGTCACCCCGTCAATCAGCCCCATTTCGGCACATTCCCGAATTTCGTTTAAATTAGCCGTATCAATAAAAAATTTCATAAATCTTCCTCCGTTATTATTCTGATTTTCTAACAGGATTGCTTAAAACGCCAATTCCTTCGATCTCAACTTCGACTGTCTCGCCGTCTTTTAATTGACCGACGCCGGAAGGCGTACCCGTCGCAATCAGATCTCCGGGTAAAAGTGTCATCTGATGCGAGATATAACGTATCAATTCGGGGACCGGAAACACCATTTGATCTGTGTTGCCGCTTTGTCTGAGCGAGCCGTTGACGCGCACCTGTAGATTGATGTTCGACGGATTTAAATCGGTTTCCACAAAAGTACCGACCGGACAAAATGTGTCGAAAGATTTGGCGCGGGTGAATTGAACGTCTTTTCGCTGTAAATCTCTGGCGGTTACATCATTCAAACAAGCGTAACCGAAGATGTAATCAAACGGATTTTCATTTTCGCCGAGATTTTTAGTGGCGCGTCCGATAACGACGGCAAGCTCGCCTTCATGTTCAACCTGTTGTGATTGAGGCGGAATAATAATTGGCTCTCCGCCGACAATGAGCGAAGTCGGGGCTTTGAGAAATAAAAGCGGTTCTTTGGGGACTTCGTTGCCAAGTTCTCGAGCGTGTTCGGCGTAATTCCGCCCGACGCAAACAATTTTTGAAGGCGCGACCGGCGGTAAAAGACGTGCATCTGACAGACCAATCGCCTCACCAACCTGAAAATTACCGGCGAAAACGTCACGCGCAGAAATCGGCTCAATCAGCTCATCAGTAAGAATGCCGAATTGCGGATTTTTTGAATCTTTGGAAATAAAACGACATATTTTCATAAATTTAAGGTACCAATTCGGAAACACTTTCAGAAGGCTGGCTCACGTTTCCGGCTGAATCAACCGCCACAACATAATAATAATATCTTAGCCCCGATTCGACTTTTGTATCCTGATAGCTGGTCGCCGAAAGGGGATCGCCGTTTAATTTTTGCCAACGTTCAGGCGGCGTCTGAGAGTCAGTCGTTCTAAAAATATTGTAACCGATAACATCCGGTTCGGCGTTCGCGGCAAAAAATACTGATAGATTTCCCGGTGCCGCGGCAATCGTCAAGCCTTCGGGCGGGCGCGGCGGAAAAACGTCTTTTGGGACGATTCTTGCTGTGTTTGAATCGCCGCTCTCGACTTGAATTCCATTGACACCTGCGGAAACAGCTCGGACAAAATATTGGTATTCCTCGCCGAATTTAAAATTTTTATCTTCAAAATCGGATGTGGAGAGCAGGGAAGCGTTAAGCTGCGACGGTTTCCCGGTTTTATTCGATTTACGGTAAAGATTATAGCCCAGGAGATTGGCGGGTTTTGTGTCGTCAACATTTTCCAAAGGCGCCTGCCACCGTAAATTGATTGATGTTTGAGAGACGATTGGTTCGACGAGCAGCGGCGGTTTGGCGGGATTTGAGACAGGCTCGAAAAATATAAAATTTGAAAACGGCGATTTTTGATTTTCTCGATTGACAAAACGCACCGCATAACGCAAACGCCTCGTCCGAGCAGTGGGCGTGATAACGTCAAAAAAGACTGCTTCGGTTTCGGTCGGAACGTCGGATAATTGAATTGACCCGACTTGTGTGCTGCGCGAGGCAAATTCATCTTCGGTCAAAAACAACGGCGAGTTAGTTGACTCGGCTAGTCTGAAAATGTCTATCTGCCGCGGTCTCGAACCGGCGTTACTATATTTGAGCGGAATCGAAAGAGCGATTCTTGTTCCCTGTTGAGAAACAGTAAAACCCGTTTGATTAATTGGGCGCGTAGCGGCGGGCGGAAGCGGCGGTCGCCGTTTCCCGCACCCGTAATTTATTAGGAGCGTCAATGCAATTAAAACGAGACACAAAAAGGAGGCGAAACCGGAATTTTCAAATCGCGTTTTTTTGTTTAAAGAATCGTTTGTTTTTAAGCGATTAAGATTAAGCAATATCTTAACGCTTTTGGTTGCTTTTAATAATAGGTTGATTTCCATTGGACTTTGCGCGGTTCGGTAAATTGCCTTAAACTTTATTTGATGGTAATTCACAATTGCTGAATTTAAAACTTCGTTCAGCCAGCTTCCTTTATGAATCACAAAAATACCACAAATAAAAAGCCGCTGATCGGTATTTCAATGCGTTTCGGCGTTTCCAACCGGCATTTGCACCTGCCTTCCGATTACGCCGAAGCGATTGATTGCGCCGGCGGCGTCCCGGTTCATTTAAGTTTATTGCCTAACAAAGATTATCTTAAAAATATCCTGAATTTGCTTGACGGAATTTTATTGCCCGGCGGCGGGGACATAGACCCGCTCAGATATGGAGAAGAACCGAAACCCGGCTTAGGCGCAGTTTCACCTCTGCGGGACGAAAATGATTTGATTTTATTAAAGCTCGCCGATGAAATGAACGTTCCGGTGCTCGGGATTTGTTACGGAATGCAGTTATTAAATGTTTTTCGCGGAGGGAGAATCATTCAGGATATTGAAAGAGAAAGACCGAATTCATTGAATCATCAGCAAGGCGATCCGCGCGAGAGGCTTTCGCATTGGATTACCATCGCGGAAAACAGTCTGCTCTTTGATTCGAAGCGAAAAAATAGAGTTTTAGTCAACAGCCATCACCACCAAGCCGTTTCTCAAATCGGCGAGAACCTTTTCGTCTCGGCAACGGCAACGGACGGCATCATTGAGGCAATCGAAGATTCCCGCCCTGGAAGATTTAATTTGGGAGTTCAGTGGCATCCTGAAATTTGTTTCCAGTCCGATGAAATGTCCAAATCAATCTTCGACAAATTCGTCGCAGCAGCAGGTAAAGAACGCGGAAGAAACGTTTAGTAAAATGAAATCAGGAAAAAAAATACAATTGGGAATCGAGCGTCTTTTGGGAGACGAGTTACCGCTCTTGAAAAATGCCAGAGTCGGGCTTCTTTGCAATCAAGCGTCGGTTAATCGTAGTTTTCATCATGCCGCAGACCTGTTATATCAAAAGGCGGAAATAAATTTGACCGCTTTGTTCGGACCGCAGCACGGGATCAGAGGCGATGTTCAGGATAATATGATTGAAACCGGACATTCGATGGATTCGGCGACCGATTTGCCGGTTTACTCGCTTTATTCGGAGACGCGCGAGCCGACCGACGAGATGCTGGAGAACATTGATATTTTAGTATGCGATTTACAGGATGTCGGGTGCCGGATTTATACGTTCGTTTATACAATGGCGAATTGTATGAAAGTTGCCGGTCGGCTTGGAAAAAAGGTTATCGTTTGTGATCGCCCGAATCCGATTAACGGCATCTCAATTGAAGGAAACGTTCTCGACCCGAATTGGGCTTCATTCGTCGGAATGTATCCGATTCCTGTGCGGCATGGATTGACAATAGGCGAGTTAGCATTGTTCTTTAAGGAATACTTTAACATCGAGTGTGAGCTTGAAATTGTCCCGATGCGAGGTTGGGAACGGCAATTGTGGCTTGATGAAACCGATGCTCCATGGGTTTTGCCGTCTCCGAATATGCCGACGGTTGATACTGCAGCGGTTTTCCCCGCGACGGTGTTTTTTGAAGGTACGCAGGTTTCGGAAGGGCGCGGAACGACAAGACCGTTTGAGTTTGTCGGAGCGCCTTATATTAATTCCCAGCAATTTGCCGCAAAACTGAATTCTTTAAAGTTGCCGGGTGTTTATTTCAGAGCCGCCGAATTTCAGCCGACCTTTCAAAAACACGCAGGCAAGACCTGCGGCGGAGTTCAGCTTCACGTTTTAGACAGAGAGACGTTTCAGCCGGTGCGATCAGGGCTGGAAATGGTTAAAGCGATTGTTGAGCTTTATGGAGAAGAGTTTAAATGGAAAAATCCTCCATACGAATATGTTTACGATAAAAATCCTTTTGACGTAATCAGCGGAACGGATGAGATCAGGCGCGCGATTGAAAATAAAACGTCAATTGAACGACTTACCGCTTCCTGGCAAAATGATATTCAAGCGTTTGTTGACCGGCGGGAACCTATTTTGTTGTACTAAAGGTTTTATCCGGTTAATGTAATTTCTTTAGGATTGTGAATTAAGTGTTTTTCTTTTAAGGTTTTTGTTTTTGTGTCTCAACTCTGACAGTTAAAGTTAAATGGGAGATCGGATGAATTCAAGATTATTTGTTTATTGTGCTGCAGCCTGGATCGTTCCGGGTTTGGGGCATCTATTGTTAAAGCGTTGGGGGCGGGGAATATTAATTTGCGGAGTGGTCGTTTCCATGTTAATTGTCGGCTTGACGCTAAAAGGCGCGTTTTTGTTTCAGACCGGTGCCGAACAGGGGCTTATGATGCACCGTTTTCATCTTTTTTCGACTTTGGGGAACGGAGCGTTTTTTCTTTTTCAGTTTCTTTTAGGCGGAGGCGCAACTTTGCTGCAGATTCAAGACGCTCTGAAAACTCCGACTTTTGAATATGGCGTCAGGTTTCTCGCCGCCGCCGGATTGTTAAATTATCTTTCGATTTTGGATGTTGCAGACATCGCGCTGGGGAGAAAAGAATGACTCAATTTTTGCTTTTTATCGCCTTCGCTTTTTTTGTTGCCGGCGTTTTTGGGGCGGTGGCAAACGGCGACATTAAATCCAGAATCTTATACGCGACAAAAGTTTTTTGTGAATTTGTCGGCATCGGCTTGATTTTGGCTTGGATTTTCTATTTTCTGCCAAACAATTAAGAACTCGGCTCAAAACTGAATTTAGAGCCTCATCGGTGAATATTGTTCCCGACTTTTATTATTTTCGCCGTGAAGATTTATCAAACGGAATGTTTATTTTTAAGAAGCTACCCGCTTTCGGAAGCGGATAAGATTGTTTCTTGTTTGACCCCGGATTATGGAATGATCAAGCTGGTGGTGAAGGGCGCACGCAAAATCAAAAGCCGATTTAGCGGCAGCATCGAGCCGTTCAGCGTCGGTGAAATCGCTTTTTATCGGCGTGAAGACGCCGAGCTCGGAATTTTACGAAGCATTGAATTAAAACAATCCTATTTTCATCTCGCCAAAAACGTTAATTTGGTTGCGGCTTTGGCATATTTCGGAGAATTATTGGCGGAGTTTTCGCCGCCGCACGAACCGAACGAAAATCTTTATCGAATGGCTCGCGCTTGTTTTAAAGCCGTTGCCGAAGCCGCAGACGATAAAAATAAAGTCGCCGCGGGTGTTTTGTATTTTGAATTGTGGATTCTGCGGCTTACGGGCTATCTGCCCGCCAGCACTGTCTGCGGAGAATGCAGATGCCGAATCGGGGCAGACGTGGGAATTGTTTGGTCTTCGGAAAACCGATTTTTATGCGATTTGTGCGCCGCAGGGGGGCGCGGAGTCGTTTTAACGCCTGACAAAGCCATTCTGCTGCGCGCGGCACGCAGATTATCACCGCCGGAGTTTATCGCCCGATTCGCTTTTGAGCGTGAATTTTTGTCGCCGCTGTCGGCAATTACGCGTAAATTAATCAAACAGGTTTTACTCCGCGAAATCGAATATTGGAGCGAAAAGAATTGGGAATCGGGACAGCCGTAATCGAAAGGTACGTTTGGCGAACAATTGTTCCGTATTTTTTTCTCGCCTGGTTTTTGCTGACCGCAATTTTGCTGCTCCAGCAAGCCAGCCGCTTCTCTGATGTTTTATTCGGCGCTCAAATACCTTCAAGCCTGATTTCGGAGCTGCTCGTCGCTCTGCTGCCGAACATTTTGGCTTTTACCAGCCCGATGGCTCTTTTTACGGGAGTAATGATCGGACTCGGGCAAATGCAGGGCGAGAGCGAATTGATCGCCATGCGCGCCGCCGGCGTCTCGAATTTTAAAATTCTCACGCCCGCTCTTCTGCTCGGATTCTTTCTGACGATTTTAACTCTTTATATCAATTTCGAGGGCGTTCCGAAATCCGCGCAGCTCGTTCGCCAGGTGGGCGTCAAGGCTGCTCTGGCAAAGCTCGAATCGCCGCTCGAACCCGGCGTTTTTAACAATGAAATTCCCAAATACGTAATTTACACGCGCGAAGGAAACCGCGAAAAAGGCGTTTGGGAGCGCGTCTTTATTCACGCCCGCGAAAAAAACGGGCAGGTTCGTTTAATCACCGCCAAAAGCGGAAAGATTGATTCGGCGGGCGAGCAATCGGAACTCGTTTTGCAGGATGCGGTCGTCACAACATTGGGCGGCGGCAAACAGATTGCCCTTGAGCGTGTGAACACGCTGCGTGTGGCGCTGGAAATGGGACGGCGGCAGCTTTTGGATAAGCTTCAGAAAGCGGAGCGCGCGCCGGAGGAAATGGGACTAAATGAACTGGCTGCTTTTGCAAGTGAAAAAAACGGTAAAGAAAAACGCGACGCCGAAGTTTTATGGCATCGCCGCGTTTCTTTGGCGGGTGCGCCGCTGGTCTTTGCTTTTTTGGGTGTCGCTCTAAGTTTGCGATACGCGCGGGGAGGGCGCGGGTTTAATGGAATTCTGGCGTTGCTGGTGATGGTTTGTTATTACCTGATCTCGCTTTTCTTCGAGCAGATGTCCAGGACCGGGAGCGTTCCGGTTTTTCTGGGAAGCTGGACAGCCCCAGCTCTGGCTTTTTTGTTTTCGTTACGGCTGCTTTCAAAAGGTTTTCGGAAGAGTCGTTTTGCCTTTCTCGGTTTTAGGGCGACCGGCTTGCCGTTTTTCCAGGGATTGTTTTCGCGGCTAAATACCGGCGGTTTTAAAAACAAGCCAAATATGAGTTTGCGGTTTGCCCTTTCGGGGTTGTTGAACCGGGATATGATTGTTGATTTATTGAAATATTTCGCTTTCGCCACAGGGGGACTGTTATTTCTTTATTTGATTTTTACTTCTTTTGAGTTGTGGCGTTTTGCCGCCGCAGCTCCTTCAGGTTTTCAGATTTTGGGTAAATACCTGCTTTATATCTCGCCGATTGTCGTTTTTCAGGTCACGCCTTCGGCGCTCCTTTTGGCGGTTTTGTTTGCTTACGGAATCAGAGCCAAAAGAAGTGAAGTTATTGCCTGGAGCGCCGCGGGTCAAAACGTATTTCGTTTGTTGATTCCGGCTTTTTTCATAAGCGGATTAATCGGTTGGGGGGCTTGGACGCTGCAGGAAAATGTTCTGCCGCAGACTAATAAGCGGCAGGACATGCTGCGAGCGCAGTTAAAAGGCGGAGCGGCGGCTGTTTCGCAGGAGGGAAGATTTTGGTTTGCCGCGCCCGAGAAAATATATTCGTTCGTGACCGATAAAAATAACCAAACGAATCAGACCGCAGAACTCAGGGAAGTCGAGATTTATGATTTCGGAGACGGCGGTTTTCATTTAAAGCGTTTGGTGCGTTCCGATCAGGGAAACTGGGCGAACGGCATTATTCAATTGAACAAAACACGGCAAGTTAAGTGGGAAAATAATTTGGTTGAGGTTGAAAATAAAGATGAGGTTCAAACCGAAGCAGTGGAAGAGGGAGTCGGCGAGCTGAGCTTGAGCGGTTCAAAATTTTTTTATGCGTCGTTGAGCGATTTGAAAGAGCGCTTGAAAACGGCTGATTCCGTCAGTGAGAAACGGCGTTTGAGAGTTGCTTTGCAAAAGCATTTCACGATGATTGTTCTACCGGTTATCATTGTTTTGTTCAGCGCCCCTTTTGCGGTGACTTTCGGAAGAAGAGGGAGCAGCGGGAAAGCCAATCTTTCCTTGGTTAATGTTTTTGGAATCTGGCTGGGGTTTATGGCTTTATCAGCTTTTTTTGAGCAACTAGGATATTCGGGTTTTTTGACCGATTATATCGCTGTATGGGCGCCGATATTAATATTAACAAGCATCGGCGGTTATTTCCTGGCAAAAACCCCGAATTGATAGAAGATTTTCGCGTCCGATAACGCCATTGCTTTCGATGATTAGCAAATAATAATAAAAAAGGCGGTTGATTTTTCAACCGCCTTTTTTATTATTTGCTTGTTGTGTTTAAGTTCCTGTTTCCCAGCTGGTCATGTATTCGATCTGCTCCGGGGTGAGCGTATCAATCGAAATTCCCATTGCCATTAATTTAAGACCGGCAATTTCAGTGTCTACTTCTGCCGGGAGAGTGTGAACACCAGGGGGGAGCTTGCCTTTGTTAACAACCAGATATTCAGCCGAGAGCGCTTGATTGGCGAAGCTCATATCCATCACGCTAGCCGGATGACCTTCGGCGGCGGCTAGGTTAATTAATCTGCCTTCGCCGAGAACAATGATCCGCTTGCCGGAATCGGAAAGCCTGTACTCCTGAACAAACGGGCGGACGGTCAATGCATCACTCGCGCTCATTTCGGCGAGCGCCGACAGGTTTATTTCTAAGTCAAAGTGTCCGCTGTTGCAAACAATCGCCCCGTCTTTCATCAAAGGGAAATGTTTGCGGTCAATCACGTCCCGGTTTCCGGTAACGGTAATAAAAATGTCTCCGACCGCTGCGGCTTCGTTCATTGGCATCACGCGAAAACCGTCCATTACGGCTTCAACCGCTTTGATCGGATCAATTTCTGTGACTAAAACATTGGCGCCCAAGCCTCTGGCGCGCATTGCGACGCCTTTTCCGCACCAGCCGTAACCCAAAACGACCAGGTTTTTGCCAGCCAGTAAAATGTTTGTCGCCCGGATTACGCCGTCTATTGTTGATTGCCCGGTGCCGTAACGATTATCGAAGAAATGTTTGGTTTGCGCATTATTAACAGCCATCGCTGGAAAGGGAAGTACGCCTGCTTTTTGCATCGCTTCGAGTCGAACGATTCCGGTAGTGGTTTCTTCGGTCGAGCCGACGATTTTGGAAATCTGATGCTGACGTTCTTTTAAAAGCGTAGCTACTACGTCCGAGCCGTCGTCAATAATCAAATCCGGTTCGGTATCGAGAGCGATTCGAACGTGGCGGTTGTAAGTTTCGGTGGATTCGCCCTTAATGGCAAAAACCGGAATTCCGTATTCGGCTACTAAGGCGGCAGCCACATCGTCCTGCGTTGAAAGCGGATTGGAAGCAATAAGGATGCAGTCCGCGCCGCCCGCTTGAAGTGTCCGCGCTAAATTAGCGGTTTCAGTCGTGATGTGCGCGCAGGCGACGATCTTGTAGCCTTGCAAGGGTTTTTCGGTTGCGAATCTATCTCGAATCAGTCGTAAAACCGGCATTTCGCGGTCAGCCCATTCGATGCGCTGTTTTCCCATCGGCGCCAGATTTATATCTCTAATATCATAATTGGAAACTGCTGGTTGCATAATTTACTTGCTTGAAAGAGCGGAATTTTGAAAGCGTTGAATCAATTGAATCAAAGGAAACCAGCTCAACGTTCAGAATTCCGCTTTTGTGGTTTATAGTCAAATTTACTTTTAGTATTTCAACAGGGAATTTTAAGCTAAGAATTGGTTATTGAAGAACGAAGCGTCGCGTCTGATAATAAAGATTATGTTAGGGGCGAGTCATTTTGCTCTTCAACATTATCCAAATCTTCCAAAACCTTTTTAATTGCGTCTTTTAAATCGTTTATATTCGCCGGCTTTTTAAACTTGATTTCCAGTTTAAAGTTATGGTTACCGTCATTAAACTTAAAAACACGCAAAGGAAAATTTATATTCTTTCTGACGTTCAAAAACTCAAGCGATTCCGAGTCAGCTTTTATTAACCGCGGCGTGACAAATTTTCCAGATTGAGAGCCGTCGTTATTAGAGTTATGTTTTTGACCGAAGCTATTATTAATTTCTTCGAGCATCTCGTCTTCGTCAAATTTCCTGGCAATCTTTAGAATCGCGGCTTTCGATGAAACACCCGCGCTCACGCATTTTTGCCTGACTGCCGGCGGTATTGACGCGATGGTTAATGTCTCTGTAACCGAAGAGCGGCTTTTGCTGAGCTTTTTTGCCAAATCTTCGTGCGTGTATCTAAAACGCTCGCACAGAGATTGATATGCATCGGCTTCTTCCCAGACGGTTAAATCTTTACGCTGTAGATTTTCGATTAGGGCGATTTCAGCAATTTCCTGATCGCTGACATTCAGCTCTATGCACGGAACCTCAGTTAAACCGGCTATCTGGGACGCTCTCCAGCGACGCTCTCCTGCAATAATCAGCCATTTCTCGGAACCCGTCAGCGGTTTCACCAAAAGCGGTTCGAGCACGCCCTTCTCCTTTATCGAAGCAACCAGCTCGCTCAAATCTCCCATTTCAACTCTCGGCTGTTCGGGGTTCGGCTCAATTTTCGCAATTGGAATTATGCGTCCGATAAATTGATGAGATTTCGTTAATTCGTCCACGTAATGCGAGTCGTGACGCATTTTCAATCCTAACGGCAAGCCTTTTTTAGACACGTGCAAAGACCTCCTCGCATAGATGCAGATATTCGATTGCTCCGGAAGAATTCGGCGCATACGTAAAAATTGTTTCTTTATGTGCCGGAGATTCTTCGAGTCGGACGCTTCTCGTAATCACCGTCTCGAAAGTGCTGCTCCCGAAAACCTGACGAATATGATTTTGCACTTCTCTGGAGAGCGTTGTTCTTCTGTCATGTAAGGTAACCAGCACGCCGAGCAGTTTTAGATTAGGATTTGGTCTCGCTCGCACTTTTTCGATGGTTTCCAGCAGATCGTCCGTTCCCTCCAGAGCAAAATATGAAGCTTGGATCGGTATCAAAATATGAGTTGCAGCGACCAGAGCGTTGATGGTTATCAGACCCAGCGTCGGAGGCGTATCCAAAATAATCAAATCATACTCTTTTTTTATTTGCTCAAGCCGGTCCTTAAATCTAAAAATAGCGTCAAAATCACCGACAAGCTTTGATTCGAGCTTAGCCAAATTAATTTTTGCCGGAATAATATCGAGATTTTCAACTCCGGTCCGATATCGGGATTCCCTCCAATCACCCTTATTATCAATCAAAAGGTCATATGTTGAATTAGAGACGGATTCAACATTTAAAAAAGAAATGGAGCTATTACTTTGCGGGTCTAAATCACATAACAAAACTCTCTTCCCTTTAAGGGCGCACGCGGCTGACAGATTAATGGCTGTCGTAGTCTTCCCAACTCCGCCTTTTTGATTGGCAATTGCTATAATCATCAGCTTTTTGTAATTCTAATCGAAATAGACGGTTATTCGCTGATTAAATCAGGCCATTCTTCGCCCGCCACTTCTTCGCTCTCTTCGTCGCTGGAAACCAGATTCGACCCCGCCATCCGAACGACTTCGGGTTTAACCCAAATTCCGCAGCTAAAACGAAGAGCCAGAGCGATTGCATCGGAGGGTCTGGCATCAATCGCCGTCAGACTTCCATCCTGTTGACGCATTTCAATCAAAGCAAAAAAAGTATCGTTCCGCAACTCGGTGATAATGACCCTTTCAACC
The DNA here is from genome assembly GCA_036387135.1 of Pyrinomonadaceae bacterium. Lineage (GTDB taxonomy): Bacteria > Acidobacteriota > Blastocatellia > Pyrinomonadales > Pyrinomonadaceae > JALZCH01. The sequence continues at coordinate 39,010 of DASVUH010000066.1, read as the reverse complement.
ACAGCCCCCATTTGAGTAATTATATTTCTGAGCAAATCGTGAGTCATAGGGCGTTGAGGAACTGTTTTTTCAATTTCCAGGGCGATTGCGTTCGCTTCGAATGTCCCAACCCAGATAGGAATGACGGTTTCATCGGAAACTCCACGCAAGACAACAATCGGGGTGCCGCTGTGAGGCTCCATAATTAATGCGCCGACTTTTACTTCAATATCATTTTCCATCCGCAACCTCGAACAAATAATACAAAAACAAGACAGTATAAATCCAATCGTCAAACCGCAATACGTCCGCGCAAAGAATTGACTTTTGCATCGGTTATAAAAACCTCAATGATTTGTCCGAGCTTTGTTTCATCCGCCTCAAAATTTACCACTTTGTGGCAAGTCGTATGCCCGCTCAGATCGTTTTGAGACTTCGCGCTAAAACACTCAGCCAAAACCCGAACCGTTTCTCCGATGTATTCTTTTAACTTCTCTTCCTGTATTCGCTTTTGCGCCGATTCCAAGACTAAAAAACGCTCTCGTTTGATTTGAGCCGAAACGGAATCATCAAGGCGCGCGGAAGGCGTACCGGGTCTCGGCGAATATTTGAAAAGATAAGCGCTGTCAAACCGGCATTTTTCGTATAACTCAACCGTCTCTCTAAAATCAACATCCGTCTCGCCGGGAAACCCGACAATTATATCAGTAGTCAACGAGATTCGACGCGAGGAGTTTTGAATTGCTTCTACTTTTTTCAAATAATCAGCCGATGTATGACCGCGCCGCATCGCCCTAAGAATGCGGTCACTGCCCGACTGAACGGGCAAATGCACCCAATTACAGAGATTTTCACATTCATTAATCGCCGAGACAATATCCGGGTGAAAATCTCTCGGAAAAGAAGTTGTAAATTTGATTCGTTCGATACCAGTCTCAGCCGCCGCTCTCAAAAGACGCGAAAAAGGCGTCGCGCCTTTAAATCTTTCCAGCCCGGCGGCGGTCTTCGGACGATAGCTGTTTACGTTTTGACCGATTAAATGGACTTCTTTAACCCCGGCTTCTTTTAATCCTCTCAACTGATCCAGGATCTGTGTTGGCGGTAGACTTTGTTCGCGTCCACGGGAAAAAGGAACAATACAATATGTGCAGAATTTGTTGCAACCTTCGATAATCGGCACAAAAGCCACATAATCCGAGCTTCTGTAATGATCTGCGACCGTCCAATCATAGTTGCCCTCCCTCTCGCCCAAATCAACGTTTTTTTCACCTTTTAAATTAATTCCATCAAGCATCTCTCCGATTCTTCCAACCGCTCGCGTTCCTAGAACAAAATCTATATTCGATGTTTTGCCAAACAGGTTTTCCCCTTCAAGCTGGGCGACACAGCCTAATACGCCAATTAATGGCTTCTCAACACGTCTTTTTTTGTCCGATAATTCTCCCACCCGGTTGAAAAGTTTTTGTTCTGCGCGCTCGCGAACCGAACAAGTATTGATAAGGACGATATCCGCTTCGTTATCAGACCCGACAACCTGATACCCTGTTTGTTCCAGTCTGGTTGCTACTCTTTCAGAATCGGAAACGTTCATTTGACATCCGTGCGTCTCTATGTACACTTTCTTACGCCGGGGCTGTTTTTTTTCACGGTCGCGTGAGTAATTCATAACTTTTTCTCAATAAACAAATATTAATTCCAAAAATTTATCAAATGCCTTCAAAAGATTTTGTCCATCTCCACGTTCATACAGATTACAGCATTCTGAAAAGCGCAAATCAAATTCCAGCGCTTGCTCGCCGCCTCAACGAGCTGGAAATGAAAGCCTGTGCGATGACCGATTGCGGCAATTTATACGGCGCGCTGTCGTTTTACTATAACATGAAGAAGAACGGCATTCAGCCGATCATCGGTTTCGAGGCTTATCTGACGCTCGGTTCCAGATTTGACAAAAGCGCCGCTCTCAAATCGGGCGAGCTGCCTTATTACACTCTTGTTTTATTGGCGGAAAATCTCACCGGCTATTTTAATCTTGTCAGTTTATCGTCGAAAGCTTTCACCGAAGGATTGCATCACAAACCGAGAATAGATTTCGATTTGCTCGCGACGTATAGTACCGGGATCATTTGTCTGACATCCGGTCGGGACGGATTGGTCAATCATTTTTTAAAACAAAATCGTTTTGAAGATGCATACAATTACGCAGCCAAACTTAAAGATGTATTCGGTCAAAACAATCTCTTTTTGGAAATTCAAGACCACAATCTCCCCGAAGAAAAAGCGATTCGCCAGCCCCTCGTTCAACTATCAAAAAAACTGGATTTGGATTTAGTGGCAACCAATGATGTTTATTACCTCTCAGCAGATGACGCCAAAGCTCATGAAATGATGCTCTGCATCGGTGCTGCCAAAACAATTCATGACGAGTCGCGTCCGAGACTGGGTTCCGAACAGTTTTATCTCAAATCCGCAGAGGAAATGTGGCGTCTTTTCGGTGCGGAATTGCCCCAAAGTTTATCAAAAACAATTGAAATTTCCGAGCGCTGCAATTTCGCTCTGCCGAGCAGTGAAGATTCTTTTAATTTGCCGCTCTATCCGATTCCTCTCGATTCAAACTGTGAAACAGCCGATGAATATTTTGAAAAAGTAGTGTGGGACGGTTTTAAAAAACGTCAGCAATCGGTTTGGGAGCCTTTGCAAAATGCCGGGAACTTAAAATACTCGATTGAAGAATACAAAAACAGAATCAATATTGAAACCGGCATTATCAGACGCATGGGCTTTCCAGGCTATTTTCTGATCGTTTGGGACTTCGTTCGCTTCGCCAAAGAAAACGATATTCCCGTCGGTCCCGGACGCGGCTCTGCGGCTGGCTCTCTGGTCGCATATTGTCTGGAAATAACGGACGTTGATCCGATTCAATACGATTTGCTTTTCGAGCGCTTTCTCAATCCTGAACGCGTCACAATGCCTGATATTGATATTGATTTTTGTATTCGCGGGCGCGAGCGCGTTATCAAGCACGTGGTCAATCAATACGGGAGAAATTCGGTCTGCCAAATCGTCACTTTTGGAACTATGGCTTCCAAAGCCGTTATTAAGGATGTCGGCAGAGCTTTGAACATGCCTTATTCAGAGGTCGAGAAAATCGCCAAACTGATCCCGCCACCCGTCAGGGGACGAAACGTCAGCATCACGCAAGCTCTCGAACAAGTCGAAGAACTAAAAACCGCCGTGGAAACAAATCCACAGGTAAAAGAGGTTATTGATCTCGCACGCCGCCTCGAAGGCTGTGCCAGACATACTTCGGTTCACGCAGCCGGCGTGGTCATTTCTCCCAAACCGCTTGACGAGCTGATCCCGGTCGCCCTGTCTGCAAAAGACGAGCTAACCACACAATTTGCGATGTCCGACCTGGAAAAAACCGGGATGCTTAAGATGGATTTCCTTGCCTTAACCACCTTAACCGTGATAAACGATTGCTTAATCAGCATAAAACAATCCATTAATAAACAAATTGATTGGACGCAAACACCCTTAAGCGATGAAGAAACAATGAAGATTTTTGCAGACGGCAGAACCGAAGCCATTTTTCAATTTGAATCACCCGGAATGCAGGAAATCTGCCGCCGTTTAAAACCGAAAGGAATCGAAGACCTTGCCGCTCTCAATGCGCTCTATCGCCCCGGTCCTCTCGATGGCGGAATGGTTGACGATTTTATCAGCCGTCATCGCGGTCAAAAACAAGTTCGCTATCTCGTTCCGCAGATGAAAGAGATTTTAAATAACACGCACGGAATTATCGTTTATCAGGAGCAAATTATGCAGCTCGCCCAAAATCTGGCGGGCTATTCGCTTGGCGAAGCCGATATGATGCGCCGCGCAATGGGTAAAAAGAAGCGCGAAGAGATGGCAAAGCATCAGGAAAAATTTGTCAACGGTGCAACCGAGCGCAATATCAAACGGGAAAAAGCGGAACAAATCTTCTCTCTGATGGCGCAGTTTGCCGATTACGGCTTTAACAAAAGCCATAGCGTCGCCTATGCCTACCTGGCTTTCCAAACCGCTTATTTAAAAGCCCATTACCCGTCGCATTTTTACGCGGCGGTTCTCTCGCACGAAGCACAGGACACCGCAAAAATACAAAAATATATTGCCGAATTGAAAACCGCCGCAATAGAACTTTTGCCGCCCGACATCAACGAAAGCAATTCCGGTTTTACGCCCGTCAACAATGCGATTCGATTTGGCTTGAGCGCGATCAAAGGAATCGGAGAAGCGGCGATTCAAGAGATTATCAATGCCAGGCGGGAAAAACCGTTTTCATCATTTTTAGACTTTATTTCGAGAGCCTCAAGCTCGGTAAATCGCCGCAGCTTGCACAGCCTGATTTACTCCGGCGCATTCGACTCTCTCAAAGACGATTCGTCTACAACAAATCATTGGCGCTCGAAGCTGATTGCCGAAATTGAAACTTCAATATCGGTCGCACAAAAGGAGCGCAACTCAAAGGAAAAAGGTCAAAACGCTCTTTTCGGAGCCACAAATCAGGAAGTCAGTGAAATTAAAATCAAGGATTTTCCCGTCTTAACGGACAAAGAAATCTGGACGGCGGAAAAAGAAACGCTTGGCTTTTACTTAAGCAACCACCCTTTAAGCAAGCATGATGGACTGCTTAAGCAGCTTGAAGCGCAAAGCATTTTAAGTCTGACGCAAAACGCTTCATCCGATTCCGAGCAAAAACTCTGGATCGCCGGAATCATCAGCGAAGCGCAAGTCCGCTTAAGCAAAAAAGGAAACCGTTTTTCCATTTTTAAATTGGAAGATTATACAGGTTCGATTAAATGCCTGGCTTGGTCCGAAGCATTCGAGAGGTATTCGCAACTTCTCACAAACGACGAAATAATCTTTGCCGCCGGACATTTGGAAAGTGAAAACGAAACGAATTTTTCGTTTATTGTCGAAGAAATTTATAAATTTGAAGAAGCCCTGCCGGCGCGCGCCGATTCCCTCATCGTCAATCTGCCGCCCGTTGCGGAAAAAAATATTAACTTTTATGAAAGCCTGCTTGCCTTGCTAAACCGCAATCGTGGAAAATGCGAAGTGTTTTTTGAAATGCCGATGCACAAAAACAATTGTTACCGCGTACGTCTCGGCGTCCACGGCTCTCTGCGAATACAGGGAAATTATAATTTAGCCAAAGAACTGGAACTGCTCGGCTGCGTGGTTGAATGGCAAATCCGCAAGTAATCGAAATATTTTTCGGAGGAAACAGTGCTGGAAAAAACGAACGCAAAAAAAACCGCTTTTGAATGCGTACAGATCGCGCGCCATCCGGCTCGTCCTTATTCGCTCGATATTTTTGAAAACGTTTTTGACGATTTTCTGGAGCTGCACGGCGACCGGCGTTATGGGGAGGACCCGGCTCTGGTTTGCGGTCTGGCTCGCCTTGGAGACTTTGAAATTCTGGTCGCCGGACATCAAAAAGGACGAGACACCAAACAGAGACATCGTAGAAATTTCGGGATGCCGAAACCGGAAGGTTACCGAAAAGCTTTGCGATTGATGCAGCTGGCAAACAAGTTCAACCGCCCGGTAATCACTTTTATAGACACTCCCGGCGCTTATCCAGGAATTGACGCCGAAGAACGCGGACAAGCGGAAGCCATCGCTTTTAATTTAAAGGAAATGGCTGAATTGCGCTGCCCCATCATTGCAGTTGTGATCGGCGAGGGCGGATCGGGCGGCGCTCTGGCAATCGGGGTTGCCGACCGTGTGTTGATGATGCAAAACTCGATTTATTCGGTGATTTCACCCGAAGGCTGCGCCGCTATTTTGTGGAAAGACGCGGCTCGCGCCGATCTCGCCGCCGAAAAGTTAAAACTGACCGCCACGGATTTGCGGGCGCTCGGCGTGATTGATGAAATTATTCCCGAACCAAAGCACTGGGATTATAATTTGCTGGGCGACCGCGAAAATCAATTTACTATTGATTTTAAAAATGCTCTGCTCAAAGAAATAAATCTGCTCGTCTCGATGCCAGAAAATCAAAGAATGCAGCTTCGCTATCGGAAATTACGCAAATACGGCTTCTGGCATACATTATAAAGGAGCCTTTCTCAAGAGCTTTTTTAAACTGCATCTTTTTTGTTTTGCCAAAACCGTGTAAGATGTTTTCAGCGTCGCTTCAAAGGCGCTGATTGTTTTTTTTACGGCTTCTTCGATTCCTGCCAATTTCCGTTTCCGATTTCTTTCTTTTGTACAATGCTAATTGACGCTCAAAACTTAAATCCGATGGACTTCCCTGCTTTCTTTTTTGATCTTCTCTTTTTCATTTTCGGCGCCGTGATCGGCAGTTTTCTTAACGTTTTGATTCATCGTCTGCCGCGCGAGGAATCAATCGTTTTTCCTAATTCGGCTTGCCCGTCCTGTCAAACGCCGATCAAACCTTACGATAACATTCCGATTTTGAGCTGGCTCGTGCTGCGCGGTCGCTGCCGAAACTGCCGCCTTCCGATTTCATTTCGCTATCCGCTCGTTGAATTGCTGACCGCGCTGCTCTTCGTTTCATGTTTCAGACATGCCGGCTTGAGCTTGCTTTTGCCGCTTGAATTGACGTTTGTCGCCGCCATTGTCGCTCTCATTTTTATCGACTCGGAACATATGATTCTGCCCGACGCGATTAATTATCCGGGGATTTTTATCGCATTCGCAGCCAGAATCGGGCTGCCTCTGATAACCGGCGCAGCGGTTTTTGATGATTTACAGCACTCACCGCTCTCGAATCTGCAAATTCCGCTCGCCGCCTCCTCGATTTTGGGAGCAATTCTGGGCGCTGCGGCTGGAGGCGGTTTTTTATGGCTGCTCGGATGGCTTTGGAAACGCCTGCGGGGCGTTGATGCGATGGGATTGGGCGATGTCAAAATGATGCTCTGGGTGGGAGCTTTTCTCGGTTGGCGTCTGACGCTTTTAACGCTTTTTCTGGCGGCATTTACCGGCGCATTATCCGGCATTTTATTCATTTATTCACGCCGCGAGCGCGATTTGCAAACCCAGATTCCGTTCGGGATTTTTCTCGGCATCGGCTCAATCGTTGCGCTCTTTTTCGGAAATGCCCTAATCAATTGGTATGTCTCGAATTTTATCCCGGCAAATTAAATTTTTAAAGAAAAAGCGAAGAGTTTCCAGTAAGAGACCGAAATCAAGGCTCAAGAATATTTGCGCATCAACAAAACCTTCGTTATCAGACCCAATCTCGAAATTAATTATCCGGTTCTTTCATTCGGCGATTTTGCTCCGAACAAATGCAATATCTGATTGCATTTGCGGTTTTTATCAATTTATTACCGATTAAGATTTATTTTATTTTGAGTTAATTGCGCTTCCAAATCTGGAACTGCCGGGTTGTCTGGATTGATTTTTTTTAATTCGGACAATTTTTGTCCGGCAATTTCAACTTTATTGGTTTGAATCAAAGCTAAAACCAATAATTGCAAAGCGTCTTCGTCGCTTGGGTTTTGTTTTAATATCGAATTTAATTCGGTAATTGCCGCTTCGGGTTTAGCGGGTTTTGAAAAAAGGAAAGTGGAAGCGTATGCCCTTTTTATATCTGCGTTATCGGGTCTTAACCTGACTGCGCTTTGATAAAGACTCCTTGCTTTTTCATAAAGACCTGCCTCGGATTTTTCCCGCGCTTGGATAAAATAAACATCACCGAGAGTCGTCAAAATATCGGTATCTTTTTCGTTTGAAAGCCGGTTTGCCCGCTCCAAAAGCGTTATCAGCTCGGGCAAAAAACTCGAATCGCTTTGCACCTTCGCATAACGAGACAAAGCCAAACCGAGATTTTTCTGAAAAACCGCGTCTTCTTTTCTGTTTTCGGCAGCGGCGAACGCAGCCTTTATTTCATCCGGACTCAGTTTTTCACCGCTGTTTTCCGGCGCTTTGGTTTGTTGAAGAGAAATTGGATTTTGATTTACGAGGGGCGGGGGAAAATTACGATTGACGGAATTGGCGATCCAGAAACCGATGACGAGACCGATTAAAAGACCGAAAAAACCGTAAATTAAAACACCGATTTTCACTCGTTCGAGATACTTTGCCGTTGAACGGATTTTTTACTTTTTCGATTCGTCGGGTTCGACGTAAGCCAGATCGCCTGCGCGCCGGCGCGGAAGCGGATCGGACGCGCGCCTGCGCGGGGCGCTGTTATTTTGCCGGCGGTCAATGCTCCCGGCGGGCAAGCCTTTGCCGTGAACGGCTTCGGTTAAAATTCTGGTAATTTCCTGTGAAAGAGTGCGGTGTTCGCTGGCGGCTCTTCTCTGCAGCGACTCTTTTAATTCGAGCGGAACATATGCGCCTATAAAAACGCCTTTGCGATTTGCCATTACGTTTAGAAACTCTCCTCCAAAAAAATAAAAAAAACGATTGATCCTCGCCGGAGCGGATTCGTAAGCCGAATTCTGTTCAATCTCTCGCCTCTCGATGAAAGATCGCCGGTCATTCATCTAGCTCGTTTGTCGCCAAACGATTCGAGCGACCTACCCGGAAGCGCTCTGATTGCCATAAAGGCAGTCAGAATTCGGACGGGCAGCCCTACATAACGCTTCTCTATTCGGTCTTGCACTGCGAGGAGTTTGCCTAGCCGCGCTTGTCGCCAAACGCGCTGGTGCGCTCTTACCTTTGGGAAAACCTGAGTTCACGACAGTCTTCCCCGCACCGTTTCACCCATTACCGATGTCGGAGATTACGCTTTCGCGTTCGTGAAACTCCTTAATCCATCGGCTGGATTGTTCTCTGTTGCACTTGTCGTCGTTTTCGCCCTTTTGGGGACAAAAACGCCCAGCCGTTAGCTGGCTCGCCGCCCTACAGTGTTCGGACTTTCCTCTCCCGATAAATGTTTTTACCGGCAGCGACCGGAATCCGCTCCGTACAAGGATCGGTTTTATTATAGCAAATCAATGTTGAACACAGCTACCGTCAAACCAAGCCGAATAAATGATGGCTGATAACTGATAACTGTTATTTTATCTCGATTCGGTCGCCGTTTTCGATTCTGATGTCTTGCATTCTGCCGTTTTTGACGAGCTTTAAATCAACTTCCGTGGAAACTAAAAAACCTTTTTCATTTTGCCGCAGGATGACTGCTTTGTCGGCTTTGATGGTTCCGCCCGCAGCCAGTATCGCCTGCGTAACTGTCAAACCGGGGTGAAACTCTTTTTGCCCCGGTGAGGCGACAAGACCGGCAATAAAATAAAATTGTTTGGCGCTGGCTTCGACCGGATTTTCGTTCAGAATTTTGATCAAATCACCATCGTAAACCAGAATTTCGCCGTTCAAATCTTTTAGATTGACTGTCACTGTTTCTTTGTTTGAACGAATGATCGCGGCGCGCGTCGCTGTCGGAATCTGAACCGCTTCGGCTAAAACTGTAAACAGGGGAACTGCTTCGCGCCGGATTATTTTGACTCCGGGTTTTTCGACCGCGCCGCCGACGACGACTTTGTGGCTCGCGTAATCTCTAACACCGACCGTCAGTTCCGGCGCGTCGTAAAGCTTTATTTTTTCGCTCAATAATTCGGCAATCTCTTCAGTCGTCAAACCCGCGACTGCGATTGGCTCTCCGGCGAGCGGATAATCAATCAAACCGCCGTCAAGAACTGTAAAAAGAGTCGAATCTTTGCCGGGCGAATTGAGCAGGCGGATGTCTAAAATGTCTCCGACGCCGGCGCGGTAAACATCCGTTAAAGGCTTGGCGGCAATTCTGGCTTTTAAATTCTCTCGGCGAGCCACGGCAGCCAATTTGTTTGCAGCCGATTCGGACGCAGAGTTTTCGCCGTTTTCGGCAGCCACCTGGCTGCTCGTTTCGTCTTTCTTACTTTTTTCAATATTTAAAACGGCGACCGGCTCGGAGTCGGCTTTAGATTCTTCGGAGTTTGCTTTGGCAGTTAAATTTCTTTTTTGAGCTTTCGGCGACGGAATTTGATGATTGCCTTTGGTAATCTGTTTATTCGGGTCTAAACTGATTTTCTCGATTTCATCCTGCGCCCGGCAAATCGCCGGAGAAAATGCCAGAAACGTCAAAAAAACAAAGATATAAACGATTTTAAAAGCTTTCATAAATACGCACCTTTACCAGAAGAGACGCCCAAACATTTGAAGCATTTCGGCTTCAATAGAAAAAAACGCGCAAACGGGGTGTTATTTTAGATTTTCCGTTTATTAAAGAAAGATAATTTTGGAAAGCCTATTTATTTTTCAGAGGAACGAGCAATTCTCCGGCTAAATAAATTCCCTCGCGCCCGGCTTGCAATACCTGTCTGGCAATTTCCGTTAAATCCGCCGCTTCGTCCTGCTGGACGAGCTTGACGACCATCGGCAAATTAACGCCGGTCAAAATTTCGATTTTTCCCGCCGTATGAAACATCGCCGCGATATTCGTAGTCGTGCCGCCGAACAAATCTGTCAAAAGCAAAACGCCTTTTCCCCGCTCGACCGTAGAAATCGCGCGCTCCAGCTCGGCGCGGGCAATTTCCACATCGTCGTGCCAGCCGATTGAAACGGCTGCGATGCCGTCAATCGCGCCGAGAACCGTTTCCGCAGCCGCCAACAGCTCGTTCGCCATTTGCCCGTGAGACAAAATCACGCCGCCGACTCGATTTTTCATTTGATTTGCCTCCTCGTTTAAAATTTGAATCCCCAGGCTCGATAGGATAACTGCGGTTTAGACAATCGGTTTGCTCGTTTTTTTCACGTCCCTGTGCGTCACGCTGGCTTCAAAACGTTTTTTTCGCAATTCTTTGGCGACGGCGTTCGCCATCATCACCGAACGATGCCGCCCGCCCGTGCAGCCGATGCCGATGGTCAGATACGATTTTCCTTCGCGTTTGTAAAGCGGCAAAAGATAATTTAACAAATCCACAAACCGCTTTAAAGTTTCGTCAACTTCCGGCTGCGAATTTAAAAATCGAACTACGCGGCGGTCGCTTCCCGAAAAACGCTTTAATTCCGGGATAAAATACGGATTCGGCAAGTGTCGAACATCGAACATTAAATCAACGTCGCGCGGCGTGCCGTATTTATGCCCGAAACTGACGACCTGAACTTTGAGCGGCATTTCTCCGGCTGCCGACGGATCGAATCTTTCGATTAGAAAGCGGCGCAGGCTGTGAACCGTATGTTCGGAAGTGTCAACGATCATATCAGCAAGCGGTCGGATTCGCTCCATTTGCTCGCGTTCCGCGTTGATCGCCGCTTGCAGACCGTCGCCAACGTCCGCGGGATGCGGTCTGCGTGTTTCGCTAAAGCGCCGCTGCAAAACGCGGTCGGACGCTTCAAAAAACAAAACAAAAGTTTTCAAACCCTGATTTTTTAAATTTTCCAATTGAGAGGGAAACTCTTCGAGGAGCTTCCCTTCCCGTATGTCAATGACCAGCGCCGCCCGCTCGATTGTGTTTTCGCCGTGCTCGGCGGAAAGAAAACGCGCAAACGTTTCAAGCAGCGTCACCGGCAGATTATCTACACAAAAGTACCCCAAATCTTCAAAAGCATTGGTGGCTGAAGACATCCCGGAGCCGCTTAATCCCGTTATAATAACGACGTGCGGCAGCGACGTTTGAATTTGCGCTTCAACCGCTTTTTTTTTCATAAAAAGAACACGATTAAGGCTGAATCAAACCGTAATTGCCGTCGCTGCGTTTGTAAATAACGCTCAAGCTCTCGTTATCGGCGTCCCGGAAAACCAAAAACTGATTCGTATCCGCCCCCAAAAGTATCGCCGCTTCTTCCGCCGTCATGGGTTTGACGGCGTAATTGTCGGCTTCGACTATTGTCGGAGGCGCGGGAGCCGCCGTAATGTTTCCGTCGGGCGTCGGCGCGACCTCTGCGGTTTTCTTCGCGCTGTGGCGGCGGTCAACTCTTTTTTCTTTTAATCTGAGGGCTTGTTTTTCAACTTTTTGAACGACTCTGGAGATTGCCAGATACAAATCCTTATCGGCTGTCGTCGCCGTCAAAGCTCTTTCGCCGATCATTAAAACTATTTCGGCTTTCTGCCTGTTTTTCTCAACGTTAACCACAAAATGGGCGTGAGCCGCGTCTTCGGGAAACATATTCGACAATTTCGTTAACTCCGTTTCAACATGCGCTCTGATCGCCGGCGTCACCTCGACGTGACGCCCCGTAACTTCGATTCTCATTCACAAACCTCCGTGTTTCAATAATCAGTAAAACTGAAAAAGCCGAAAATCTTTCAATTTTCAGCCGCAAATTTTAAACAACCGTTTTCCGCTCGCGCGAACCGGGAATATTCATTTGGTCGCGGTATTTCGCCACCGTTCGGCGCGATAATTTGATTCCCTCTTTCGCCAGAATTTTTGCTATTTGATCATCCGTAATCGGATCGTGCGTATCTTCATCTTCAATCATTTTCTTGATACGGAGCTTAATAATTCTGGTTGAAACCTCTTCGCCTTCTTCGTTTAGCATCCCTTCGCTAAAGAACCGCCTTAACTCGATAACGCCCTGCGGCGTGTGCGCGTATTTGCGATTGACGACGCGGGAAATGGTCGAAAGGTGCATTCCAATGTCTTCCGCAACGTCTTTGAGCATCATCGGTCTGAGAAACTGAACGCCTTTATCCAAAAATTCCCGCTGCCGTTCGACGATGCATTCAACTACGCGATAAATCGTCTGCCGCCGATGCTCTATGTTTCTCAGCAAATCAATCGCCGAGCGCATTTTGTCTTTGATAAAATCGCGCTCCTCTTTCGAAGTGTCTTGTTTACCGAGCATTTGCTGATATGTGTGACTTAGACGAAGGCGCGGGCTGCCGTCGTCCGCAAAATAAATAACATATTCGCCTTCGATCTTTTCGATGTAAATTTCCGGCGCGATATAAACAGGGTCGTCCGAATCGTACTGGCGTCCCGGGTATGGTTCGAGCGATTTGATCGTTTTGATTTCTTCGGCAATTTCAGTCGCTTCGCAGCCCAATTGTTTTGCCAGATGTCCGAGCTTGTGCGGCAGCAAATCGTGTAGATGATCGGCGACTAGCTGCGCCGCGAAACTGTCTTCCAAACCTCTGGCTTTAAGCTGTGCGTACAAACATTCTTTCACGTCGCGCGCCGCGCAGCCGACCGGGTCGAGCTGAATCACAACTTGTCTGGCTTCTTCGGCTGCCTCGACCGTACATCCGCAAAACTCCGCAATTTCCTCATTTGACGCAAAGAGTCTGCCGTCTTTGTCGAGGTTGCCGATTACGTACAGCGCCGTTTCCAAAAGGTGATCTTCCAAAGGCTGGAGGCGAAGCTGCCATTCGAGATGTTCCGAGAGGCTTTCCGAACGAGTCAAAAACTGCTCAAAGCTCGGAGCGTCCTCTTTGTATTCGATTTCCTGAGTTCGATAGCCCGGGTCTAGATATTCCTGGAACTCGCGCCCGAAATCCACTTCTTCAAAAGAATCCGAACGATGTTCGGTTTCGTCCGAAAAATCTTCATCAAAATTGTTTGTCGAAACGGTTTCTTCGCCCGCGCTGTATTCGGGCAAATCGGCTATCCCTTCAATTTGTCCGTTTCCGTTGGACTGATTGAGCGCAGTTTCAAAAATTTCTTCAAAACCGTTTCTCGAATCTTCGATTTTATCGGGGAGAATGTCGCTCGCGTTGCCGTCGGCGTATTGATCTATAATGTTTTCGGAGATTTCGCGCACTTCATCATGCGACTGAACTTCCTCCAAAATCGGATTGACCAACATTTCCTGCTGAATCAAATCGCTCAACTCGATTGAGGTCATTTGCAGCATTTCGATGCGCTGACGCAATTGCGGCGTCAGCACCATTCGTTGGTCTAATCTTTGAGTCAGTTTTAACGACATACTAGGGTCAATTAAATAGCACTTACAAATTCACTCCAAAGTAACCCGCGCCTCGTGATGAGAAGGCATCTGGCGTTACCGAATTATAACCGATAAACAACCGATTTGTCCGTTAAAAACGCGAAAATTTAATTCGCAAACAACTAGAGCCTAAACCGCTCGCCAAGGTAAAGTCGTCGAACTTCCGCGTCGGAAACGAGTTCGAGCGGTTTTCCGCTCCGAAAGATTCGCCCGTCAGCCATTATATAAGCCCGGTCCGTGACGCCCAATGTTTCTCTGACGTTGTGATCGGTGATTAAAATTCCGATTCCGCGATTTTTCAAATGCACGATTATATTTTGAATATCGTCAATCGCCTTCGGATCAATTCCGGCAAAAGGCTCGTCGAGAAGAATAAATTGCGGTTCGGTCGCCAGACAGCGAGCGATTTCCGTGCGCCGTCTTTCGCCCCCGGAAAGCGCGTCGCCGCGCGTGTTTCTGACGTGATTGATTCCGAATTCTTCAAGCAGCTCTTCAAGTCTGGCTTGCCTATCGCGTCGGCTGAGACCGAGTGTTTCAAGAACCGCGAGAATGTTTTGTGCGGCGGTCATTCGACGAAAAATCGAAGGCTCCTGCGGCAAATATCCCAAACCGAGCCGTGCGCGCAGATAAAGCGGGAGCTTTGTGACATCGCGCTCGCCCAAATTTATCCGACCGCGCTCGGCTCGCTCCAACCCGGTCATCAGATAAAACGTGGTGGTTTTTCCAGCGCCGTTCGCGCCTAGCAAACCGACGACTTCGCCCGGTTCGACAAACAGAGAAACATCGTCCACCACGCGCCGCCGCCCGTAAGTTTTCTGCAAATTAAATGACGCCAGAGCATTGCCGGACGGCGCCGCATTTTTTTGATTTTCGGAAAAAGAAAAAGCCGGTGAACGCTTTATCCCCGCTTCAACCTTTTCTTCAGCTTGTTCTCGAAAAACTTTCCACATTCAGGCTTTATTGTTTTTTAACCTTATGCGTCGAGCGAACTCTGCCGGGCGTCGCCGCCGTGTTTCCGCCTTGCCCGGCGACTCGGTTTTCGCGCAGATAAACCGTCACCTGACGCCCGCTCAGATTTCCCTGCTCGGCGTCTTCAACGTAAGCCGGATTTCCCTTTAAAACGAAAACTTCGTCCGCCGCCGTGTATTGCGCCCAATCACCCGTCGCTTTTCTTCCCGGCTGTGTAATCGCGACCGAATTTTGCACCACCGTTTTCGACACTTCGTTGGTATCGTTTAAATAAATTTCAGCCACACCGCCCGTTATTCTTTCGGTCGCCTGACGCAGATCGACATTGCTCTCATAACGAAGCAGCTTTTGCTCATCCGAATACGAAATCTTATCCGCAGCCGCAAACGCCGGAACAATTTTGTCAACCCCGTTTTCGCGGCGTTTGGCATTATAAAGCGCGCTTTGAACTTTCCCTTCGCCGTACATCGAACGGCTGTCGCGCCGCAAAATCAAACGCTCGGCTCGAACAAAATTGTTATCCTGCCACGCTCTCGCATTTCCGTTGTAAACGGCGACTCCAGCCACGTGATTAAACTCGGCGGCGTTTGATGTCAGAAAAACCGGCGAATTGACTTTCGCAAACGGCGCTGCGCCGCCGGTTTGTTCCTGGCTGTAATAAGTCGTGGCGACTTTGCCGCGCAAATACGAAATTTTGCTCCGCGTATTTGAATCAATCTCGACGGCTTTTAAACGCGCACGGCTGTCCCAGACGGTCGGCTCGCCTCCGCGCAAACGCACGGTTTCGTCGCTCGCCGTATAGCTAAAACTGTTCGCCGTTCCGTTCCGGTCCTGCTCGTTGAATTTAGCGTTTCCGACCGCCGCCAGCTTTTCGACGGATTGCGCGCTTCGCTCAAAATCGGCGGCAATTTTCTCGGCTGTTAAAGTTCTGGTTGAACGCTCGTTTGACGCAACGGTCGGTTCAAGTATCGCTTTAGACCCGCCGGATGAAGCAAACGACCGCGCCAGATTTCCGGTTTCGTAAAACTCGCAATCGAAACGCGCCGCAAATAACTGCTGCTTGTCGAGATTCGGCGCGGCTTGCACCGGAACAACGAGCAAATCGGCGTTTCCGACGGCTTCGGCGCGACTTAAATCTTTACCTGAGGCGTTCCAATAAAGCTTTACCGCATCGGCAGTTAAACGTTTGTTCGAAGCTTTCGGATTATTTGCCTGCGCTTGCGGCGCGAGCATTTTTATCTCGGTGCGCCCGCCGGTTTGCATTTGTTTTAAAACCGAGCGCTCATCGCCTTGCGGGGCAAATAAAACCTCCAAAAAATTTGGCGAAGACATCTCGATGCGCGAATATTCCGGGGAATTTAAAGCAATCAGCGAAACATTCGTTTTTGCGCCTTCGGCTCTGGCTTTTTCGAGCAGACTTTTATTTTTCCGCGCTTTAAAATCCAGCCTCAGCGAGCTTGAATCCGAAATATTTAATTCATTTTCAGCGTTTACGCTTTTAATTTTTACGCTCCCGGAGGCGTTTGCAAAATTAAGCTGCTGGTTTAGATCAAACTGCGCAAACAGTTCTTCCGAATTGACTTCGGTCGCGCGGTCTCCAGACGCGGTGCGGAGAAACGCGCCGCCTTTGGTCAAAAGCTTTTCGAGCTTTTTCTGTTTGTTTAAATCGGCTGAAATGCTTTCGCCGCTCATCAGCTCCGTTCCCTGCTGAACGTTTGCGCCGCCGCTCAGATTAATTTTTCCGCTCGCCTGCTCGTAAATTGCGGTTTCGGCGCGAATCACGACCGGAGCGGCGTTGACGGCATTTTGCGGTTTTCCGTCGCCAAAACTTTGCAAATCGTCGGACGCCGTAATGATTTCAACGTTCCTGTGCAATTCCATTCTTTCCCGGTCTTTTTGATAGACGGCTTTTTCCGCCCGAATTGTCGTCGGCTGGGCATTTGAATCTTGCGGCGTGACGACGATTAACGCACCCCCGTTTAGCTCAAATCTCGCCAAATCCTGATCGAAAGCGGCTTGAGCCGAGTTGATTTTGACAGCAGATGAGCCGAAATCGGTCAGAGAATTTTTCGCCGCCGAGCCGCCCGCCGCTACGTTAATTTCGACCTGATTGCGAAGAACGAGATTTTTTTCCTTGACGTTAAACGCTGCGCCGACCGCGCTGCCGGAAATGTTTTCCCGACTGAAATTAATCAGCGAATGTGTTTCGGCGATTTCCTTTTGTTTGTCGTAAGTAATTTGCTCGGTGACCGCTTTTAAGTTGTCCCGCGACTCGAAATTGACGTTGCCGGAAAACGAAACCACAAAATTTTCGGGATTATTCTGGTCTGGCGTGTAAACGGCTTTTGCAGCCTGCACGCGATCCGGTTTTTCGGAATCCGGCGGATAAACTTCGAGATAAACATTATCAAGCTCGTGCCGTCCGTCTGCATAAGTCGTTTCTTTATCGGCGCGAACGAGCATTTTTAGCCGGTCGCCTTCGGTCACGCGCCGCTCGTAACCGTTAATGACGGCGACGACTTCGTTTGAAAGCTGCGGCGCGCCGCCGTGCATTACGAAATCTCTGTTATTTCTCGCGCGCCAATAACCGATGCCGACCAGCGTCAGGGTTAAAATCAAAGCAGCAATCGCCGTGTAACGCAAAACAAGCGGAAACCGCGCGCGCAGTTCGACAAAACTCACGCGGCGTCTCCTTTGAGGCGCAACGGGCGCGGGCGTTGTTTTGATTTTTTCGGCGATGCGGCTTTCCATTTTTTTCTAAGCTTCTTTTAAATCCTGCACGATGAGCTGCAATCTGGTGTTCCCGTTCCAGACGTTGATCTCCGGCGTGTAAGCCAGCTCGATTTTAGTCTGCGCTCGCAGCTTTTGCTCTTGAGCGTTTTCGACTCCGTTCCACCAAACGGCTTCAAACTGACGACGTTCATTGTCTGCAAGACGCAGTTTGAGATGCTTTTCTTTCATCACCAGTGGCTCTGCCGTTAAATGCAAATCCTTTGTTGCAAAAACCGGTCTCTGATTTCCCGCTCCGAACGGTTCGAGAAGCTGAAGCTGGCGAACCAAATCCAAATTTAAGCTGGCGGTCGAAACCTGCGCATCAATCCTGATTTCCGGCATTAAATCGTCAGCACACAAACACGAGGCGCAATGAGCGTTTAAACGCTCGCGCAGAGCCTCGACGTTTTCGGCTTTGATCGTCATTCCGGCGGCTTGCGCGTGTCCGCCGTATTGCTCGAAAAGCTCCGCGCACGAATCCAAGCCCTGAATCAAATGATACGGCTTGATGCTCCGCGCCGAGCCGTGTCCGACGCCGTTTTCGAGCGAAATGACGATTGCCGGGCGATGCAGCTTATCGGCGATTTTCGACGCCGCCAGACCGATTACGCCGCGATGCCAGCCTTCGCCCGCTACCACGACAAAATGCGGATCGCGAATCGCGGATTTCGGAATTTCAAGGATTGCCGATTCGGTGATTTGTTTTTGAATTGTCTGGCGTTCGCGGTTGCGGCTGTCGAGATGCTCGGCTAAAAAGCGCGCTTTTTCAAAGCTGTCGGCTTCAAACAATTCGACCACGGCGCGCGCCGCGTCCATTCTTCCGGCGGCGTTTATTCGTGGCGCGAGTCGAAAGCCGATGTCGTAAGCGGTCATTTCCGACGTGCAGCTCGCCACTTCCATCAAAGCCCGTAAACCCGGATTTTTCGCTTTCGGCAAATCCCGCAAACCGAGCGCGACAATCGCGCGGTTTTCGCCCGTCAGATTCATAATGTCGGCAATCGTCCCGATGGCGACGACTTTTAGAAAGCTCTTGACGAGATTCTGCCTGCCTTTCTCGCGCAAAAGCGCGTGCGCGAGCTTGAAGGCGACGCCGACGCCCGCGAGATTTTTGTCCGGGTAAGGACAATCATCCTGATTCGGATTGATGACGGAAAACGCCTTCGGCAAACCGTGTTCTTTGGTCAAATGATGATCGGTGACGATTACGTCAATTCCGTTTTCGCTCGCCCATTGAATCGGTTCAAACGCGGTGCTGCCGCAATCAACCGTAATAAGAAGCGAAAAACCCGCCGATTTGGCTTTTTCGAGAGCGGGAATGTTTAAACCGTAGCCTTCGGTAAAACGATGCGGAACGTGAAAACCGGTTTTCGCGCCCAGAATTTCCAGAGCTTTTCGCAAAACAACAGTTCCGGTCGTTCCGTCAACGTCGTAATCGCCCCAGACGAGAATTTTTTCGTTTTGCTCGATTGCTTTAAAAATGCGCTCGATTGATTCGCGCATTCCGCGCAGCAGATTCGGTTCGAGAATCTGATCGAATGAAGGATTCAAAAACTCGTGCGCGGCTTCGCCCGTTGTAAAGCCGCGCGAAATCAGCAAAGCGGCGATCAGCGGCGCGACATCTAATTCGCTCGCCAATTGACGCACTTGCCCGAGATCGTGTTTTTGAATGCTCCAGCGTTTTTTCATTTTCTCAAGCCTGCGGGCTGATCATGCCGTAGTATAATAATGCCAGAATCGCCGCGCCGACGATGATTCGGTAAATGATAAAAATGTTGTTCGAGCGCTTTCGCAAATACCACAGCAAAAACCAGATCGAAGCGTAACCGACTATCCCCGAAACAATCGTCCCGACAATCAAAGGAATTAAATTCTCTTTCGGTAAAATCTCCATCGCTTCTTTCAATTCCAGCAGCCCGCTTGCCAAAATCGCCGGAATCGAAAGCAAAAACGAAAAACGCGCGGCGGTTTCTCTCGTCTGCCCGGCGAAAAGCCCGCCCATAATCGTCGAACCCGAACGGCTCGCCCCCGGAATTAATGCGATGCATTGAGCGAAACCGACAATTATCGCATCGAAAATTCCCAGACGGTTCATCTCTTTCTGGCGGCGTCCGACTTGTTCGGCAATCCATAACAAAACGGCAATCGCAATCATCATCGCTGCAATCAGCCACAGATTTTTGGTCGCTTCGCCTTCGATGAAATCCTTGAGCAGAAGACCGACGACTCCAATCGGAATCGAGCCGATAATAATCAGCCAGCCGAGCCAGGTTTCGTCCGACATCCAGAGCGGTCTGATGCCGTGCGTGCCGTGAAAAACCCGCCGCTCGCCTCGTCTTCGCAGCAAGCTCAAATGGTCGCGCAAAAACGAATACGAAATATTCCAAATGTCTCCGGCGAAATAAACAAAAACCGCCGCCAGAGTTCCGAGCTGTATGACGGCAATCGTCGCTGTCGTTTGTTCGGCGTTCCCGTTATGAAGATTTGTCAGACGGCTCGCAAAGATTAGATGCGCGGTCGAGCTAATCGGGATGAATTCGGTTAAGCCTTGAACAATGCCTAAAATAATTGCTTGTATAAGATTCATTCAATTCGGGTGCGAAATTCGGATTCACTGTTTTACAACACTACTTCAAATCTTGTAACCGTTTCACGCCGATTCGTCAAAACTCAACGCTAATAAAATATTTAGATGTTTCGGGACACTTTAATGCAGGTTTATAGTTGCATCAGTCAGCGGGCTAATTCAGGCGTTAGATTTATTCTCTAAATGAATTTCGACTTGCAATCCGGTCGTAAAACCATGCCGGAAACATTTGTCCCGCACGGACCAGAGTTGAAAGCGGAAACGGAAATGCGGCGATTTTCTTTTTTTGTTCGATTATTTTAACGATTTTCGCCGTTGCCGCGGGCAATTCCATCAAAAACGGCATTCGCTTTTCGCGCCCGGCAGTCAGAGCCGTTTTGATAAAACCGGGATGAATCGTCGTCACCGAAACGCCGCTGCCTTTTAAATCCACCCGCAAACTTTCAAACAAAGCCGTCATAGCGGCTTTGCTGGCGCAATAAGCGGCTGATTTCGGCAGCCCGCGATATGCCGCCAGACTCGAAATCGCAACCAATTGCCCGCTTTTTCTTTCGAGCATTTGCGGCAAAACAGCCGCCACCGAATTAACCGCGCCGATTAAATTGACATTCATCACCTGCGCGAAACTTTCCGGCTGCAAATTTTGCGCGTGAAACGCGCCTCCGGCAATTCCTGCGTTGGCGATTAAAACGTCAATTTTGCCGAATTCTTTTCGCAATTCTACAGCCGCCGCAAAAACCGAATTTTTATCTGTGACATCGGCGGCGAACCCGCGCGCCGTCCCGCCATTTTTTTTTACTTCCGCCGCCAGCTCGTTGAGCATTTCTCTGCGCCGCGCCAGAAGTCCGAGCGTCGCGCCTTTTACCGCCAGTTGAAGGGCAAGCTCGCTGCCGATTCCGCTCGACGCGCCTGTAATAAAGACAACTTTGTCCGTCCAGTTCATTAACAGAGTTCTTCGACGTATTCGCTCAAAATATTCAATGCTCGCGGCAAATCATCCTGTTTTATCAGCAAATGGTCGCGCGAAAATGCGGAAATCGCGCCGACCGAAATATTCGCTTCGGCTAAAACTTTTGAAACGAAAGCGAGAAATCCAACGATGCTCCAATCGAGTTCAACCGTAAAAGTCAGGAGCCGAAAATTGCTTTCGATTTTTGCGTCTCGCGCCGCGTGCCGCATCGTCTGCCAATCAACCGCATCGAGTAGCATTGTCGTTTCGTATCTGTCCGCGAGCAGCATAAACGGCGCAGTTCCGCGCGGGCTGAGTTCAGGGTTTTCCAGCAGACGGCGATAATTTTCGTGCGAGAGAGCGATTAAAACAAAAGTTTCGGGCGCGACCTCGACTTTTGTTTTTTGCAGTAAAGCTAAAATTTTGTCGCTCATTCGATTTCGATCACAGTCGGGAGAATTACCGGGCGAGTGCCGGTTTGTTTTTGAATAAATCGCTTGAGCGCCACGCGCAAATGCTCTTTAAACCAAGCTTTATCGGCAATTTCATCGGGCGGCGCGGCTTCTATTGCTTCCGTCACAATCCTTTTCGCATCGGCGATAAAACCGTTTTTCGGATTGATTCCGAGAACTCCGTGAGCTTTAATTTGCGGCTCGCCTTCGAGCGTTTTGCTTTTGCCGCTAATCGTTACGACGAGCGAGACAACGCCGTCGAAACCAAGCTGCTTTCGCTCGCGGACTGTTTCGCGGTCAATTTCTTCAAACCCCGAATCGTCAATAAACGTGCGCCCGATCTCACGTTTTTCCGTGACGGAAGCAAAATTTTCGTCCAATTCCAAAACATCGCCATTTTCAATCAGAATTATGTTTTCGTCAGGGTAGCCGAGATGATTGCGAACATATTCTTTGTGCCGGAAAAGCATTCGATATTCGCCGTGAATCGGAACGACAAACTTCGGGCGGACGGTTTCGGTCATAATTCGGATGTCCTCCTGCGAAGCGTGACCGGAGACGTGAATCAAACGCCGTTTTTCTTCGATAATATTCGCGCCTTTTTTGTATAAATGCCCGATCAGGCGGGAAATCGCACGGTCGTTGCCGGGAATGATCCGGGCTGAAAGTACAACCGTGTCGCCTTTTTCGATTTCCATTCCCTTGTAACCCTGTGTTGCGAGCTGATGAAGCGCGGCGCGCTGTTCGCCTTGCGATCCGGTAACCAGATAAACAACTTCGTCGTCGTCTAGAGCTTTCGATTCCCCGACAGACACCAAAATATTTTCGGGAAAATCGAGCAAGCCCAGGCTTTCGCCAAGCTCGACGTTTTTGTTCATCGAACGCCCCATCACGCACACTCGCCGCCCGTATTCGACAGCCATATCGAAAACAATTTGAATGCGATGCAGCGACGATGCAAACGAAGCTACAAAAATTCGCCCGCCTGCCTGCGCGAAAAGCTCTTCAAAAGCCGGAATCACGGCTTGCTCGGAAGGAGTTCTGCCGGGGACGGTTGCGTTGGTCGAATCCGCAAGCAAAGCCAGAACGCCGCGGTCGCCGTATTTTTTTAAAGTCTCCAAATCATACGGCTCGCCGATGACCGGCGTGTCGTCAATCTTATAATCGCCGGTGTGAATTATCGTTCCGACCGGCGTTTCAATCGCCAGCGAAAAACAGTCAACGAGCGAGTGCGAAGCGTTGATAAACTCGATTTTAAAATGATTGCCAATATCGACCGTCTGCCGCGCAGCGACTCGATGGAGCAAAACTTCGTCCAGCAGATTATGTTCGTTTAACTTTAACTCGGATAAGCCGACTGTAAAACGCGAGGCGTAAACCGGCAGGTTAAATTTCTTTAAAAAATAAGGCAGCGCCCCGATATGGTCTTCGTGTCCGTGTGTGAGAATTAAAGCCGTTAAATCGTTTTTATATTCTTCCAAAAAATCGAAATCGGGAATGCAAACATCAACCCCGTAAGCCGTTTCTTCGGGAAAACCCATTCCGGCGTCAACCACAATCATTTCATCCTCGTAGCGAATCGCCATACAATTCATTCCGAATTCGCCGATTCCGCCCAAAGGTATAATTTCTAATTTACCCACTCGATTATTTCTTTCTAAATTTTTCGTTTGATTTTTTGATTGCAAATATTATGTTTGTGTCCGTAGTATAACACACGATTTTCATTGATTAATTTGAATTTTCGGATAAAACAATTAAGATTTTTATTTAACTGTCTACACGCCGACTCTTAACTTTTAGCTTTAACAACGCCGCAGCACATAAAGAAAACCCTCACAAAAGCTAAACAATAACATTAAATCTTTTCCTTATGTTAAATTACCGCTTGACAAGAACCTGAAAATTGAATTATTCTCTATTTGAATTGAAAAGGCGAGCAGGGAAATCGGGGCTGGGCTGGCGAATAGCCAGAACAAGCACTCAGGTATTACTTTAACATCCCGGCAGTTTCATTAAAATATCGAAACCTTTTGCACTAAACTATTTAACTGCAAAAGGCTTTTTCTTTTTGCGTTAAACACAGAACCTTTTTATTAACTCAGACTATTCGCTTTTCCCTTTCGCCGCCCGGCGGAAACAACCATTCGAGAAATAGGATTAAGATAAAAGATCAATTATTTCATCGGCTTTTCGCAAATTGCCTTGAAAATATTTTTCCATTCCTCAAATGTCAGAGATTCAGCTCGACGCGATTTTTCGATTTGCGCCGCCGCTAAAACCTCTTCGATTATTTCACTACCCACAACTCCCGCCGCAAGTTCAGGTCGGGCGTTTTTCAGATTATTAAAGATGGTCTTTCTCTTTTGCGCGAAACCGCCGCTGACAATCTTCCAAAAAACCTGCTCGTCTGCTTCCCCTTGCGTTATCAGACCCTTATTTCTTATTTTCAATTTTATAACCGCGCTCCAGACTTTCGGAATCGGTCTGAATGCGGTGGGCGGAACATCAAAGAGCTTTTCAACCTCGCAATACGCTTCCACAAAAACCGACAGATAACCGCGCGCGGAGTTTCCCGCAGGAGCTGTAATTCTTTCGACAACTTCGCGCTGAAGCATCAAGATCATTTCGGAAAAAACTTCGCGCTGCTCGATTAATTTTTGCAAAATCGCGGTTGAGATGTAATAAGGTAAATTTGCGACAAGCTTGACTGATTCTCGATCAGATATTGCAAATTGTCGAAAATTGAGTTTTAAAGCGTCGTTTTCAATTAAGATAAAATTCTCATTATCTCCGAATTCGCTTTCTAAAATCGGAATCAAATCTCTGTCTAATTCGACGGCAAACACTCTGGCGTTTCTCTCGATTAATTTACGAGTCAAAGCGCCGCGCCCCGCGCCGATTTCAACGATTGTTTCGCCCGCTTGAACGTTCAATGAAGAAATTATTTTCTCGATATAATTAGAATCAATGAGAAAATTTTGCCCGAAAGATTTTTTGGCATAAACGCCCGGGATTTTATTTTTACTCTTTTCCTTCAAAATATATTTGATTTTTGTTAATGATTTCGTTTAATCGCCGAGCCGAAGACTTTTCAATCGAACTATCAACTCAAGAATTCGGATAACCCGTAATTTCCAAATCATCTGCGTTTTGCCTTATCGCCAAATCTTTTAAACGAATAGACTCGGCTAAATGGTGCGATCCTGAACCCAAAACGGAAACGGGCGCTTCAGACCCGCCGATAATCAACGGCGCTAGGAAAAACGTTGCTTTATCAATCAACTTTGCATCAACAAACGAGCCTGCGATTGATGCGCCGCCTTCGACCAATACGCTTTGAATCCCGCGTTGCGCAAGCTCGCTTAAAACCGTCGGCAAATCTCGCCCACCCTCTATAGTTTGAATGACTTCTATTTTTTTGTTTTGCAATTCGTCAATTTTCTCGGCATTCCGGCTCGAAGTAAAAACAATTGTCGGAATCTCTTTCGCGGTTTGCACGATTTGAGAGTCAATCGAGAGCCGCAAATTGTTATCCAAAACCACTCGTACAAGCTGACGACGCCGCGTTTTGCTGGAACGGTCGGTTAAAACCGGGTTGTCAATTATCGCCGTGTTTGCGCCGATTAAAATCGCGTCGTATTCGTGTCTCAAATCGTGGGCGCGTTTTCTGGAAATCTCGTTTGAAATCCAGCGCGCATCGCCGGTTCGAGTGGCGATTTTGCCGTCGAGCGACGCGGCGATTTTGAGATGAACGAAAGGTCTTCCCTTTTGATGCCAATGAATAAATTTTTCATTTAAACGAGCCGCTTCCGCCGCCATAATTCCAATTTCCACCGAAACACCGGCTTGCCGCAAACTTTCAAATCCCTTGCCCGAAACCAGCGGATTCGGGTCTTCAATCGGACACACAACACGCCTGATTCCGGCATTAATCAATGCTTCGGTGCAGGGCGAGGTGCGACCGAAATGATCGTGCGGTTCGAGCGAAACGTAAGCCGTTCCGCCTTTGGCACGCTCGCCTGCTTGTTCGAGCGCGATAATTTCGGCGTGCGTGAGATTTTCGTAAAGATAGAAACCTTCACCCGCCATTTCGCCGTTTTTATCAACAATGACACAGCCGACAAGCGGGCTTGGGCTAACTTGTCCGATGCCGCAAGCGGCAAGTTCCAAAGTGCGCCGCATTATTGCAAAATCTGTTTCTGTAAAATTGTTTTCCAATTAAGTTAACTAAACAAACCGTTTACATACTGCTCAGGATCGAAAACCATTAAATCGTCAACTTTTTCGCCGATTCCGACATAACGAATCGGCAGATTTAATTCTTTTGCAATCGCTACGGCGATTCCGCCTTTCGCCGTTCCGTCGAGCTTGGTCAAGACGATTCCGGTGACGTTTGCGGTTTTTAAGAATTGCCGGGCTTGTTCAAGTCCGTTTTGTCCGGTCACGGCGTCAATCACAAGCAGAGTTTCGTGCGGCGCGCCTTCGACTTCGCGTCCGGCGACTCGTTTCATTTTGTCCAGTTCAGACATCAAATTCGCTTTGTTGTGCAAACGCCCGGCGGTGTCAACGATTAAAACGTCGCTGTTGCGGGCTTTTCCAGCTTTGATCGAATCGAACAGGACGGCGGCGGGATCAGTTCCCTGTTTTTGCTGAATCAGCGGAACGCCGGTACGTTCAGCCCAAATCGCCAACTGGTCGCTCGCCGCCGCGCGAAAAGTGTCTGCGGCGCAAATCAAAACGTCGTTTCCATCGGCTTTGATTCGGCTCGCCAGCTTGCCGATTGTCGTCGTTTTGCCGACGCCGTTGACGCCGACAATCATCATTACATACGGTTTGATTTCATCTCTCACGGAAGTTTCCGACGCGACGCCTGTTTTTTCCGTCGCATGCAGAATATCGAGCAATTCTGTTTTGATGGCGTTTTTAAGCGCATCAACATCGCTGATTTCGGCTCTCGAAACGCCGCGCCGCACGGTGTCGAGAATCTGCATCGTCGTGCTGATTCCGATGTCGGTCGAAATCAAAATTTCTTCAAGCTCGTCCAAAAGCGCTTCGTCAATTTGTTTGCGGTTTTGAAAAACCGTGTCAATGCGGTCGTTGATTGCGTGCCGGGTTTTTTCGACCGCTCGCGAAAAACGCGCGGAAAGCTCCTGTTCGAGAGCTTCTTCCTCCGCCTTTAATTGTTCGAGCGATTTGTCTAAACCTAAAATCGAAGACGAAAAAGGTTTTTCTTCGTCTTTTTTCCTGCGCCAAAAAAATGCCATCTGTTATAAGTTCAAAGTTTAAAGTTCAAGGTTCAAAGTTTAAATGAATTATAGCGCATCGAACTCGGATGAATAAAAGACGCTTTAAAAATAGAGTTTGCGGCATTTTGTAAAACTTTAGACTTTTTAGATTTTAGCCGCGTCTAAAACGGCAAAGCGCGAAATTTAAATGCGTTTTTATTTTAAACGGCAATTTCGCGTAAAATGCCGGCGGCAATGTGAAACGATGAGTCAAACCCGGACGGATGAAAAACTCGTTGAAATGGCTTTAGCCGGCAATAACGATGCTTTCGGCGAGATTGTCCGTCGTTGGGAGCGCAAGATTTTCGCTCTTTGTTACGGAATGCTGGGGCGCGAAGAAGACGCTCGCGACGCGGCGCAGGAAACTTTTGTTTCGGCTTTTCGCAACTTAAACGGGTTTCGGGGCGACGCGAAAGTTTCATCGTGGCTTCACCGCATTGCGGTCAATCAATGTTTGACTCGCTTGCGGCGTCAGAAAACGAGAAACGAATCTTCGCTCGAATTTGAAAACGAAGACGATTCGAGTTCGTTTTTCGCCGCCGCAGGGCAATTGCCTTTGGGGGAAACCGAGCAAAAAGAGCGAATTGAAACCGTTCGCAGAGCCGTCGGCGCTTTGCCGATGGAATTAAAACAAGTTGTGGTGATGAAGGAATTTGAAGAAATGACGTTTCAGGAAATCTCGGAGATTCTGGAAATTCCGCTCAGCACCGTTAAAAGCCGTCTTTACACGGCACTCAAACAACTCAAAAAGAGGCTCGAAAAAACGCCGCTTGAAGTGGTTTAAAGAAATGCAAAACAACAACAATCACAAATCCGATTTGAATTGCGCTTTCGGCGAAACGCTGGTTGCTGTTCTTTACAACGAAGCGACTGCGGCTGAAACCGAAAATTTTGAACGTCATTTGAACCGCTGCCGCGAATGCAGCGAAGAGCTTGCCGCTTTCGGAATGCTCAGAAATGCCGTTTCCGATTGGCGCGAAACAGAATTTGCACCGCTCGCCTTGCCGAACATAGTTTTACCGGACGAAATTCAAAAGATCGAACCGGCTGTAACGGAAAAACATTCGCCGCTTCAATCGCTGCGCGCCTTTTTCACGCCCGCAAATTTCGGCTGGCAAATGGCTGCTGCCGGTTTTGCCGGATTTATAATTCTCGGTTTGCTTTTCATCGGATCGACGGATTTGTTTAAGCCGGATAATGAAATTGCCCGCGCGCCATCACCTTCGGTCAATGCGACGCCTGAAACCACAATCGCTCAGAAAGCAGAACGTGAGCAAAACGAAACAACAGTTGAGAAAAACAATCAGCCTGCAAACGCTTCAAATCAACCGGAGGAAAAAACTCTAAAAGTTACCGCTCGCATTAATGACAAAATTCCAAAGCATTCCGGCATTCCGGCGGCTCGAAATGATAATTTGCCGAAACGCCGAATTCCGGTTCCGAAAACCGAAAGAAAAGTTGAAGATTTGAGTATTTTGCCCGTTGCCGAAGCGGATGACAATTCGCCGCGCTTGACCAATTTGCTCGAAGAAATCGAGCCTTCGGAATAATTTTTGAGGTTTTGAAGATGAAAAATTTTAAATTTGCATATTTTTTGATCGTTTCCCTTTTAGCTTTTATTTTTCCAGCTTTTTCCTCCGCCGTCAGCGCGCAGGAACCCGGAATGCCGCCGCCCCCGGCAGCCGCTCAGGATGATAAACGCGGCGAGCCGCTTTTTCGGCAGTTGAATTTGTCGCCCGAACAAATTGAACAAATTCGGGTTATCAACCGCGAAACGCGCGAGCAAATGCGCGGAGCCGTGCAAAAGCAGCGCGACGCGCGCCGCTCTCTCGACATGGCGATTTATGCCGATAATTCAAGCCCAGCCGAAGTTGAACAGCGCGCGCGCGAGTTTGCCGAAGCACAAGCCATGGTTTCAAAATTGCGCGCTCGCACCGAATTTCGCATTCGTCAGGTTTTATCCGCAGAACAGCTCGCGCGCTTTCGAGAGCTTCGACGGCGCGCGATTGAACAAGCGCCTCAACAGCAGCAACAGCCCGGATTTGGCGCGCCCCGGCAAAACCGTCAGAGACGCTTGCCGCTCAAAAATCGCCCGCCGTTTTAAGATTAAAGAGTCCGAAATAAAGGCTCGATTCTTTGCTTCGGACTCTTCAAACCTGCTTTAAAAATAATTCACTCTGGACTTTTTCCGGCGTTTTTCGCATCATACGATAGATTTTCTAATCGTTTCCGGCGCGTGAAACGTCTCCGATGAACTTTTTCAAACGGTTTCTGCTTGAGCTTCAAAATTTAACAATCCTCGTCGGGCGAGCAGCCGCACGCATTTTTAGCCGTCCGCGCTATTACCGCGAAACACTTGAGCAAATGGATATTATCGGCGTCGGAAGCCTGACGATTATTTTGTTGACGGGCTTTTTTACCGGCGGCGTTCTGACTTTGCAAACCTACCCGACGCTTGCGCAATACGGAGCGCAAAGCCAGATCGGTTATCTGACGGCTTTTTCGCTGATTCGGGAACTCGGTCCGGTTTTGACCGCTTTGATGGTCACGGGGCGCGTCGGTTCGGCGATTTCCGCAGAGCTTGGCTCAATGGTCGTTTCGCAGCAAATTGACGCGATGCGCGCTCTCGGCACAGATCCGGTTCGCAAGCTCGTCATTCCGCGCATTTTGGCGCTTCTGACAATGATGCCGCTTTTGACGGTGGCGGCGGACGTTTTAGGCTTAATCGGCGGCGCATTTGTCGGCAATTTTTTGTTCGCCCATCCAATGAGTCTATATTTTTCTTCGGTCAGACAAGGCATCACGACCGAAGATGTGCTGGGCGGAGTAATCAAACCGCTCATTTTCGGCTTGATTATCGGCGCTATTTCGTGTCACAAGGGATTAGGCACTGAAGGCGGCACAGTCGGGGTCGGACGCTCGACGACAACCGCGGTCGTTATGGCTTCGATCATCGTTATTATTGCCGATTTCTTTTTGGCGCGCGCGCTCCAGTTTGTTTTCGGAACTCCGGCGGGCATTTAGTTTATGGATTTTTCTCAAACAACGGCGACCAAAGCCGAGGCAAAATCAAACGATGGATTTGAAGTGAGCAGCGAAATCACGCGCGAATCACCATTTGAAGTAACCGATGAGCCGGAGCGCGCAGTTCCCGCCATAGAATTTGAAGACGTTCATCTTTCGTTTGACGACCGCAAAATTCTCGACGGTCTGAGCTTTATCATCCGAAAAGGCGAAACGAAAATAGTTTTGGGCGGTTCGGGCGGCGGCAAATCAACTATTATTAAATTGGTTTTGGGTCTTTTAAAACCCGATGCCGGACGCATTTTTGTTGACGGCGAGGACATCACCAACTTTACCGAGCCGGAGATGATGACAGTGCGCCAGAAAATCGGAATGGTTTTTCAGGAAGGCGCGCTTTTCGATTCGCTCTCGGTTTACGACAATGTGGCTTACCGTCTGCACGAAAAAAACGTACCCGAAGATGAAGTCGAAGCCGAAGTCCGAAAAATGCTGCGTTTTGTAAATCTCGAAGATGCGATTGACAAAATGCCGGTCGAGCTTTCCGGCGGAATGCGGCGGCGCGTCGGAATCGCGCGGGCGCTCGTCGGCAACCCGAAAATTATAATGTTCGACGAGCCGACCGCCGGACTTGATCCGCCGACCGCCAGAACGATCTGCGAGCTGGCGATAAAGTTAAGAGATTTGCAGGACGTTTCTTCGATTTTCGTGACGCACGAAATGAACAATCTCGATTATATATGCGGCGAATATGCGACCTTAGATGAAAACGGCGAAATAGTTTTTGAAGAAGAAGGCAAACGATTGTGCCTGATCAACACCAAAATAATAATGCTCCGCGAAGGCAACATAATTTTCAGCGGTACAGACGAAGAATTGCGTCGGGTAGAAGACGCTTATATTCAGAAATTTATTAAGGGCAAATAATCTTGTTTTATAATATTTCGACTCGGATAAAAGTTTATGGCAAGTTCTGGAAAAACAATCGGCTTTAGAGAGCTGCGCGTCGGAATTTTCACGCTGATTGCGCTCGCAGTTTTGATTTTTCTGCTTTTAAATGCTTCAGGCGATTTCAACCCGTTTGAGCGCAAATTTCAGCTCAAAGCCAATTTCACGAGCGCCGAAGGTTTGCGCGAAGGCGGGCAGGTTCAGCTTGCCGGAATGCCGATTGGCAAAGTCCAGGAAGTAAAACTTCGCCCGCCGGGCGCCGCTGACGAGCCGAAAGTAGAAGCAACCTTTACGGTTTCTGAGATTGTTGACGGTCAGCCGGTTTCCGAGCGTATCAGAACCGATTCGACCGCGCAGCTCGTCGCTTCCACGGTTCTCGGAAACGACAAAGTGATTGACATTTCGCCGGGAACTTCAGCCGGTCAGCCGGTCCCCGAAAATTACGTTTTAAGATCGGTCGTTCCGGCGACGATCAATCAATTAACGGTTTCCGGCAACGAACTGGTTCAGCAGCTCAATCGTTTGGCAATTCCGATGACCGATATTGCGACTAAAATCAACGAGGGCGAAGGAACGCTCGGCAAAGTCATCAACGACGAACAGCTTTATAACAATCTGAACGCGACAATTGCACAATCGCGGGGCACGGTCGCCGAGTTACAGTCAGTCGCGAGACAATTGAATCGCGGCGAAGGAACGGCGGGAAGACTCTTGAACGACCCGGCAATTTACAACAGCATTAACCGCTCGACTGAACAACTTGAAGCAATTGCTAGAGATTTGCGCGCCGGGCGCGGAACCGCCGGTAGATTGCTGCGCGACGAAGCGTTGTATAACGATTTGCGCGCCACAGTCGCCGAAACGCGCGCTTCGGTTGCGCGTCTGACTCAGATTGCCGAGCGGTTTGACCCGATTATTCTCGACCTCAGCGAAGGTCGCGGAACCGCCGGAAAATTTTTGAAGGACGAAGCTCTCTATAACGAAGCCCGCGACACGCTGGCGCGTTTTAATTCAACCGCACTTCGCGTCGAAAACATCGTTTCGGCAGCCGAACGCGGCGAAGGAACGCTCGGTAAACTTATTCGTGACGAAACGCTCTACAACAACGTCAATCAGGCTACATCGGAAGTGAATAAATTGATTTACGATTTCCGTCAAAATCCGAAAAAATATTTAACCGTCAAATTTGAGCTTTTTTAATTATTTGGCAGATGTAACGGCGGCTGTTTGGATTTCCTGCACAACGCGAACAGAGGATTCGAGCGCGCCCTGCATCCACGAGGGATTGAAAGAAGCGTGTTCTCCGGCGAAAAAAATTCGATTTTCCGGTTTTTGGAGCATAGGAATTTGATCTAGATCGGGATGTCCCCAGGCTCCCAGAACAAACGGGTCTTCGCTCCAGCATTTAGCAAAGCCTGTTTCATAGTTTTCCCGGACACCGGGAAAATATTCTTCCAGTTTTTGGGCGGTCGCCTGCAAGCGTTCGTCTTTCGGCAAGATTCGCAGGTTTTCCGAAATGTAGCCCCGCAGATACGCCTGCAAGATTCCGCGCGTCGAATTTTGCCCGAATGATGAATCCCAAATTTCGCCGTAATTATCGCCGATTGCATAGCCGTTTAAACCTTTTTCCAGCCAAAATTTCTTCCGGGTTTGCAGGAAAATCCGCGATGCAGAATCATATTTTACTTTTTCAATCACATCTCGTTTCGCTTTTGAAAGCTGCGGCTCGATTTCGATTTTTCGCAGCATTGTGAGCGGAGCGGCGCAAATTAAAAAATCAGCCGAAATTGTTTCGAGTTTTCCTTTTTCGCTGAATTTGACGGTAACGGAATCTTTTCCCTGCTCGATCCGCGCGGCTTTTGATTCGTAATGAATTTTGCCGGCGAGCTTTCCGGCAAACGCTTTTGGCAGAGCATCATTGCCCCCGCGAATTTTTTGCCATTTTTGCGGCTTTTCGAGATGCACCAGCGAGTCCATCGTTTCCGCAAACTTTCCCCAGCTTACTTCGTCGCGTTTGTTTTGCCTGATTCTGACAAACTTTCCCTGCGACGGATAAAAAGGAATCAACGGCAACCCAAACTCTTTGATATAGCGATGCGTTAAATTGTGATTTTCGTGTATCCGCGCCGCGCCCGCCTCTGCGTAAAGATTTTCGGAAAACGGCTCGCGCAAAGTTAAAACCCGCCCGCCTGCGCGATTCTGCGCTTCCAAAATCGTTACCGAATGTCCCAATTTTCCAAGCTCGTAAGCCGCTGCCAAGCCGGACAAACCCGCGCCGATGACGACGATTTTCCGCTTCTGAGCCTGCGAAAACGCTTGCTTGGGAAACGAGGCGAAAGCCGCGCCGAATCCTGCGATTTTCAAAAATTGGCGGCGGTTTATCGTCATCGAATTATTTAACGGCGGTCGTTTCCGTTTTTTTGATTTGAATTCCCGTTCCGATGGGAAAAAGTCCGGGCAAACTAATCGGCAAACGCCCGCGTATATCCTGCTCGCCGAGAACGGCGCGCGCCGTCGCGCGCTGCAAGACAGCCATATCGCCGTAAGCGACCAGATAAGTTCTCATTTGCGGAAAAGCGGTTAAAAGATATGGATTTCCGAAGCTGATTCCGACAACGTTTTTGTTTTCAGCCAGTAAATCCCGCAGAACTTTGACGCTAGAATCCGGCAGCCCGACGCTTCGCGCCTGTCCTGTGCGGACGCGACCGTAAAGCGGCGCGATTATAATTTCGGCGCGGCGGGCTTTTTCCAGCGTTTCTCGAATCTCTTTTTCGGTCGAGCGCTCGTCCAAAATCGCGGCATCGAATTTCATTCCGCCGCGACGCATTTCGCGCAAAAATGTGTTTCCAACCCATGATTTATCGTCGCCGTTAGTTATGCCGAGAACGAAAATTTTCCCTTTTTTGAGCGGAATCGCGCTGCCTTCCGATTTAACGAGCGTGACGGCTTTGTTGGCGACTTCCTGAGACAAATCGCGCGCGGCTTGCGAGGCGACAATCGTGTCGAGCGCTTCGATCGGCGCGAGACGGTTTTTCGTCAAACCAAGCTCGTATTTTAATGCCAGAATTTTCCCGACCGATTCGTTTAATCTCGCTTCGGAGATTCTGCCCGATTGAACGGCTTCGCGCAGACCGCGAATCGTCAGGTCAACATCTGCCGGTTTTAAAATCATATCCGCGCCAGCCAAAAACGCGCGGACGGCGGCTTCATCCTGATGAAAATAAAGCGTCAAACCGCTCATATCCATTGCGTCCGTAACGATCAAGCCTTTAAAACCAAGCTCTTTTCGCAAAATCTGCGTATTGACGACGGGCGACAGAGTGGCGGGAAGATACGCTTTTTCGGCAACGATTTCAGTGCCTTCAGGGGCGTTAACAGGCGCAATCGGTTTTTCGAGCGGCTTGATTTCGGTTGCATCAATTTGCGGCAGTGCAATATGCGCGACCATTACGGAAGCAACTCCGGCATCAATAGCATTTTTAAACGGAACCAGCTCGATTTGATCGAAACGCGAACGCGGCAAATTGATAATCGGCAGCCCGCGATGCGAATCAACCGCCGTGTCTCCGTGTCCGGGAAAATGTTTGACTGTGGCTAAAACATTTTCCGCTTGCAAACCGTTGATGAAGGCGGCTCCGAAACGTGAAACGTCCGCCGGATTTTCGCCGTATGACCGGACGTTTATGACCGGATTATCGGCGTTGTTGTTGACATCAACGACGGGCGCAAAAACGTGATGAATGCCGAGCGCGCGGGCTTCTCTGGCGGTAAATTCGCCTTGTCGGCGCGCCAACTCCGGCTCTCCGGTCGCCGCGACCGCCATATTCCACGGGAAACTTACGGTGTCTTCAAAACGCATTCCGGTGCCGTATTCAAAATCGGCGGAAATCAAAAGCGGGTATTTTGCCGCCGCCTGCATCCGATTTGTTAAATGCACGGCTTCGTAAACCGGCGAGGCGAATAAAACGATTCCGCCCACTTTGTTCGCTTCTACGTGGCGTTTTAACTCGACGAATTCGGGATTGTCCTGATTTAAAAATCTGGCGTTGATTCCGACCGAAACGAGCTGACCGACTTTTTCTTCCATCGTCATTCGCCGCAATTCTTTTTCAGCCCATTTCGAGGCTTTTTGCGACGGCTCGACAAAACGGTTTGCCGTGCGGTTGTTTTGCGCCGCAAGGAGCGGCGCTGAATTCAGAAACAGAAAACAGACGAGAAACAGGCTTAAAAATTTGTAAAAATTCATTTTGGAAAAACGCCGGACGCGGCGGGTTTTGTTCCTGCGATTTTAAAGGAAAGATTTGTTTTTGTGAAATCAGACAAAAATATCGGACAGCAAAATAAAGAGCGGCTCAATAATAAGGAATCAATTAGAAACTTTTAGGGATACTTTTTTTAATATTTTCGCGCGTTAACTAGTAGAGGAATTGAAAACTAAACATTATTAAATTTAATAATTGCGGCGTTTTCTAATTGGCGATAAATTAAAGGCAGATAAAGAGAGGCGCACAGATGAAAGTTATAAAATTATTACCGATAATCGTTTTATTTGCGGCAATGTCCGGCGGCGCATTCGCACAGGACGAGACAATTAGCGTTGAGACGAATCTGGTGACCTTGAATGTTGCGGTCACGGATAAAAACGGCAATTATGTCAAAAATCTGAAAAAAGAAGATTTTGAAGTTTTCGACAAGAACGTCAAACAGGAAATCGAACAATTTTCGGCTGAAGAATCTCCCGTTTATTTCGGCATCGTTTATGATTTGCATCCGACGACCGATGAGCGGACGAAAAATGTTTTAGACTCTCTGCGGCAATTTACTAAAGAGTTAAAACAAAAAGACAATTTTTTCATCACCGTCTTTAATGAGCGAGGAAGCCTGACAACCGATTTTGTGCCGACCGGCGAGCAAATTCAGAGGGCGCTTCTCGATGCTAAACCTAATTCACCCAATTCCCTTTACGACGCTGTTTTCGCCGCTTCAAGCAAAGTCCGCGAAAATAAAAACTCGAAGCAGATTTTGATAATTTTGACTGACGGAGAAGATCATTCGAGTCATCACAGCCTAAAAGAATTGCGGCTGCATTTGCGAGGCATAAACTTGCCGACTTATACCATTAGCTTCGCCGATCAAAATCAGCGTTTGTGGAGCTATACCGACATTTATCGCGGTCAGCAAAAGCAGACTTTGGGACCAACGGAAACCAATCAGCTCAGTCGCGCCGCGCTCGACGAATTAAGCCGCACGAGCGGCGGACAATCATTTGAACAATTGATTCAGAATCGCCTTTTCTTATATACGATTTTAAGAAAAGTTCAAGCGGAAGTTGAAAATCAATACGTGATCGGCTTTTATCCCGAAACCGTGGACAATAAATGGCACAAGCTGAAAGTTGCCGTCAAAGCGGAAAAAGGCGGTAAATTTCGCCTGTCGAATCGGAGAGGTTATCAAAGTTTAACGAAAAAAGGATAACTTTTATTACATTTATGAAATGCGGAAGGCTTTGTTCATTCGTGAGCAAAGCCTTTTAGTTGATATGAATTAATCGGATGTAATAAAATGACCGGGAAACAGAACAAATTCCTTTGTTCAGATCAAATTAAAAAATTAAAGGCGTATTGCCGGAAAGCCATTTTCAATGATTTCTATTCTGGAAGGACAACGACAGTCATGAAAAACCCATGTTTCAGCTTAGTTCTCGCGCTCGTTTTCTTATCGGCGGTAATTGGAATTAAAGCTCAATCGCAAACTTCCGCATTTGCCGGAAATTGGATGTTGGATAGGGAGAAAACCAATACCAGCAAAGATTTCCCCCAAAAACTGAAAAACTACAAGATGGCGGTTAGCGGAACTGAGAGCAATATTAACGTCAAAAGCCAGATTGACGGAAACGTGCCGATTGAAGCCGAAGGGCGCGGCGCTGTGACCCCTGTTACCCAGAGTGCAAGCAGGATGGGAAATCCGCAGCCGACCGGAGAGATTAAGTCTGCGACTTCCGGGACGGAAAAGATAAATTACGGCGGAACAATGGCGTTATTTTTCACCACAAACGACGCTGTCTATAATCTCAACGGTGAAGAAGTAAAAATTGAAACTCCGCAAGGCTTAGTCAGAGTTAAAGCCAAACCGGATAAAAGCGGCAAATCGCTGCAATTCACGACAATTCGCCGAATCAAAACCCCGAATGGCGAGATGGAAGTTACCACCAGAGAGGTCTGGAAACTTTCTGAAGACGGTAAATCAATTAAATTACTGAGAACGGTTGAAACGCCTACCGTGCGCGACGAAATCACCATGATCTTGGCTAAAGTCGGTTAGTAAGCAGTTTCAGCAAAAACCCGATGCAATATAACTTAAAACCAAAATCAACCTCGATTATGATTTGGTTTTCTAGGGGCAGTCTGCGTTGGACTAATTTTCACGGGCGCGCTTGCGCATTACTTTCAAAACGGGAAGTTACAAATAACGTAAGATATAATCAAATGTATTTCCTTTGGGAAGTTCGAAAAAACTCAAGAAAATAGCCACTCAAAGCAAGCCCGTATCGTGTCCAAAATATTCTTTTATTCGGTTTTTTCCGATTAGTTTTAGACACAAAAAAGCCCAGATTTTGTTGAGTGAACCAATAAAAACCGGGGCTATCCAGTTTTAATAAAAATGCCCGGGACTGGAAACGACGGGATTTTGTATCCGCTCAACCAAAACGATTAACCCTTGCAGAGAAATTTCCGTTCAAGCCTGTCGCGGAACATTTATTTCTTAATCTTTTGGCGAAACATCCGGTAAGAACTGTTTATTGGCAACTAAGGTAATCTCTCAAAACCCAGCCTAGAACTGTTTTTTTGCCGCTGCTAAAGCTAATTCGCGACCATTTTTTTTCCGGCTGTCGAATCGTCAATCTCAACGAGAGTTCCGTTTTTTAATTTGGCAATAACTCTTCCGTTCGCTTTTGAACGAACATTGAGCGGGGTCTGAAACCGTGCAGGGCATCCAATCCTGCGCGAGTTTATTTGTATCGCGACTCGCAAGTCTTGTTTCGGCATACGAGAAAACAGGAATACCTGAGAAAACGGCGGCGATTAGAAACAGAACAAACAGTTTTTTTTTCATGATTTTCGGTCTCCCTCAAACAAATGGTTTGACAAAACCTTCAATTGGTCAAGCAAGAGTGCAAAAAGGATGTGATTTGTCCGCTCAGAGTTAACCGCTTCAACACCTTAAATCAAAGCAAATATCGGCGGGAAATCCAGCTTGAAAGCGCAAATTTCCCGCTAATTTTAATCAAACCAGTCTTGACAGTTCGTTATGGTAACAAACTTAAACATGCTATTTTTTGCTCATATCTCTGTTCAAGACAAATGAGCATATCTTCAAGCGTCATTGGATCTTCATCCACAGGTAATAAAGGGCAGGTATTAAGTTGTGACATGCATATTTGATACTCATCTAAGACAGGAAGCGCCCCGCCGTTATTAGCCTCAATAACGTCTTCCATGTCTGTAATAATTTGCTCCTTACATTGCGAAAAAGTTTGAAAGCAACCCAATCTGCAAGATGATCCTCCGCCTATGTTCAGACATTCTACAAGACAACTGTCATAATCTGCCCTGCAGTTATCTGTCGCCTTGGTTACCGTATTTTCGGAAGTTAAAACAATTAAACCTCCAAACATAATGCACAAAGCGAATAATTTAAACATACATTTTCTCATACAATTTAGTCTCCTTATTAGCTATTAAGTTGATTGATGACTTCCGATTCTTTGTTCGCAGGCAGTCTGCCAATCCAAAAATTCGTCACTTCGCCTTTATCGTTAGTGAGAATTAATGTTGGCGTACCACTCGCATCAAGTGCGGAAATCGGTGCTTGTTTGACTTCGAATCCGTTGATTCCAAGTTTCTCAAGATGTTTTATGCTGTCTTCGGTTTTAGTAGAAAAAACAGCGATGAATCTAATGTTTTTGCCCTTTGTTTCTTCCAGAAGGCGTCTGTAGAACGGTGCGCTTTCATTGCAGAAGTGACAGCTTGTCGAAAGAGCAAGGACTAAGGTTTTCGGTTGACCTGCCCAATTTACGTCGGACAAGTTCATCTGTTTGCCGATTACCGGCGCGGCGCGCTCCGGCTGGTTTGAAGATGGCAATAAATATTTTTGAATGATT
>DASVUH010000065.1:0-38347 GCA_036387135.1 Pyrinomonadaceae bacterium | reverse complement strand
AGAAGAAGGCGGACGACACACGCCGTTTTTCACCGGATACAGACCGCAGTTTTATTTCAGAACAACGGATGTAACGGGAGTTGCACATTTGCCGGCAGGCGTTGAAATGGTGATGCCGGGAGATAACATTCAAATGGAGATTGAACTGATCGCTCCGATTGCAATGGAAAAAGGCTTGCGTTTTGCTATCAGAGAAGGCGGAAGAACAGTCGGAGCGGGTACTGTTACCGAAATCGTTGAATAATTTATTTGCGGCTTGAAGTTTTTTCAAGCCGCAAAATATGAAAGAAAAGAATAATGCTGAACGAAAAAATTCGCATCAAGTTAAAAGCATACGATCACCGGGTTTTAGATCAATCAACGCAGGAAATCGTTGAAACGGCAAAACGCACCGGAGCGAGAGTCGCAGGTCCGATTCCGCTTCCCACCATTAAAAATAAGTGGACGGTGCTTCGTTCGCCGCACGTTGATAAAAAATCGCGCGAACAGTTTGAAATCCGCACCCACAAACGGCTGATGGATATTCTCGATCCGACGCCGCAGACGGTTGATGCGTTGATGAAATTGGATTTGCCAGCCGGCGTTGATGTCGAAATCAAAGCGTTCGGCAATAAATAGTCCGGCAAGTCTTGCAAGTCAAGAGTCTGATGAATCAACTAGAATTTATTTTCTTTTGATTCCTTTAGACTCGCTAGACTCGCTAGACTCGCTAGACTCGCTAGACTTTAAAGATGAACGGAATCATCGGTAGAAAAGTTGGAATGACGCAGATTTTCGCGGCGGACGGCACGGTTACACCCGTGACGGTAATCAAAGCCGGACCTTGCGTTGTCGTGCAAAAGAAAAGCGCAGCCGGAAGAGACGGTTATAACGCCGTGCAAATCGGGCTGGTCGAAGATAAACCGATTCGCCTTAAACGAGTCACCAAACCGATGCAGGGGCACTTTGAAAAAACCGGCAACGGCGTTCCACCGACCAGAATTTTGAAAGAAATTCGGCTCGAAACGGAAAGCGAGATGAATGTCGGCGATACGATTTTGGTTGACCAGTTTACCGACGGCGATTCGGTCGAAGTTGTCGGGCAATCGAAAGGTAAAGGCTTTCAGGGAACGATCAAGCGCCACAATTTTAAGCGCGGTCCCGAATCGCACGGCTCAATGAACGTTCGTAAACCGGGTTCGATTGGTCAATCGGCTTATCCGTCGCGCGTTATGAAAGGCGTCCGTTCTTCGGGACATATGGGCGACGAGCGCGTTACGGTCAAAGGATTGACGGTCGCGAGAGTTGACGCGGAAAACAATCTTTTAATGGTGCGCGGCGCGGTTCCGGGAGCGAACGGCAGCGTTGTAATCGTTAAAAAATCAGCAAGACAGAAAAAGAAATGATGAACGATGAACGCGGAACGATGAATTAAAAGCAAATTCAGCATTCAGCGTTCCTAATTCAGCATTCTATAAAGGCAATGCCAACAGTTAAAGTTCATAATTTAAAAAACGAAGAAGTCGGCGAAATCGAATTGTCCGATGCAGTCTTCGACGCGCCGCTTAACGAAGCGTTGATTCACGCCGCCGTTAAGAACTATATGCAGAACGCCAGACAGGGAACTTCGGCGACGAAAACCCGCGGCAATGTGCAAGGTTCGGGCAGAAAGCTCTGGAAGCAAAAAGGCACAGGTCGCGCTCGTATCGCGTCTCTGCGCTCGCCGCTCTGGAAAGGCGGCGGCAATGTTCACGGTCCGCAGCCGCGTGATTGGTCAACGAAGCTTCCAAAGAAAATGCGTCGCGGCGCTCTGCGGGCGGCTTTGTCGGAAAGATTGCGTGAAGGCAATTTGATTGTGATTGAAGATTTTTCAATCGCCAATCCGAAAACCAGAGATTTTGTCGGCACTTTGACGACTCTCGGTTTGAGAACGAAAGACAAGCAGACGAAAACTTTGATTGTTGATTCGCTCGATAACGAAAATCTGATTCGCTCGTCGCGCAACATTCAAAAAACGAAAGTGACGAACAGCTACGGCGTCAATATTTACGATTTGCTGTATCACGAAAAATTGATTGTTTCGCGCACGGCGGTTCAGGATCTGAGCGAATTGCTCGATCCGATGCGCGAAAAAACCGGAATAATGGAGGCGGCTGAATAATGAAAGCGAAATCTGTTTGGGATGTTTTAAAGTCGCCGGTAGTCACGGAAAAAGCCGTGATCGCCAAAGACGAAGCCGGAGATGATGCGGCGCAGGTTTTGACGTTCCGCGTTGATGGCGATTCGTCGAAAACCGAAATCAGAAGCGCGGTCGAAGAAATCTTCAACGTCAAAGTAACGGCGGTTCGCACCGTTAATTACCAGGGCAAATTGAAAAAACGCGGGCGTTACGAAGGTCGTCGCCCCAGTTTCAAAAAAGCGTTTGTCACGCTCGAAAAAGGCGCAACCGTTGAATACGGAGAAGCAATTTAGTTCAAAGTTCAAAGTTCAAAGTTCAAAGTTAACCGCTTTTGAACCTTGAACCTTGAACCTTGAACCTTGAACCAGAAAAATGGGTATTAAGAAATTAACACCGACATCACCGGCGCGGCGCTATCAAACTTATTTGACGCGCGACGAATTGACGCCGAACGCGAAACCGGAAAGAGCTTTGCTCGAACCAAAGACACGTATTTCCGGTCGCAACAGCGACGGGCGTATTACGGTTCGCCGTCGCGGCGGAGGTCACAAGCGTTTTTATCGAATCGTTGATTTTAAACGCAACAAACTCGGCGTTCCCGGTCGCGTCACGCAAATCGAATACGATCCGAACCGCTCGGCGCATATTGCTTTGATTACTTATCTCGACGGCGAAAAGCGATACATTCTCGCGCCCGTCGGTTTGGAAGTCGGCAAAACCGTTGTTTCGGGACCGGATGCGGATATTCTGCCGGGCAATGCTCTGCCGATTCGCAACATTCCTTTGGGTACGCAGATTCACAACATCGAACTGCGACCGGGCAAAGGCGGACAAATGGCTCGTTCAGCCGGTTCGTTCGCACAGCTTGTCGCCAAAGACGGCGATTTTGCGCAGCTTCGGATGCCTTCGGGCGAAGTTCGCCGCGTTCCCGTCGTTTGTATGGCGACGGTCGGACAAATCGGAAACATCGAACACGAAAACGTTTCATTCGGTAAAGCCGGACGCACACGCTGGACTGGTCGTCGTCCGAAAGTTCGCGGCGTGGCGATGAACCCGGTTGATCACCCGCACGGCGGCGGCGAAGGTAAAACTTCCGGCGGTCGTCATCCGGTGACGCCCTGGGGACAACCGACTCGCGGCTACAAAACGCGGAGCAACAAACGCACACAGAAAATGATTGTGCGCGATAGACGCAGTAAATAAAGGATGAATGATGAACGCGGAATGATGAACTAAAAACCGAAATTCAGCATTCATCATTCCTAATTCATACTTTTAGAAAATGGCACGTTCAATCAAAAAAGGTCCGTTTATTGACCTCAGCATTAGAAGAGTTTTAGCCCGAATTGCCGAGGGCGCGGCGAAGCCGCCGGCGATTAAAACCTGGTCGCGTCGCTCGACGATTACGCCCGATATGGTCGGAATGACTTTCGGCGTTCACAATGGCAAACGACATATTCCGGTTTATGTAACGGAAAATATGGTCGGACACAAACTCGGCGAATTCGCCCCGACGCGAACCTTTAAAGGTCACGCCGGAACAAAAGCCGAGAAATCAGCGAAAAGAAAGTAGTTCAAAGTTCAATGTTCAAAGTTCAAAGTTGTTTCGCTTTTGAACCTTGAACCTTGAACCTTGAACCTTGAACCTTAAAGATGGATGCAATAGCAAAAGGTAAATTCTTGCGCGGCTCGCCGCAGAAAGCGCGGCTGGTCATTGATTTGATTCGCGGCAAAAACGTCTCCAATGCGCTGGCGATTTTGCAGTTCACGAACAAACGCGCGACGCACAATATCGAAAAATGCCTGCGTTCGGCGATTGCTAACGCGACGTTTAAAGCCGAGCAGCAAAATGTGGCGATTGACCCGGATGATTTGTGGGTGAAGACTTGTTTTGTGGATATGGGTCCGCACAAGAATCGCCGCCGCGTTCGTCCCGCTCCGCAAGGTCGCGCTTTCCGCGAACAGCGTTATTACTGCCACATCACCATCGAATTGACGAGCGACAAGCCCGCCGATGTTGTGGCGAAAGAAGAAAAAGCGAAAGCGGCGAAAGCAAACGCCAAAACGCGCGCCGAGAAAAAATCTGCGCCGGTTGCTAAACCTGCGGCTGCTGCGCCCGCTGTTACGGAAGCGCCGGAAGAAGTTGTGAATGCAGCGCCCGTCGAAGAAACGAC
The DNA here is from genome assembly GCA_036387135.1 of Pyrinomonadaceae bacterium. Lineage (GTDB taxonomy): Bacteria > Acidobacteriota > Blastocatellia > Pyrinomonadales > Pyrinomonadaceae > JALZCH01. The sequence goes on along the minus strand of DASVUH010000065.1, from coordinate 34,015 downwards.
TGCAGCAGCGCCGCAAACCGAAGAAACGGTTGAAACAGCAGCGCCTGAAACGGCGGTAACCGCAACCGAAGCGCCCGTCGAAACCGAAACGACAACCGCAACCGACGGCGAAACCGCTGCGGCAACCGAAGAAACAGCAGCTACGGACAACGAAGAGAAATAAAATAAAATGGGACAAAAAGTTCATCCATACGGCTTTCGAGTCGGATATAACAAAGACTGGCACTCGCATTGGTTTGCCAAAAAAGAATTCGCGCAGTTTTTAGCCGAAGACTTGCAGCTTAAAAAAGATTTGAAAAAGCGTTTTGCAGGCGCGGGCGTTTCGCACGTTGATGTCGAGCGCGCCGCCAACCGCGTGAAAATCATTATTTATACGTCGCGTCCCGGAATCATCATCGGACGCAAAGGCGCTGATATTGAAAAATTGCGCGAAGATTTGTCGAAACGCACCGGGCGTGAAGTTCTGGTTTCGATTCAAGAAGTTAGAAACCCGGAACTAAACGGGCAGCTCCAAGCCGAAAAAATCGCACAGCAACTGGAAAAGCGAATCGCTTTCCGCCGCGCAATGAAAAAAGCGATGGAAGAATCGCAGCGAATGGGCGCAAAAGGAATCAAGGTGATGATCGCCGGTCGTTTGAACGGCGCGGAAATCGCCAGAACCGAATGGTCGCTCGAAGGTCAGCTTCCGCTCCACACTTTGCGCTCGGACGTTGATTACGGATTTGCCGAAGCTCTGACGACTTTTGGAATCATCGGAGTCAAAGTTTGGATTTATCGCGGCGAGATTTTAGACCCGAATGCTTCGCTTGCTCGCGGAACAAACACCGACCCGATTATCGAGCCGAAAATTATGGATCGCGGCGGTCGTCCCCCGCGTCGTCGTGAACGCGAAGGCGGTGGCGGTGATTTTCGCCGCAATGACCGCGGCGGTCGCGGCGGCGGTGGCGGAGTCGGCGGCGACAGAGGCGGAAATCGCGGTGGCGGCGACAGAAGCTAAAAGAGTAATAAGTAATAAGTAATAAGTTTTGAATATTACGAATTACTAAAATCTGATTATCAGCTACTTATTACTTATTACTTATTATTTATTACTTATTACTGTTTAGAGGTAAGCAATTATGTTGATGCCGAAAAAGGTCAAGCACCGTAAGCAGATGAAGGGTCGCAATCGCGGTGTCGCGCAGCGCGGCGCTGCAATCAGCTTCGGTGACTTCGGACTTAAAAGTATGGAAGCGGGTTGGATTACCGACCGTCAGATCGAAGCGGCTCGTATTGCGATGACGCGCTTTATCAAACGTGCCGGCAAAGTCTGGATTCGGATGTTTCCCGACAAACCGATTACCAAAAAACCTGCGGAAACTCGTATGGGAAGCGGTAAAGGCGCGCCGGATCACTGGGTAGCAGTTATCAAACCGGGCAGAGTTTTGTATGAAATTCAGGGCGTGCCGGAAGATGTGGCGCGCGAAGCAATGCGCCTTGCCGCACAAAAACTGCCGGTCAAAACCAAGTTTGTGACCCGTGCCGAACAAGAAGGAGGCATTGTCTAACGAGATGAAACGCAAAGAAGAACTCGAAAGATTAAACGAAATGTCGCTCGATGATTTGCGCGAAGAAGCCGACCGATTGAAAGAGTCGCTCTTTCGGCTGAAATTCCGTCACGCTTTGAGCGATATGGAAGCGGTCAAAAACATTCGACGCGAAAAGAAAACGCTGGCGCGAATCAATACTTTTATTCGCCGGCGCGCTGAATCTGCGGAAACGCAGCAGGCGTAAGGATTAAGGCAAGAAAAATGGCGAGAAAAAAGCAAGACGAAAACGAAGAAAATATTCAAGTTACGGAAGCCGAACAACCGGACGCCGCTTCGCATGCATCTGAAACGGTTTCAGACACGGAAGGCGCTCAAGCGGCAAGCAACGGCGGAACGGCGGATGAAGGTTCGACTTCAATTGTCGGAAGCATCGTTAATGCGGTTTCTTCGGTAGTTGAAACCGTTGTCGAAGGCGCAACATCCGCTGCCAAAACGGTTGCCAGCGTAGTAACCAGCGACGGCGCTCCCGAAACGACGGCAAAACGCGGCAATCGCGCTCAAAAAATCGGCATCGTGACTTCGGACAAAATGACGAAAACGGTTGTCGTCAGCGTCAACCGGCAGGTTTTGCACCCGAAATATCGTCGTTATATTCGCCGCACAACCAAATTTATGGCGCACGACGAAAAGGGCGCGACCATCGGCGATAAAGTCAGAATCATTGAAACTCGTCCGCTGTCGGCTCGCAAGCGCTGGCGCGTGATTGAGATTATTCAAAAAGCAGCGAAATAGTAATTAGTAATAAGTGATTAGTAATAAGTTATTCCGAAAATCAAACGACTTACTACTAATTACTTATTACTACTGATGGTGAAGTTATGATTCAGATGCAAACGTCACTGAATGTGGCGGACAATTCGGGCGCGCGGCGCGTCGTGATGATTATGCCGATTGGCGGTTCGACCGGAAAAATCGCGTCGCTCGGCGACCGGATTAAAGTCACGGTCAAAGAAGCCACGCCGGACGGCGTAGCCAAAAAGGGCAAAGTTTATAACGCCGTGATCGTCCGCACGCGCAAAGAGGTGCGCCGCAAAGACGGCACTTATATTCGCTTTGACGAAAATGCAGCCGTCTTGATTAAAGATGACGGAACGCCAATCGGCACTCGCGTTTTCGGTCCGGTGGCGCGCGAGCTGCGCGATAAAAACTATATGAAAATCGTTTCGCTCGCGCCGGAGGTAATTTAGGAAAAATGAAAGCAGCAACAAAACAAGCGAAAAAAGGAACGGTTCGCTCGAAAATTAAAAAAGGCGACACGGTTGTTTTTATTTCAGGTAAAGATTACAACCGCTTTGACGCCAACGGAAAACGAATTCCGCATCGCGGCAAAGTGATCGCCGTTGACCCGCGCAACGGAAAAGTAAAAGTCGAAGGCGCGGGAATCATCAAAAAACACCAGCGCGCAGTTCCGCAATTGAACAAACAGGGCGGAATCGTTGAAATGGAAAGCTGGATTAACATTTCCAACGTCGCATTGCTCGACCCGGAAACCGGCAAACCGACGCGCGTTCGCTATCAGATTAACGACGACGGCACAAAAGTGCGAGTCGCGACGGGCAGCGGAAAAGAAATTAAATAACTGATTTTTAAAGTTTGGTAACGCCGCAAAGTGCGAGACCCAAACGACACGAATAAAACAATGCCAGCAAGATTAAAAGAAACTTATCGAAACGAGATCGCTCCGGCGCTCGCCAAAGAATTCGGGATTGAAAACCCGATGGCGATTCCGAAAATCGAAAAAATCGTCGTCAATATGGGCGTCGGCGAGGCAATTTCCAACACGAAGATTTTGGACACGGCGACCGACGAATTACGCGCAATCGCCGGACAAAAGCCGGTCGTTACGAAAGCGAAAAAATCCATCGCCAGTTTCAAATTGCGTCAGGGAATGAACATCGGCACGATGGTCACTCTGCGCGGCGACCGGATGTACGAATTTTTAGACCGTTTGATTTCGGTCGCTCTGCCGCGCGTCCGCGATTTTCGCGGCGTTTCCGGCAAAGCGTTTGACGGGCGCGGAAATTACACGCTCGGAGTTCGCGAGCAACTGATTTTCCCGGAAATTGATTTTAATAAAGTTGATAAAACGCGCGGAATGAACATCTCGATTGTCACGACCGCGAAAAACGACGAACAAGCCCGCAGCCTTTTAAAAGCTATGGGAATGCCTTTTAGGCAGTAAGACTGTTCAAAGTTCAAAGTTCAAAGTTCAAAGTTATTTCGCTTTTGAACCTTGAACTTTGAACCTGGAACCTTGAACTTTTTAGAAAATGGCTAAAACCAGCAAAATCGTCCGTAACGAGCAGCGCAAAAAAATGGTGACGAAACACGCCGCCAAACGCGCGACGCTGAAAGCGATTATTAATAATCCCAATTCTGCGGTGGAAGAAGTTGACAACGCGGTGATGCAGTTGCAAAAGCTGCCGCGCGATGCCAGCCCGATTCGAGTTCGCAACCGCTGCTCGCAAACCGGCAGACCGCGCGCTTATCTGCGTAAATTCGGAATGTCGCGCATCGGTTTGCGCGAGCTTGCGCTCAAAGGACAAATTCCCGGAGTTGTTAAATCAAGTTGGTAAGAAATTAGTGGTTAGTTGTCAGTAACAGCAGTCAGTCTTTTGTGCTGAAACCTGTTGCTGGTCGCTTGCGACTTTAAAAGAGAAGAAAATGACTGATCCAATCGCCGATATGCTCACGCGAATCCGCAACGCCGTTGCGGCAAAACACCAGCGCGTAGATATTCCGGCTTCAAAATTAAAATTGGAAATCGCCCGTATTTTGAAAGAAGAAGGTTATATCAATAACTATCTGATCAAAGGCGAGGGCGTCAAAAAATCCATTCGCATCTTTTTGCGTTACGACGCCAAAGGCGCGCCTTCGATTTCGCATCTTTCGCGCGTTTCCAGACCGGGACGCCGCGTTTTTAGAGGCGCAACTGAAATTCCGAAAGTTTTGGGCGGCTACGGCATCAACATCGTTTCGACTTCGCAAGGCTTAATGAGCGGCAAACGCGCTCGTCATGAAAACATCGGCGGCGAAGTTTTAGCGGAAATTTATTAGTGAGCGGTGAGCAGTGAGCGGTGAGCAGTAAAAATCTGTTTTCCGCTGCTTACTGCTCACTGCTCGCTGCTGACTGATTAAAATGTCGAGAATTGGAAAAAAACCGATTACCTTACCGAAAGGCGTTGACGTAAAAATCAACAACGGAGAGCTGGAAGTCAAAGGCGCCAAAGGAACGCTCCGCGCGCCGATTCCGGCTGGAATTCAGGCGAGAGTCGAAGATGGAACGCTCTTTCTTGAGCGCGAATCCGACGACCAAGCCGCTTTTCACGGCTTGGCGCGGGCGCTGGCAAACAATGCGGTTGTCGGCGTGACTGACGGATTTAAAAAAGAAATGGATTTGGTCGGCGTCGGATACAAAGCGGATGTGCGAGGCAAAACAATCGCGTTTTCGCTCGGTTATTCGCACCCGATTGAATACGTTCTGCCCGAAGGCATCACTGCAACGGCTGAACGCGTCCCCACGAAAACCAGTATTGTGCAATATCAGTTGACTTTGACTTTAACCGGAATTGACAAGCAAAAGCTCGGACAAGTGGCGGCTGAATTAAACCGCTTGCGCAAACCCGACGCTTACAAAGGCAAAGGCGTGCGCTACGCCGATAGAACTTATAAACTGAAACCCGGAAAAACCGGAAAATAGCAGTTCAAGGTTCAAAGTTCAAGGTTCAAAGTTATTTTGCTTTCCAACCTTGAACCTTGAACCTTGAACCTTGAACCTGAACAATGAATCCGAGAAGAGCAGATTTAAGACGCGCCGTACACACGCGAATTCGCAAAAAAGTGCGCGGCTCGGCGGAACGCCCGAGATTGGCGATTTTCCGCAGTTTGAATCACATTTACGCGCAGGTGATTGACGACGAAGCGGGAACAACTTTGATTTCGGCTTCGACCACCGAAAAAGATTTGCGCGGAACGACGGGCGGCAATTTGGAAGCCGCGCAGCGCGTCGGCAAAGCCGTCGCCGAACGCGCCATTGCAGCCGGAATCTCCAACGTCGTTTTTGATCGCGGCGGTTATGTTTATCACGGTCGCGTTAAGGCTTTGACCGATGCGGCGCGCGAAGCCGGTTTAAATAAAGGCGAGGCGGCAAACGATGACGCGGAGCCACAGGCAGCAGAGGGAAATAATGAAGAGTAAATCAGCAGTTTCAGCGCAAGGCTTGAATTTGAAAGACCAGTTGATTTCGATCAACCGCGTGACGAAAGTCGTTAAAGGCGGTAAAAATATGTCGTTTGCGGCGCTGGTCGTCGTCGGCGACGAAGCCGGTCACGTCGGTTTCGGCACGGGGAAAGCGAAAGAAGTTCCGAACGCGATTAAAAAAGCGGTCGAAGCGGCGAAGAAAAATTTGATTCGCGTGCCGCTCATCAACGGCTCGCTCCCCCACCAGATGATCGGCGGCTACGGCGCAGGGAGAGTTTTGTTAAAACCCGCTTCGGAAGGAACGGGCGTGATTGCGGGCGGCGCGGTTCGCGCGATTATGCAGGTTTTGGGCGTTCACAACGTTCGCACCAAAATTCTCGGCTCCGACAATCCGCACAACGTGATTCGCGCCACATTTGACGGTCTCGAAAGAATGAAAGACCCGATTGAAGTCGCACGGATGCGCGGCAAACAAGTACACGAGCTTTAATTACGAATTTCAAATTACGAATTACGAATTATAGAATATTTTCTAAAAATAAATTCCGACATTCGTAATTCGTAATTTGAAATTTGAAATTGATTAAGATGGCTGAAAAAGAACAGCAAAACACCGGCGGAAAAATCAAGATTCAGTATTACCGCAGTTCAATCGGTTATCCGAAAACGCAGAAAGCGACTGTGAAAAGTCTCGGAATTACCAAATTGAACCAGACTGTCGAACGGGTTGACACGCCCGCAATTCGCGGCGTCGTCGCCAAAGTTCCGCATTTATTGCGAATCGTCGAATAAACGATGAATTAGGAACGATGAACGATGAACTGTTTTTAATTCAGAATTCATCATTCATCGTTCATCATTAAAAAGATGGCTTTATCATTAAATAATTTAAAGAAGCCCGCAGGCTCTACTCATAAAAAGAAAAGAGTCGGTCGCGGACCGGGTTCGGGTTTGGGAAAAACCTCTGGAAAAGGGCACAAAGGGCAAAAATCGCGGTCGGGTTATTCGCAAAAAATCGGTTTTGAAGGCGGACAAATGCCGCTTCACCGCCGTTTGCCGAAACGCGGTTTCACCAATATTTTCAAAAAGCAGTGGATTGAAATCACGCTGGCGAAAATCGAAGCGGCGTTTAATGCCGGAGAAGAAATTACGCCGGAAGTTTTGCACGAGCGCGGCTTAATCAAAAAAGCCAAACACGACTTGGTCGTTTTGGGCAACGGCGAATTAACCAAAGCTTTGAACATTTCTGCGCACCGCTTTACCAAAGCAGCGCGCGAAAAAATCGAAAAAGCCGGTGGTTCAATCACCGAAATCACCAAAGAAAAAGCTGTCGCAGCCTAAATTTCTGCTTTTTGTCCTTTGTCATTTGTCTACAGTTCTCTTAAACTCGTAATTTCTAGTCGAGAACTTTTCGTTTTCCAAAAAACGAGAGACAAATAACAAAGGACAAAATTTATTTAAAGAGGTCTTCATGGAAAAGTTTATTGCCGCCGTCCAAAATATGTTCAAAGTCCCGGAATTGCGGAAACGCATTCTGTTTACGCTGGGACTGATTGCTGTTTATCGTTTAGGCGCGCACGTTACCGCACCCGGAATTAACAAAGAAGTGCTTGAACAGGTTTGGAGTCAGGTCAGCGGGACGCTGCTCGGCGTTTTGGACTTGTTTTCAGGCGGAAATTTTCGGACGATTTCTGTCTTCGCGCTCGGCGTCACGCCTTACATCACGGCTTCGATTATCTTGCAGTTGATGACCGTCATCTCTCCGCAACTTAAAAAGGTGCAGGAAGAAGGCGAGATGGGACGGCAGAAAATCAATCAATGGACGCGGTATTTGACGGTCATTCTGTGTTCGATTCAAACGCTTTTCGTCGCGCAATGGCTCAGAAATAATCAGATTTTACCTGATTCGCCGTGGTATGTGGCTTCAACAGTCATAACGCTCGTGACCGGAACAATTTTTGTGATGTGGCTCGGCGAACAAATCACCGAGCGCGGAATCGGCAACGGAATCTCGCTCTTGATTTTTGTCGGCATTGTCATCGGACTGCCTGGCGCAATCACTCAAATTTCTGATCGCATCAAAACCGGCGACACCGTGCAAACGCTCGGCGTTATCTTTTTGATTGCGGTTCTGGTCGCGTTGATTGCGCTTATCGTTTACGTCGAATCGGCGCGGCGCAAAATTACGATTAATTACGCGCGGCGGCAAGTCGGGCGGCAAACCGTCGGGGGAACTCAATCGGTGCTGCCTTTGAAAATCAATATGAGCGGCGTTATTCCGGTGATTTTCGCATCTTCGGTTTTGGCTTTGCCGCAAACCGTTTTCACCGCGTTTCCGCCAGCACAGGGCGATACGGAATCAGCCTGGGCGCGGGTTCACGGGTTCTTTCAGCTTTTCCACGGCGGCGATCCTTATTACGAACTCGTCTTTTTGGGCTTAATCGTTTTGTTTACGTTCTTTTACATCACGGTTATTTTTAACGTCGAAGACGTTTCCGACAATCTTCGAAAACACGGCGGCTACATTCCCGGAATTCGTCCGGGAGTCAATACGGCTGAATATCTGAACGGCGTTTTGACCAGATTAACGACGGTCGGCGCGATTTATCTGGCTTTTGTCGCCTTCGTTCCGCAGCTTTTGCTGAGCGGTCTTCAAGTCGGACGTTTGCCGTTTTTCGGTCCGGGCTTGGAAAACTTTTTAAGCGCGACGCCCGGTTTAAGCTGGATTCCGAGCGGACTCGGTTATCAATTCTTCTTCGGCGGAACTTCGCTGCTGATTCTCGTCGGCGTCGCAATGGACACCATCGCACAGGTCGAAGCGCAGCTTGTAATGCGTAATTACGAAGGTTTCTTAGGCTCAGGTTCGAGATTGCGCGGACGCAGAAGTTAAAGTTGGTTCAAGGTTCAAAGTTCAAGGTTCAAGGTTCATTTCGACTTTGAACCTTGAACTTTGAACCTTGAACTCGGAGTGAATGAATAAAATTATTCTTTTAATCGGCGCGCCCGGCGCAGGCAAGGGGACGCAAGCCAGATTATTGCAGGAACGGCTCGGTATTCCGCAAATTTCGACAGGCGATATTTTTCGCGCGTTGTCAAAATCGGATACGCCTTTGGCGCGTCAAATCAAAGAAGTTTTAGCATCCGGTCAACTTGTTTCCGATGAGTTGGTCGTACGAGTTGTCGAAGAACGCACATCGCAGGACGATTGTCGTAACGGTTATATTCTCGACGGTTTTCCGCGAACGACCGGACAAGCCGAAAAGCTCGAAGAATTGGCGGCGGCGCAAAACAAAGCTTTGCAGGCAATTTTGCTTGACGTTGATTTTGACGTTTTGGAAAAGCGTCTGACAGGACGCCGGACTTGCCCGGATTGCGGAGAAATTTACAATGTTTATTTCAAACCGCCGCAAAACGACAATAAATGCGATTTGCCGCCTTTTAGCGAGTTAAAACAGCGCGATGATGATACCGAAGACAAAGTGCGCGCTCGTTTGGAAGTTTATCGCCGCGAAACTCAGCCGCTGCTCGATTATTACGAAAAAACCGGGCGGTTGCAGCAAATTGACGGATTGCAGGACACGGAATTGGTTTATACGGATTTGGAGCGTTTAATCAAAAACGATTAATGAGCTTTTTTACAAAGGTCGAAAACTTCGGGCGGCTTTTATTGGGAAAACGAATGATTATCGGAAAATCGCGCAAAGAGTTGGATAAAATGCGAGCCGCCGGCGAGCTGATCGCCGAAGTGCGCGAAGCGGTTCGCCGAATGGTGCAGCCCGGCGTTTCGACTTTGGAGTTGGACGAGGCAGCGGAAAAAATGATGCGCGACGCGGGCGCGATTCCCAGCTTTAAAGGTTATCTGGGAACTTATCCCGGCTCAATCTGTGCTTCGATCAACGAAGTCGTCGTTCACGGGATTCCATCCAACGAAACGATTTTAAAAGAAGGCGACATTTTTTCGGTTGATATGGCGCTGACGCTCGATGGTTTTGTCGGCGACACGGCAGTTACAGTTCCGGTCGGGCAGGTTGATGAAGAAAAAGCGCAGCTTATTCGCGTAACTGAGGAATGTTTGCGGCTTGCCATCGAGCAGTGCCGTGTCGGGCGTCACGTCGGCGACATCGGTTTTGCGGTGCAGCAGCACGCCGAAAAATTCGGCTACGGAATTGTCAAAGGTTTTTGCGGACACGGAATCGGCAGAAAAATGCACGAAGACCCGCAAATTCCGAATTACGGTAAACCGGGAACAAAAGAAAAAATTCGCATCGGTTATGTTTTCGCCATCGAGCCGATGATTAACGTCGGAACGGACGAAACCGAGATTCTGGCTGACGGCTGGACGGTTGTTACGAAAGACCGAAAGCCTTCAGCACACTGTGAACACACGGTTGCCGTAACCGAAACCGGACCGGAAATTTTAACGCTGACGCGCGAACAAAAAAAACAGTTAAACGAATCGAAACAAGAAACGGCGGAAGCCGCAACTGCCGGGTGAAGCCGGAAGGTTGACAAACAACCGCCGAAAATACGAAAATACTTATTTCGTCTTATCGGCGATTTTTTGACTGTAATCAAATATGTCAAAAGAAGAAGCTATCGAAGTGATGGCGACGGTGCTGGAAACACTGCCGAACGCCATGTTCCGAGTCGCGCTTGAAGATAATAATCAGCACCAGGTTCTGGCGCATATTTCAGGCAAGATGCGGAAAAACTTCATTAAGATTTTGCCCGGCGACCGAGTTTTAGTCGAATTGTCGCCTTATGATTTAAGTCGCGGGCGGATTACGTATCGTTATAAATAAATTTTAAGGACAGAGCAATGAAAGTACGTCCGTCGGTTAAAAAAATTTGCGATAACTGCAAAATTATTCATCGTAAAGGTATCGTGCGCGTAATTTGCACGAACCCGAAACATAAACAAAGACAAGGATAATCCGAACGATGAAGTCGGAACGATGAATGCTGAATTATTGGTTTTATTCATCGTTCATCATTCATAGTTCATCATTTAAGAAAATGGCTCGTATAGCAGGAGTTGATTTACCGCCGCAAAAGAGAGCGCAGATCGGTTTGACGTATATTTACGGCATCGGCAAATCGCGCGCGACATCAATTTTAAATGAAGCTGAAATCAGCGTTGACTCGAAAATCCGCGATTTGAGCGAAGACGAGTTGACCAAAATTCGCACCATTATTGACCAGCAGGGCGAAGTCGAAGGCGATTTGCGGAAACGCATCCAGCTCGACATCAAACGCTTGATGGACATCGGCTGCTATCGCGGCTTGCGTCATCGCCGCAGTCTGCCGGTGCGCGGGCAGCGTACACACACCAACGCCCGCACCCGCAAAGGACCGCGCAGAATGACCGTCGCTAAGAAAAAAGCACCGGGCAAGAAATAGTTTGGTTAGTAATAAGTAATAAGTAATCAGCAATTAGCTGCTGATAACTTATTACTTATTACTAATTACTGATTACTAAAAGTGGCAAAAGCAACAGGAAAAGCTGCGGGAAAGAAAAAGGCTTTCCGCAAAAAAGAGAGAAAAAATATTCCGTCGGGAATCGTGGTGATTTCGGCGTCGTTTAACAACACGCTGATTTCGATTACCGATATGGAAGGCAATTTGGTTTCGCAATCGTCTTCGGGCGCGCGCGGCTTTAGAGGTTCGCGCAAAGGCACTCCGTTTGCGGCGCAGCAAGCCGCTTCGGAAGCCGCGCGTAAAGCGCTCGAAGCCGGAATGACGCAATGCGAAGTTCGCGTTAAAGGTCCCGGCGGCGGTCGCGAATCCGCAATCCGTGCAATTCACAATACGGGAATCCGAGTGATGGCAATCCGCGATATTACGCCGATTCCGCACAACGGCTGCCGTCCGCCGAAAAGACGGCGTGTTTGATTTAACGATGAATTAGTAATGATAAACGATGAACTATTTTTAATTCATCATTCATCGCTCCTGATTCATCATTTTGTTCAAAGGATGAAGAGCAATTTTCAAAACGCTTTTGGAAGTTGCTTGTAAACTTTTCCGGCGCTTGAAGCGGCGGATTTTCAGACGTAAATAAAATGGCAAGATATAGAGACGCGGTGTGCCGTTTGTGCCGCCGCGAAGGTGGAAAATTATTTTTAAAAGGCGATAAATGTTATAAGCCGATTTGTCCGATTGAAAAGCGCGGCACGCAGCCGCCCGGACAGCACGGTGCGACGGCTCGGCGCAAGGCGCTTGCCGGTTACGGTCAACAGCTTCGCGAAAAACAAAAAGTCAAACGCATTTATTTTGTTCTCGAAAAGCAGTTTCGCAATTATTTCGAGAAAGCGGCGCGTCAAAAAGGCATTACGGGTGAAAACCTGTTGTTTATGCTCGAACGCCGTCTCGACAACGCGGTTTATCGCGCCGGATTTACGACTTCGCGCCGCCAGGCGCGCCAGCTCGTCAATCACGGTCACGTCACGGTCAACGGACGCAAAGTTGATATTCCGTCGTTTCAAGTCAAAGTCAGCGATGTAATTGCGATCAAAGACGCGACGCGCGCGAATGTTTTTGTCGAAGGCGCATGGTCAACGGCTGCCGGGCGCGGTCGTCCGTCTTGGATTTCGCCCGCCGACACCGGCGATTTGGCGGCAACCGTGACGACTTTGCCGAGACGCGAAGATATTGACAGCAACATCAACGAACAATTAATCGTTGAGCTTTACAGCAAGTAGGTTCTAAATCGGCAAACTGCCGTAAGCCGGATGCGACTCGAATTTTTCGTTCGCCTCCGGCTCGCGGCGGATTTGCATTTTTGCGTTTTGACGCACTAAATATGAATCAAAATAATCTTTGGACGGATTTTAAAATGCCGGAACGCCTGATGGCGGACGGCGAAACGATGACCGACCGGCACGGCAGATTTTTCGCGCAGCCTTTTGAGCGCGGTTTCGGAACCACAATCGGGAATTCTTTGCGCCGCGCGCTGCTGTCTTCGATTGAAGGCGCGGCGATTACCGCCGTCAAAATCGAAGGCGTCGAACATGAATTTTCTTCGATTCGCGGAGTGGTGGAAGACGCGACCGACGTGATTTTAAATCTCAAACAGGTTCCCCTTCGTTTGCACAGTGCGGGACCGAAAACTCTGACCATCAGCAAAAATGAAGCCGGAGAAGTGACGAGCGCAGATATTGAAGCTGACGGTGAAGTCGAGATTCTCGATAAAAACATTTATATTGCGACAATCAGCGAAGGCGGTTCTTTGAACGTTGAAATGCGCTTAAAACGCGGACGCGGTTATGTTCCGGCTGAACGCAACAACGATGAGGATTTGTCAATCGGTTATATTCCGATTGATTCGGTTCACACGCCGGTCAAAAAAGTTAATTACACGGTTGAAGCCGCGCGCTTAGGGCAAAACACCGAATTCGACAAATTGACGATTGAAGTTTGGACGGACGGATCGGTTCGCCCGGACGATGCGATTGGTCTGGCGGCAAAGCTCGTCAAAGACCATATGAGCATCTTCATCAATTTTGAAGAAGAGCAGGAAGAATATCGTTACGAAGACATCGCCCGCGCGCCGCTGCCGCGAAACGATGTGCTCGACCGCTCGATTGACGAGCTTGAGCTTTCGGTGCGCGCTTACAACTGTTTGAAAAACGCCGATATTCGCTCGATCCGCGATCTCGTTAAAAAAAGCGAGCGCGATATGATGACGACGAAGAATTTCGGCAAAAAGTCGCTCAACGAAATTAAAGATTTGCTGCACAGTCTCGGACTCGATTTCGGTATGGATTTCGACGAACAAGGCAATCCGATTCCCGGCACAGGCGGCAGCAGCAACGGCGATTACGACGATTACGAAGACGAAGAATAGATAGTATGTAAGTAATTAGTAATTAGTAATAAGTTTAAAATTTGATTACTGATTACTGATTACTGATTACTGATTACTGATATGAGGCATTTAAATTCACACCGGAAATTAGGCAGAACGACCGCGCATCGCATTTCGATGCTGCGGAATATGGCGACTTCTTTAATTAATTCAGAAAACGAATATATAATTACGACGCTGCCGAAAGCTAAGGAGCTGCGCTCGTTTGTCGAAAAAGCGATTACGCTTTCGCGCCGCGCGCAGAATTTGGCGGGCGACACGGCAAAAGTTGACGCCGTTCATCTGCGTCGTCAGGCGGCGGCTTATTTTCACGCCGGAAACACGACTTATAAACAGGAAATAAGCCGTTTTCGCGGCAAAAAAGGCGAACCGAAAGAGCGCCCGGAAAGAACTGCCGGAGTCAAAGCCGTGCAAAGGTTGTTTAATGAACTCGGCGCGCGCTACAAAGATCGTAACGGCGGCTACACGCGGATTATTCGTCTCGGTCGTCGTCAAGGCGACAACGCCGAACTCGCCGTGATTGAACTCGTTGACAATCCGCGCGAGCTGGCGGCGAAACAGGAAACTAAGTAAAAATAAAAAGTAAATCGTGAATCGTGAATCGCAGGCGTGAAAAATGCTGCGATTCACGATTCACGATTTACTTTTTACGGTTGAGGAGCGAGGCAAAATGAACGACACCGGAGGAGCGGAAGCGGTTAAAGCGGAACCGACCGAATCGCAAAACGCCCAGCAGGAAAACGAAAATCGTGAGCATCATCGCCGCGGCGGTCATCGTCGGGGAAACCGCCGACACGGACAGCCGCAGCAACAGCGGGCGCAGCAGGCGGAAGCGTCGCTGAATATGACCGAATTGCGCGAATTGGCGGATTTGGTCAGCCAGCACGGTTTTACCGATTTCGAGTTTGAAAACGCAAACATTCGCGTTCGACTCAAAAAAGAGCTTGCTCCCCAAATCATTCAATCCGCCGCCCCGCAACCCGTCGCTGCTTCGACAAATCAATCTGCTCCTCAGAATCCGGCAAAAGCGGAAGAAGCCCCTAAAACCGAAACCGCAGTTTCGGAAGATGAAAGTTTGTATAAAATCGCTTCGCCGATTGTCGGCACGTTTTACCGCACGCCGTCGCCCGATGCCGACCCGTTCGTCAAAATCGGAAGTCGCGTAACGCCCGACACAGTCGTCTGCATTGTCGAAGCGATGAAGCTGATGAACGAAATTCCGGCGGAAGTTACGGGCGAAATCGTCAAAATCTACGTCGAAAACGGTCAGCCGGTCGAATACGGTCAACCGCTTTTTGGAGTCAAAAAGTAGTTTAAAGTTAGTCGTTTTAACCTTGAACTTTGAACCTAGAACTTTGAACTTCTGATGACGCGAAATTTCAAAAAAATCCTAATTGCCAATCGCGGCGAAATTGCCTGTCGAATTATCTGGACGTGCAAAGAAATGGGCATTCAAACGGTCGCGGTTCATTCGGAAGCCGACCGCGACGCTTTGCACGTTCGTTTTGCCGACGAAGCCATTTGCATCGGTCCCGCGCCGTCGGCGCAGAGCTATCTCAATATTCCAGCAATTATTTCCGCCGCCGAAATCACCAATGTTGACGCAATTCATCCCGGCTACGGTTTTTTAGCTGAATCGGAAACTTTCGCCAAAATCTGCGAAGACTGCAATATCAAATTTATCGGACCGCGCCCGGAAGTAATCAAAATGATGGGCGATAAAGTCGAAGCGCGGCGGACGATGCAAGCCGCCGGAGTTCCGATTTTGCCCGGCAGCCCCGAACCGCTCGAACCGGGCGACGAAGCCGTTCAATTGGCGCGCGAAATCGGTTTTCCGGTAATTGTCAAAGCCGCTGCGGGCGGCGGCGGTCGCGGAATGCGAATCGTTCGCAGTGAAGAAGAATTATTTCCAGCTTTAACCGCCGCTTCGACCGAAGCCGCCGCCGCGTTTAAAAACGGCGCGGTTTATATCGAACGCTACATCGAACGCCCGCGCCACATCGAGATTCAGGTTTTAGCCGATGAACACGGCAACTGCGTTCATCTCGGCGAGCGCGAATGCTCGATCCAGCGCCGTCACCAAAAATTATTGGAAGAAGCGCCTTCGCCGGTTTTAACGCCTGAATTGCGAGAAAAAATGGGCAATGCGGCGGTCAACGCCTGTCGTGAAATCGGTTATTCGAGCGCTGGAACTTTTGAATTTCTGCTCGACGAAGACGGCTCGTTTTATTTTATGGAAATGAACACGCGGATTCAGGTCGAGCATCCGGTGACTGAAATGGTCACGCTCGCCGATATTGTCCGCAATCAAATCCGAATTGCCGAAGGCGAAGATTTAGGTTACAGGCAGGAAGACGTGCAAATCGTCGGACATTCAATCGAATGCCGCATCAACGCCGAAGACCCTGTGAAATTCACGCCTTCGCCCGGCAAAATCACGGCGTTCAATATTCCCGGCGGTCCGGGCGTACGAATTGATACGGCGGCTTACGAAGGCTATGTCGTACCGCCGTATTACGATTCAATGATTGCGAAATTAATCGTTCACGCTCGCACACGTGATTTGGCAATCGCCAGAATGCGCCGCGCGCTCGAAGCGATGGTTGTCGAAGGCATTAAAACGACGATTCCGCTTCATATCAAAATTATGAACGACCCGGATTTTCAAGCCGGAAATTTCTCCACTAAATTTATGGAAACCTTTTTAAACGAAAACGGCAAAAAATAAATTATGAATTTAAAACGGATTTTGCTTCGCCGATAAGATAAAGCGAGCCGGTAACGCAAATCAAATCTTCGGGCGCGGTTATTTCCCGCGCTTTTTTTATTGCTTCGGAAACGCTTTCGGCGATAAAAACTTTTTCGGCTGGAAAATTCTGCGGGACATATTCGCGTAGTTTTTCCGCCGTTGCTGAACGCGGATTTTCGGCTCGCGTGAGAATCAGATTTTCGGCGTGCGGGAATAAGATCGAAGCAATTTCCGACAAATCTTTATCGCGCATCACGCCGAAAATGAGCGTGATTTTGTTTCGGATAAATTCCTGCAGGAAATCACCGAGAGCTTTTGCGCCTGCTGCGTTGTGAGCGCCGTCGAATAAAATATTTCCTTGAATTTCGAGCCTTCCGGCGTGCGTCCCGGTTTCCAAACCTTCGATGATTGCGGCGCGCGAGGTTGAAAAATCTTTTAAATTTTCTGCCGTGACAATTGCAGTTGCGGCGTTTTCAAGTTGATGCCGCCCGCGTAAATTCAGACAAACATTTTCGTAAATTTCGTTCGCGGTGCGAAATGTCGCAATCATTTTTCCATCCTGCGCCGCGCCTTCGATTTCAAAACGACAGGCATCAACAATCGGTTTAATTCCGGTTTCGGCGCATCTTTTTAAAATCACATTTAAAGCTGCGGGTTTTTGTTTTGAAACAACTGCGACGCGCGCGTTCGGATGAATAATCGCCGCTTTTTCCGACGCAATTTTTTTTAGCGTCTCGCCTAAATATTCCTGATGGTCTAAATCAATCGGCGTCAAACAGACGATTTCAGATTCGGCGGCTGTGGTTGAATCGAGACGACCGCCCAAGCCCGTTTCTAAAATCGCCAAATCAACTTTTTCGCTCCCAAAAGCCAGCAAACCGATGACCGTCAAATGTTCAAAAAAAGTCGGCAGCGTTTCCAACGCTTTATTTTTGATTAAATCTTCTGCAGTTTTTTTGACCTGACTCGTTAATTCGGCAAATTTCTCTTTATCAATTTCAATTCCGTTGATTTTGATTCTTTCGGTTATCGAAACGAGATGCGGCGAGGTGAAAAGCCCGGTTTTTATCGAGGCGGCGCGGCAAATCGAATCTAAAAACGCCGCGACCGAGCCTTTGCCGTTCGTTCCGGCGATTTGAATTTTAAGAAAAGATTTTTGCGGCTCACCCAAAGCCGCGAGAAGCCGCCGCGTGTTTTCCAGACCGAGCTTCATCGCCAGCGTTTCGTGTCCGAGCGAATAAAGATATTTGACCGATTCGTCAAAATTCACGGCAGAAAAATAAGGCGGCGTTTATTCGGGAAAATCTGCGAAAATTGCGTCTTCGCGCGGTTTCGCGTCCGGGTTCATTATAAATCGGAGCAAACGGATGATTGTGTCGCGCATCTCGCGGCGGTCAACTACGAGATCGAGCATCCCGTGTTCGAGCAGAAATTCCGAACGCTGAAAACCGGCGGGCAGTTTTTGTCTGATTGTTTGTTCGATCACGCGCGGTCCGGCAAAACCGATAAGCGCTTTCGGCTCGCCGATGTTAACGTCGCCGAGCATTGCAAAGCTCGCCGTCACGCCGCCGGTCGTCGGGTCTGTCAAAACCGAAATAAAGGGCAGCCGTGCAGCTTCGAGCTGGGCGAGAGCGGCGGAAATTTTCGCCATTTGCATTAAAGAAAGCGTGCCTTCCTGCATTCGCGCTCCGCCGGAAGCGGCGAAAATAATCACAGCGCCGCGCTCTCGGATGGCTCTTTCGATCAAACGCGCGAGCTTTTCGCCGACCGCCGAACCCATCGAGCCGCCGATAAAGCTCATATCCATCGCTCCGGCGAAAACCAAAAAACCGCCGACCGTGCCGCGCCCGCAAATCACGGCTTCCGGCAAGCCCGAAGATTTGCGCGCTTGTTCGAGTCGGTCTTTGTAAGGCTTGGTGTCAACAAATCCGAGCGGATCGCCGGAAACAATATTTTCATCGAGCGCTTCGTATTTGCCTTCGTCGAATAATGTTTTCAGTCTGGTGCGCGCGTCGAGCCGGAAATGATAACCGCAGTAAATACAGACTTGCAGCGAATCTTCCAGCTCGCCTTTGTACAGCGCCTTTTCGCATTCGAGACATTTGATAAAAATGCCTTCGGTTTTGACGCGCTTTTCGCCGTCGTCCGGTTGTTCATCGAGCTTTGGCTTATCGCGCCGAAACCAACTCATAGATTATTTATAAAAGCGTAAAAATTAGGAAGAACGAAAAAAAGATTAACACAGACCGCGCAAAACAAAAAAAATGCTTTTAATTTCTGAAATTTTTTAAGATCGCTTTAGCCGTGTCGAAATTGCCGTCGTCGGGCACGGGTTTTAAATTTAAAATCCCGGTCATTATGTGATAGACGTCGACGTCGGGAATGCTTACGTTTATCGCTATGCACATCTTGTGGACGGTGCTCTCACAGTGTTAGCGCCTGTCTCTTATTTGTGATAAAGTAATTGCCCAATGCTTGATTACTCAACACCGATGCAGTCGTTTCCTTACAGGACCAAGCTTAAGCTTCGGTCAGTGATCAGTGTTGCGACGCCGCGAAGCTGGCTCATAGTCGCCGGTGCTCTGACGTGTTTCTTATCGCTGCCGGTTTGCTCGCAGGAGGTTAATTCTCAGGCACCGCCCGTTATAGTGCAGCCAGGCGCGCCGGGCGAGCCAACCCGAACACTACCGTCTTCGACGAGGGCGACACTGCCGCCCCGTTCACCGAAGGATGTGGAGTTTATGCAGGGTATGATTATGCACCACGCGCAAGCGGTTGAAATGACGGCGCTGATCGAGTCGCGTACGGAGAACAAGGATCTCCGGTTGCTCGGAGCACGCATCAGCCAATCACAGTCGGACGAAATGAAGTTTATGAAACGGTGGCTCGAAGTCAGGGGAGAGCAGGTCTCCCCGCCGATGCCGGGAATGTCAAACATGGATATGCCGGGTCACGACATGTCAAGCCATCAGCACCACAAGCTCATGCCCGGGATGCTTACCCCAAAGCAGATGGACGCCTTAAAAAAAGCAAAAGGCGCGGAGTTCGATCATCTGTTTTTGACCGGGATGATTCAGCACCACAATGGTGCGTTGATTATGGTAAAGGAATTGTTCGATACTGCCGGCGCTGGGCAGAATGCCGAACTGTTCAATTTCGCATCCGATGTTGACAGCGGTCAACGCGCTGAGATTAGGGTCATGGAAACCATGTTGGGTGAAAAACCGTAGAAGATAAATTATGAATCGAATACACATTATTGCTTTCCGTTTACTAACAGCTTCCCTTGTTTTGTGCTGGTGTTTTGCAGCCGGAACTCTGGCACAAACTCCTGAACCGGCACCCCAGCTACCGGCTGGGATGAAGGGGTCAGATGCCAACGATCCGCGCGCCAAACTATCGCCGGGATTATATGATGCGGGTGAAGCCGCGATGGGCATCAAGCATCTCATGCTGCTCAAAAAGCCCGACGCCTTTCAACTCGGCTCCAACGATCCTAATAGCCCGAAGGTAAAGGAGACGCTGGGTTCCTTTGGCATCAACGATCCGTCAATGATACCCGAGTCTGCTCGGATGGGGTTGGCTCAACTCGCTTTTGCCAACTCCGACCTTGCGTTCCAGGGCAACCACCTGTTTATGGGCAACTTTTACGGCGTCAACATCTATGACATCTCCAGCCCGGCGAAAGCCAGATTATTAACTTCGGTGGTGTGCCCGGGCGGACAGGGCGACGTATCCGTTTACAAGAACCTGCTCTTTATGTCGGTGGAGATGCCGAACGGACGACTTGATTGCGGTCCGCAGGGATTTGCGCCCGCTGCCGGACAACAGCAGATGCCGGCAGCGCACAAAGATCGTTTCCGCGGTGTCAGGATTTTCGACATCTCCGACATTAGTAATCCGAAGCAGGTGGGAGCGGTGCAAACCTGCCGCGGTTCACACACGCATACTCTGGTAGTTAGTCCGAATGATAAGAACAACGTTTACATCTACGTCTCGGGAACCTCTTTTGTCCGTCCGGGCGAAGAACTGGCGGGGTGTTCGGGGGGCAACCCGGACAAAGATCCAAATACTGCGCGCTTTCGGATTGATGTGATCAAGGTTCCGTTGGCGGCGCCGCAAAATGCTCAGGTGGTGTCAACCCCTCGATTGTTTAGCGATCCAAAGACGGGTGCTCTGAACGGACTGACTAACGGCGGTTCTCACGAAAACAACAAGCCGGTAGCCACCGACCAGTGCCACGATATTACCGTGTACTCCGCGCTAGGACTCGCGGCAGGTGCCTGTTCGGGAAATGGAATTTTGCTGGACATCAAGGATCCGGTCAATCCCAAGCGCATAGACGCGGTAAACGATCCGAATTATTCGTATTGGCATTCGGCAGCTTTTTCGAATGACGGGAAAAAAGTTGTGTTTACCGATGAGTGGGGCGGCGGAATGGGCGCGCGCTGCCGTGAGAATGATCCGAACAAATGGGGCGCCAATGCGATTTTCCGCTTGACGGATAACAAGTTGAGCTTCGCGAGCTATTACAAGTTGCCGGCTGCGCAGAGTGAAAGCGAGAACTGTGTCGCTCACAACGGCTCGCTCATTCCCGTTCCCGGAAGGGACATTAAGGTACAAGCCTGGTATCAGGGCGGCATCTCCATTATGGATTTCACTGACCCGGACAATCCTGTCGAAATTGCTTATTTTGATCGGGGACCGATTGATCCAAAGATGATCGTAATGGGCGGCTCATGGTCTGCTTACTGGTACAACGGGCACATTTACTCGTCAGAAATCGCGCGCGGACTGGACATCTTTGAGCTGACGCCGACCAAGCATCTCACGCAGAACGAGATCGACGCTGCGAAAGCGGTTCGGGTAGCTCAATTGAATGTGCAGAATCAGGAGAAAATTGAGTGGTCGCGTCAGTTAGTCGTAGCGAAGGCTTACGTCGATCAGTTGGAGCGTTCACAAGCTCTGCCTTCTGCCCGAATTGCAGACTTGCGGCAGGCGATTCAAAGAGCTGAGAGTTCACAACTGAATCGAAAAGAGCTGGGAGAACTAAAAAAACTCGCGCCGTCACTGGAGAAGAGCGCCGGCACTATGAAGAGTGGAGCAGACTCAGCCCGGTTGCAAGCCTTGGCTGAAATCCTGAGGCGACCCGCGCTTTGATTCTTTCGAGGGTGAACGCAAGCGCTGTTTGAGAATGTGCGCTGATTTGATAAAAAGTAAAAACGGCGACAGCAAATTAATTTGCTGTCGCCGTTTTCTCCCGAAATAACAATTACATTCGGCATTTTCGTTTAAGGTTTCAGGCGATAAAGCATTCGCGGGAAGGGAATCGTTTCGCGGACGTGTTCGATGCCGCACATCCAAGCCGTGCAGCGTTCGATGCCCATTCCGAATCCGGCGTGCGGAACTGCGCCGAAACGCCGCAAATCCAGATACCATTCAAACGCTTCGCGCGGCAGATTGTGTTCTTCGATTTGTTTTTCGAGAAATTCCAAATCCCTCGCTCGCTCGCCGCCGCCGATGATTTCGCCGTAACCTTCGGGCGCAAGCAAATCCGCTCCTAACGCAAGCTCAGCGCGTTCGGGGTCACGCTCGAAATAAAACGCTTTGATGACAGCCGGAAAGTGATGGACGAAAACGGGCGCGTCGAATCGTTTTGAAATGTAGGTTTCATCGGGCGCTCCGAAATCGCCGCCCCATTCAAAGTTATTTTCCAGCTCTCCCTTTTGAAAACCTTCCTGAAGGATTTTCACCGCTTCGTCGTAGTGCACGCGCGGGAACGGTTTGGCGATTGCTTCGAGTCTGGAAACATCGCGCTCAAGCGTTTTCAATTCCTCCTGCCGGTCGTTTAAAACGCGCTGGACGATATACAAAATCAATTCTTCGCCGACGTTCATCACATCATCGAGCGTCGCGTAAGTCATTTCCGGCTCGACCATCCAGAACTCGGTCAAATGTCTCCGAGTTTTCGACTTTTCCGCGCGAAAAACCGGACCGAAAGCATAAGATTTGCCGAAAGCGGCGGCGGTCGCTTCGTTGTAAAGCTGCCCGCTCTGCGTCAGATACGCTTTTTCGTCGCCGAAATAATCAACTTCAAACAGCGTCGTCGTGCCTTCGCAGGCGTTGGGCGTAAAAATCGGCGTGTCGGCTAAGATAAAACCGTTGTCGTCAAAATAATCGCGCACGGCTTTGATAACCGTATGACGGACTTTTAAAACAGCATTCTGTTTGCGCGAGCGAATCCACAAATGCCGGTTATCCATCAAAAACTCGGTTCCGTGTTCTTTCGGCGTAATCGGATAATCCACAGCATTTTGCAGAACCTCGACTCCGCGAACGTCAACCTCGACGCCAATGGGCGAGCGCGCGTCTTCTTTGACCAAGCCTCTGACGATTAATGACGATTCCTGACCGAGCGCCTTGGTTTTCTCGAAAACTTCTTCATCGTTGCCTTTGAAAACAACGCATTGAACGATTCCGGTGCCGTCGCGTAGTTGTAAAAAAACGAGCTTTCCGCTCGAACGCGAGTTGTAAAGCCAGCCTTTGACCGTGACCTCCTCGCCGATATGATTTTTTAATTCGTTGATGTAAGTCTGATTCATAATATTAATTTTATCGTAATTCTGTAAGCCGCATACTTGGTTATAGTTGCGTTGCATTTAATGACAAGCCAAAATGATGCTGTATCTAATAATGTAGCTATGGCTTGTTATTCAACGGCTTTTTTGAGCGCTTTTGCTTTTCTGTTAATTTCCATTCTTTTAATTGCGTCAGCTTTGAATGTTTCCGACGGATGCGCGTATCTCATAACCATTTTTAAATTACTATGTCCAAGTATAGATGCCAAAACAAGCAAGTCAATTCCATCTTCAACGGCGCGGCTCGCGAATGTGTGTCGCGCGTCATACAGGCGGAATTTTAATTTGAGTTTTTTGATGGTTTCAAGGTGCGTCCTTGCTCCGAGCCTTTTTCATTTGTCCATCCGTGCAAACAAAAAAGAGCCGCTGTTTCAACGCGGCTTTGGATTTAGGATGAATATGAATTACTAGCCGAATATATGACGGCGCATTTCAATTTGTTTGCGAAAAAGAGCCGCGCATTTCTGGCGGCTCTTTACTATTTTATTCAAGGCATCTTTAAAGTTTACGGATTCCAATCACCGTTGACTTCTCCAACTAGAATGGCAGTGTAATTCTGATCGAACATACTGCTATTTAAAGGCTGATACGGACGAGAAACCGGATCAAACTTCCAATTACCTATTTGTCCGGTATTAGCATTTGCTCCTCCAGAAGCTAAATATCTCAAAATCAGCGTTGCATCAAACGGAGTGATGTTTCCATCGCCGCTCGTGTCTGCTGCAATTCTCTGATTTGCGTCTAAAGCATTCGGTCCCGATCCGTTAGCTGCGATGTGACGAAGAATCATCGTCGCATCAAACGGAGAAATTCCATTGATGTTTCCGTCCTTTGATGGAGTAACGGTGTAATTCCCATTCCAAATTAAACCGCTTAAACTGTATTTTCCCGCACCATCGCTCATAGCCGAAGAATTGGAAGTTCCCGTCGCATTGAACAAAACATTTGCCACCGCTTTGGCAGTTTCTCCTGAGGGCTTGATGGCATATGTGACGCTGCCCGATAAGGAAACTGTCGTTTGAGTGAAGCGAATGGTGTAATCGGTAACAGCAGAATTTGTGCCGTCCGTTGCAGTCACTGAGAAGTTAAATTCGCCGCTCACAGCAGTCGTGCCGCTGACCGAGACAACCGCGCCGCTGGTCGAAACCGAAATTCCGTTTGGCAGCTCGCCGCCGGTCAACGAATAAGTGAACGCGCCTTTGTCCAGAACAAGCACGTAGTTATAAGCAATTCCGGTCTTGCCGTCCGGCAGCGTCGCGACGAAGTTGCCGCCCGTTGACGTGTTGTTGAGTTCAAACGCGCCGATGTCCACCGCGCCGACACGCGCCGCTCCGCGCTGGTCGTTTGGAATCGCCGGATTGTTGTCGGTGCAGCCGTTTGCCGTGATAACGCAGTTGTTTCCGTTATTGACGGCGGGCGAATTGTTGGTCAAAGCGAAAGTCTGCGTCGTGCCGCCGTAATTTCCGAAGGGTGCGAAGCGCGGCGGTTGGTTGAGAATGTCCGACGATTGCCAGGAAGCGCCGGTGAATTCGCCGTTGATATTAAACCTATATCCGCTAAATAGAAAGCCGCCAGGCGGATTATTAGATTTTAATCTTAAAACCTACTCGGTTTGATTTTACAGAGCAGCCTTTTTAGCTTATTATCCGTTTGCCCCCAAAGAGCACATTCACAAACGTAAGTTAATAGTAAATACATTTTTAGATACAGGCTCAAAAAAGCAAAGGCTGCTTATTCCACGCGGCAACATTGTCAAACAACTTAAGTCATCACTAAGACCGCTGCTTTATCTTTGCGGCTCTTTTTTGCTTTGAACAGTGAATAAAAGAAAAGCTCGGTTTATCGGCTGGCTCGCCGTTTTGTCAATTTGTGGAAAAGGCTATGAAATGAGCATTTTCATATAACAATCGGAAGGAAAGCAGGGTAGTTGGACGAAGCGGCAATTGGGGGATTGCCCCGCGCAGTTGCGCTGTGATTTTTCCGAAAGTCTCTTTATATTCTCCTTGAAGAATAATTACAGCCGCGTTCCGTAAAGCGCGGCTCTTTTTTTGCAGCAATGAGCAAAAGAAAAATCGGGCAGTTAAAAAGCTCGCGATAACGCCCTGACTCCAATTACTTTTAATTGTCGGCTACAATGGTTGTTTGTTGTTTGGTAAAAAAAAGCAATTTGAATTAAAAAAAATTGGATAAAAGGAGTTATACAATGCCTGATTGCAAACAATACGGCGGAATTACCAGAGAAGAGCTAAATCATCTGAGGAAGGATTTGGAGAAAGAAGGAGTTTCGCTTCCCGAAGGAGACGATGTCGAAGTGAAAGGTCCTTACGGCATCGAGTTAACTGCTGTTTATAACGAAGACAAAGAAACTCTAAAAATATGTATCACTAAAAAGCCGTTCTTTGTCCCTGAATCCGAAATCTGGAAAATCGTTGATACGGGCGTCGAGCCTTATGAAGGCTCCTGACGGCACTCAAATTTATAAGCTTTGAAATCGGCTGTTTTTACAAAAGCAGCAATTCCTGGGATACAGGAGTGCTTTAACCTGTGTCCCAAAATTACTGCGAAGCGCGGCAAAGTAAATGACTTATCTAATCAAATGAAAACTTTGTATACATTACTCTAATTCATACAAAGTTAAATCCGTAGCGTGTGCAAATTGATAAGCGAACCAAAAGAGAACTTGCGGCGAACGCCAAAAGATTAGTGTTTCATTGTGGCGGTCACATTTATTGCAGTACCGCTGCTGTCTTCAAAAACCGGCTGGGAGATTGTTAAATTCTTTTTTTCCGCGCCTTTTCCGATCACTTTAAAATGCGTGTTCAGCAGCGTTCCGTTTGTTTTAACGGTTTTGCCTGTGGTCGCGGCGGCTAATCCGAGACGCCCCGTCGTTTTTGTGTCGGCAGCGACGGTAAAGCCTTCGCTCAGCGTTCCCGTCGTGCTGATCGGCTGATCGGTCGGCTGCAAAACACTGGGATCGAACATCACGGCAAAGCTGTAAGAGAAAATCTCTTTGTTCGATTTACTGTTGATCGCAATCGGAATGGCTACGGTAGTTCCCACGGCGGCGGACGAAGCATTTGCCGGGAGCGAGATTTCAATTTCCGGCTCTTTAGAAGCCGTGTTTTTCTCCGTTACAGTATTCGGCTGAGATGCCGGATTTTGCTGCGTTGTCGCTGCCGGTTGCGTCGTCGTGCTGTTATTGACCGGTTTTGTTTCCGCAGTCTGCTGGCTTGAGCAGGCGGAAACGGACAATGCGATGATGACAACGCCTAATAGAAAAAGCGCATTTCTTTTTAAGAATTTCATTTCTTTTCTCCTCTGAATTTGGGGATATTACTGTTCCAAGCGAGCATTCGCTTTTGATTTCGGGCTGCTTTTCAAAATTGTCGAAAACAACCTGCAAATTGTCAAAATTGCCAACGCCGAAAAAGCGATTATTTCGATTGTTCCCGCTCTCTGATAGCTTTTTGCAGATGCGGAAAACCTCCGAGACTTTCTACTGCGCGCTGAACGACTTGAAACATCGGCTCGATGTATTGAACGTAACCGGCGCGATTGCGAACGGCGGTCTGGAATGAAAACGTACCGATTGCTTTCAAACAACGCTGAATCGTCATCAATCGAAACTCGGCGGCAAAATCGTCGGGGTCAATCGGTGCGAGACCGAGCATCCGGCGTTCCTCCAAAAACATCATCCGTTTTTCCCTCAGCCACACGCGCGAAGGCGGCTCGCTGATTCTGTCCAGCAGAAGCGAAACCAAATCGTAGCTCGCAGGTCCCATTCGCGCGTCCTGATGGTCAATTATTCTCAGCCGGTTTTCGCGGTCGAGCATCAAATTTGCCGCGTGAAAATCGCGGTGACACAAAACGCGCGGGCGCATTGCCAGCTCCTGCGCGACTTTGTTTAATTCGCCTTTAATATTTGCCGCTTCTTCCGGCGATAAAACCAAGCCGCTGTAGCTCTCGAAATAATGTTTGAAAAAGAAATCCAGCTCCCACGAAAGCTTTTCAAAATCAAACGCGAGCCTCGACGCAATCGAATCGAGCGAATACGCTCGGTCGGTGGCAACTTGAATGTTTGCGATTAATTTGATTGCCTGATTGATTAGCGGTTCGCGCTCGTCGTCGGTCGCGGTCAATAAAATCGGGCGCAAAATGCGGTCGCCGAAATCTTCGTGAACGATAATTCCGAGCGAACCGTTAACTTCTAAAATTTTTGCGACTGGCAAACCCGACGCGAGAAAAAGATTCGTCACATCGAGATACGAAAAATTTCGCGGCGAAAAAGTTTCCGGGTAAACGCAGGCGATTGCCGTTTTTTTGTCCCAGCCAACGCGGAAATATTCTCTCGTGGAAGCATCAGGCGTCAGCGGCACGATTTTCCGCGCCGCGGCGTCTCCGAAACGCGCTTGTAAAAATCGCTCTAATCTCTGAATTGCCGATTCGGTGAAAATCTGCGATTGAAATTCGTCGGTCATAAACTTTGGCAGATTTTAGCATTAACCGAGCGGCACGACATAATTTTCGGCTTCAAAATGTCCGGGCAAAGCTTTTGCCGGAATTTCGGCATTCCTGACCAAATCGGCGCGGACGACAGCCGCATTTTTTATCGTTTCTCCGGCGCGGATGCGAACGCCGTCGCCTAAAATCGCGCGCTCGACAATCGCGCCCGGCTCAATCGCCACGTCGTCCCATAAAATCGAATCTCGCACGCTCGCCGTCAAAGCGATGTCGGCGTTTTTGCCAACTGAAACGCCATTATTTTCGCCCTTTAAAACCGCGAGCGAAATATCCAGATAACGCTGAATCGTTGAAAGCTCGCGCCAGTTTCCATCCGCAACGTGCGCCGCTATCCGCTCGCCGTGAGCCATTGCCGGGCGATAAAAAACCGAGATAATATCGGATTCGACGCCGGGCGGAATGTAATCGAAAACCGCCGGTTCTAAAATTTGAATGCCGGTGTACATTAGAGGGCTTTGGTCTTTGGTCTTTGGTTTTTGGTCTTCGTCAGGAAAAATTGGTTCGGGAAAACCGCCGAAACCTGTGACAAAACCTCCTTCGGTGTTGATGATTGTAAATTTTTCGTGGTTTGGGTTTTCTTTCAAAACCATTGTGGCGAGCGCGCCCGAATCTTTGTGCATTCCGAGAGCGGCGGCGAGATCAATATCGGTGATAATTTTGCCGTTGATGACGAGAAAAGTTTCGTCCTGCAAAAAATCTCTCGCGTTCCACAAAGCTCCCGCAGTTCCGAGAATCGCGGGCTGTTCGAGCGCGTAATGAATTCGCACGCCGAAATCCGAGCCGTCGCCGAGCGCCTGTTTGACAGATTCCGGTTGATGATGAAGATTGACGACGATTTCGTCAAAGCCGAAGCCCGACAAATATTCGGCGACGTAACCGACGAGCGGTTTCCCTAAAAAAGGAATTGCCGGTTTTGTCCGGTCAATTGTCAGCGGAAAAAGTCTCGTGCCGAATCCGGCTGCTAAAATCATTGCGCGCATTTGCGAGTTACATCACTTTCCGGGAAAAATTTTTCAATTAGATTAAAAATATGTCAAGCCTCGCATCATTCTGTCAAAAACGGGCGTTTTGTTGTAGAAAGAAGGTTGAAATAGTAGCTGTTCAAGATTTTTATCCCGTTGTTGAACTATTTCTTAACAGAAATGCGCGTTAACATATTGAGGAGTTTTTTTTATCGCGAGCGATTTGGTAAATTAGCGGTCTGAATTTATCAATGCAGAATTTTTCAGGTTTGCTAACTTGTGCGGAATTTTAATTACTTTTATTCTATTCTCGAAGGCTCAAAAGAATGTCTCTTTATTTATTTGGGTTAAATCACAACACCGCACCTGTCGAAGTCCGAGAACGAATCGCCTTCAGCGAAGACGCTTGTCTTGCGGCTCTGCCGCTTCTCGCGGACGGCTCGATAATCAAAGAAGCCCTGATTCTCTCAACCTGCAATCGCGTCGAAATTTTAATTGAAAGCCCGGCTTCGGAACGCGAAATCGAAAATCGAATCGGAGATTTTATCTTTTCGGTTCATTCTACGTCGTTTGAAGAAATCGAGCCGCATTTATATCGTTTGCGGGACGCGGCGGTCGCGCGTCATTTGTTTCGCGTCGCTTCGTCGCTCGATTCGATGATTATCGGCGAAACGCAAATTCAGGGGCAGGTTCGTCAGGCGTATAAATTGGCAGCGGAAGCCGGGACGGCGCGCAAGAATCTGCACAAGCTTTTGCACCACGCTTTTCACGCCGCCAAGCGCGTCAGAACCCAAACCGAAATCGGCGGCAGCGCCGTTTCAATCGCTTCGGCGGCAATCGAGCTGGCGCGAAAAACTTTCGGCTCGCTCGAAGGAAAAAACGTTTTAATCATCGGCGCGGGCGAAATGGCGCAAGCCGCCGTTCGTTATTTGAAACAAACTCGCGCCGGAAAAGTTTCGATTTGTAATCGGACATTGGAAAAAGCCGCGTTGTTAGCGGTCGAAACAGGCGGCGCGGTCGTTCCGTTTGAGAATCTGGCAAACGCTTTAAAACAATCAGACGTTGTAATTTGCTCGACCTCAGCCAATGAATATTTGATTGACCGGGAAACGGCGAAAGCCACGCAAGCCGCGCGCGGAGCCGAGCAAACGCTTTTTGTTGATATTTCAGTTCCGCGCAATATCGCGCCTGAAATCAGAGAAATCGAAAATGTGCTTCTTGCGGATGTTGACGATTTAAATACGGCGATTGCTACAAACATCGAAAGCCGCCAGCGCGAAGCCGTCCGCGCCGACGCGATTATTGCGGAAGAAGTCGAAGAATTCGTAATCTCAATGCGCGCAATGAATATCGGCGACAGGCTCGGACTTTTGCGCGAAAAAATGCAGGGAACGGCGGCGGCGGAATTGGCGAAACACCGCGCACGGCTCGGCAATTTAACCGAAGAACAAGAAAATGCCGTTCAAAATTTGCTGCTTTCGACCGTCAACAAAATCTCGCACCCGATTCTCTACGGTTTGCGCCGCTCGCACGAAGAAACCGGCGCTGAAGAATTTGTCGAAATTTTGTGCAGTTTGTTAGGCGGCGAAGAAACAGACCGCAGATGAAAGATAAAATTATTATCGGTACGAGAGGTTCGAGGCTTGCTTTGTGGCAAGCCGAATTTGTTCGCGCGCAATTAAAGGAAAAGCATCCGCAAATTTCGGTCGAACTGGAAATTATCAAAACTTTCGGCGACCGCCAGCAAAACGTTTCGCTGACGGAAATCGGCGGACAAGGCGTTTTCGTCAAAGAGCTTGAAACCGCTTTGCTGGAAAAGAGAATTGATCTAGCTGTCCATTCGCTCAAAGATTTGCCGACGGTTTTGCCGGAAAATCTTCACATCTCCGCCGTTTTAAAACGCGAGGACGTGCGTGACGCTTTTGTTGTCGGAAAAGAATCAAACGCAAATTCAATTTCCGATTTGCCCGAAAACGCCGTTGTCGGAACTTCTTCTTTGCGCCGCGCCTCGCAAATTAAAAATCTGCGCCCCGATTTGCAAATCAAAGATTTGCGGGGAAACGTTGACACCAGAATCGCTAAATTGGACGCGGGCGAATACGACGCGATAATTTTGGCGGCTGCCGGATTGAAACGTCTCGGATGTGAACATCGAATCACGGCTTTTTTGTCGTTCGACGAAATGCTGCCGCAAGTCGGGCAAGGCGCTCTGGCAATCGAAACCCGAAAAGATGATTCGGAGACAAACAATCTCGTCGCGGTTTTAAACGACGCCGAAACTCGCGCCTGCGTCGAAGCCGAACGCGCTTTTCTGCGCGGTCTCGGCGGCGGCTGCCAGTTTCCGATTGCCGCTCACGCCCGAATCGAAGAAAACAAAATGCGGCTCGAAGGCTTGGTTGCCAAACCGGACGGCTCGGAGATTTTGCGCGACGCGCGAAACGGCGATTCTGCCAAAGCAAGAGAAAACGGCGAGCTGCTGGCGCTCAGATTGCTCGCCAATGGCGCGCAAAATCTGATAAATATTCAGAAATGAGTTTGCCGCTCGCCGAAATCACAGTCGTCGTCACGCGCCCGCCGGAACAAGCCGCCGAATTCACCGCCGAATTAAAACGCTTCGGCGCGAATGTTTTTTCGTTTCCGACAATCGAAATCGCCGCGCCCGAAAGCTACGCTGATTTGGACGCCGCGATTGAAAATCTTCAAAACTACGATTGGATAATTTTCACCAGCTCAAACGCCGTCGAACATTTTCTGAGCAGATTAACGGCAAAAAATCTCGAAACCGCCGAGCTTGATTATCTGCGAGTCGGCGCAGTCGGAGACGCAACCGCCGAACGCTTGCGGCTCGCGCAAATTCACATTGACGTTCTGCCAGCCGAATCGAACGCGGAAAGTCTTTTCGGAGAAATCGAAAACTACGTCGGCGAATTGGCAGACTTGCGTTTTCTGTTTCCCCGTTCCGAAATTGCGCGCGAGATTTTGCCGCAGAAATTACGCGCAGCCGGAGCAAAGGTTGACGCTCCCGTCGCTTACCGCACCGTTTTGCCCGCAAAACCGGAAACTGCAAAATTTAAAGCGATGCTCGCGGGCGGTTCGATTGATTGCATAACTTTTGCGAGTCCTTCGGCGTTTAAAAATTTCCTGCAAATTGTCGGCGACATCAAATTGCCGAACGACGTTGCAATTGCCTGCATCGGCGAAACTACCGCGAAAGCAATGGGTGAAAGCGGTTTGAAAGTTGATATTGTTTCGCCTGAAGCGACAAGCGCAGCATTTGCACTAAAAATTACCAATTATTTTGTTGATAAGGTCGTTTGATTATAAAAAAGCCCCGGTTTTGTGTTGTGGACAGTAATGTGCTTAAAGGTAAAAACTTAGCAAACCGTCCGAACTTTCAATTTGCAGAATGTCCATAACTTTCTCAAGATAGTCAGCGAAGTGTTCTCTGCATTCAGTATCTTCCATTTGCACTGATTCTAACGCTGGTTGAAATTGACTCATAACCCAAAGTTTGCTTGGATTAGCGAGTATTCCCGCAATTAAGCGATTTAGCAGTTCGTTCAAGATTTGCGATAATCGGTCACGTTCTTCTGCTGTATTAGTACCAGGAAGATCGTTAAACTTGAGAGAGGCTCGAAGTTCTGTGAGCCGTTGAACGGATTGAGCCGAAATCAGTAATGGTTCGTCAATTACTTCGGATAAGGGATCGTAATTCATATCTATCTTCTTGTTGAGGCAAGTTTATAAACCGCGATTTTTGGAGTTTTTGTTAATAATCGCAAGAGAAAATCCTGTGACTTACAACCCCATCATTTCTTTGACGTATTTCGCCGCCGGAGAGCCGAATGAGAGCATTTCGTCGTGCATTTTTCGCAAATCAACTTTGCCTTTGTTGCGCGCTTCGTAAGTGCGCCGGATGTCGTTGACTTCGACCGAGCCGACGTAATATGTCGAAAGCTGTGTCGAAGAAAGCTGGGCGCGTTTCCATTTGCCGACGGCTTCGCCTTCTTCCTGAAAACCTTCGTTCATCATAAAATCAACGGCTTCTTTTTCGGTCATTCCGGCGGTGTGGATTTTCTGGTCAATAATGGCGTTGATAATAACGCGCAGTTTCATTTTTAACTGCTGCATTCGCACTTCCGCCGCGCCGTAGCCTTTTTCCGCCATTAATTGTTCGGCGTAAACCGCCCAGCCTTCGACGAAAGAACCGCTCGTGAAAATGGCGCGAATCGGCGTTGGCGCTTTGAACTTGTTGGCGTGCATCAATTGCAGATAATGTCCCGGCATCGCTTCGTGAACCGTCAGATTTTCGAGCATAAAATCGTTGTATTCGCGGAAAAACGATTCGACTCTTGGCGCTGCCCAATCTTTCGGCGTCGGCGCAATCGCGTAAAAAGTCTCGGCTTTTTTCTCAAAAGGTCCCGACGAATCGCAATAAGCGACCGAAGTTCCGCGCGCATATTCGGGCATCACGATAACTTTGACCGGCTCGTTCGGTACGGTAACGAGATTGTTTTTGCGGACGAAATCGGTTGTTTCCTGCAAATCTTTCTCGGCTTGCGCGACGATTGTTTCATTGTTCGGGCGCGATTCGGCGAGCTTATTTAAAACAGCTTTGATAGCATCTTTTCTTTGGGCGGGACTGTAACTATCTTTTTCAACCAACACCAGTTTCTTATCAGGAAAGTATTGATTATATAAAGGCTTGGCGACGTTGAACATCGTCATTTGCGTTACTTTTAAATCGGTTTCAGCGCGTTTGAGAATTTCTTCTTTCGGCAAATCCGATTCGAGCGCGAACCGCAGTTTTTGACGAAATTTGGCGTCGCCGATGCGGAAATCGCCGTTTGAACGCGGCAGCAAATCTTCTTTGAGCCATTTCCCGTAATCTTCAAGCGCGGCGACTGCTTTATCTCTTGTCGGCGCTAATTCGGTTTTCATTTCCGGCGCGGCGTCAACAAACTGTTGAATATCGTCTTTTATCAAACCGATTACGCCCGCGTTTTGCTGAATGGCGGTTTCGGTGTAAACGCGGGGCGGATTTTTCAGATTAGCTTTCGCGGCGGCGATGACTGCCGGAATTGCTTCAAGCCGACCTTTTAAATTAGTCAAACGCTCTTTGAGCGGCGCGAAATCGCGCGAAGCCAGACTGTCAATCGCCCCGCCGACGTTGTATGAAAGCGGATTCCATTCGTATTCGCGCAGGGTGTCAATTTGAAAAAGATTGTATTCGAGATTGTCGCGCATAATGCGCGCGTCAATGTTGTTTGCTTTGCTCAGGCGCGCGAGATCAATCGCTTTTAGTTTGTTGAGAAATTCTTCGTTAAAGGCGCGTCGTTTTTGCACACCGGCGAGGCTGTAATCCGAAAGGCGATTGTCAACACGGTGATCGCCCAGAATCGTCGCCCATTCGGGAGAGTTTTCGAGCAGCTTTTCGATGTAATCTTTTGCCAGCCGTTCGAAATCGGCGTCGGCGGTTTTCGTATTTT
>DASVUH010000064.1:0-176280 GCA_036387135.1 Pyrinomonadaceae bacterium | reverse complement strand
GCAAAAATCTACGAACAACGAACGACGATCAACAAACAACGAATAAAAGATGAAATTCGGAGTTATAGTTTTTCCCGGTTCAAATTGCGACCACGATGCTTATCACGTTTTATCGAAGCACGTCGGGCAGCCGGTTGATTTTATCTGGCATAAAGACACAGATTTGAGCGGTTTTGACGCGGTTGTCGTGCCGGGCGGTTTTTCTTACGGTGATTATTTGCGCGCCGGAGCGCTGGCGCGTTTTTCGCCCGTGATGCGTTCGCTCGTCGAATTTGCCAATGCCGGAAAATTCGTTTTGGGGATTTGCAACGGTTTTCAGATTCTGTGCGAAGCCGGATTGCTTCCGGGCGCTTTGATTCGCAACGAGAATCTTCATTATGTTTGCCGACACGTTCATTTGCGCGTCGAGACAAACGAGACGCCTTTTACGCGCGAGCTTGAAACCGGCAAAGTTCTCTCAATTCCCATTGCGCACGGCGAAGGCAATTACGTTTGCGACGACCACACTTTCGCGCAATTGGAAGACGAGAAGCGCGTCGTTTTTCGTTACTCGGACGAAAAAGGCAATATCACGCAGGAATCCAACCCGAACGGCTCGCGCTCGAACGTCGCCGGAATCTGCAATTCAGGTCGCAACGTTTTGGGAATGATGCCGCACCCGGAACGCGCCTGCGAGGGGCTTTTGGGTTCAAACGACGGGCGCGACGTTTTTCGCTCGCTTGCCAACACGCTTGCCGCAATCGCCGCTTAAAATTTTAAAAAGGGAATTGATTTTTAATCTTTTCCCTTTTTCCTCCTTATTATCCGCCTTCTCCGCTTTCCCGGATTTTCTTGACGCTGTTTGCGGCGCGTTGTTACAATTTTCTTAACCGATCAGAATCCCTCAGTCGAAAGTGACCTTACGCGGTTGATAGTCAAACTTTATCCAAAGGCTTGTTTTAAACAGGCTTTTTAAATTATCAGGAGGCAAATGGTGAGTTTTAAAGTCGGGCAGAAAGTTGTTTATCCAAATCACGGAGTCGGAGTGATTGAAACAATCGAACAAAAACAAATCGGCGCAGATCAATTATTTTTTTACGCTTTAAGGCTTTCTTTTAATAATTCTCTGGTTTTGGTTCCTGTTCAAAATGCAGACGAAGTGGGCTTGCGAAAACCGATTTCCGTCGCTGATTGCGAACAGCTTTTAAATTATTTGTCCGAAGACTTCTCGAACATTTCCTGTGATTGGAAAGTTCGTTTCCGCGAGTTTTCGGAAAAAGTAAAAACCGGCGAGATTTTCGATGTCGCTGATGTTTTGAAGAAATTAACTTACCTAAGCCGTTTAAAACCGCTTTCGTTCCGCGAGCAGCGCCTTTTTGAAAAATCCCATTATCTCGTCGTTTCCGAATTAGCGGCGGTTTGCCGGAAAAAAGAATGCGAAATCGAATCGAGCGTTGAAAGCGCGCTCAACGCGGCTTGTATGAAACATCAAGCCGGAGTGACGATTCCGGCTGTTCGCGTCGCCACCGCGCACTAAACGAAAGAAACAGGTTACAAGTGATTATCCTGCAACCTGTTTCTCTTATCTTGTTACTTTTTCTTTCATAAACATTTCTCCGTTTCTTAGCGTATAATTTTACGAGCCGCTGATTTTTCGCGGCTCGTATTTATATCAGCACATCAGGAAATAATTTATGGCAATGTCCGGCACACGAAAAACACTTTTAATTCTCGGCGGCATCTTTCTGGCGTTTGTTTTGGTGGCGATAATCGGCATCGCAATTATCGCGGCTTCGATTAATTCAGGACCGTCAATCGAAAACAACAGCGTTCTGGTTTTGAAAATTTCGGGCGAATTGCCCGATTTTTCCTCCGAAGACCCGATGTCGCGGCTTTTCGGCGTCGAACCGCAAACTTCTTTTTCCTCCGTTCTGACGAATCTTCGCAAAGCGAAAATTGATAAACGAATCGGCGCTGTGCTGCTCGATATTGATTTTCCTGGAATCAGTATGGGCAAAGCCGACGAGCTGCGCGAAGCCGTTGCTGAATTTAAATCTTCCGGCAAGCCGGTTTATGCCTTTATGGAAATCGGCACGAACAAGGAGTATTACATCGCCACGGCAGCCGACAAGATTTTCGTGCCGCCGACCGGCGACCTTTACATCAACGGCTTACAGGCGCAAGCGTCATTTTATCGCGGCTCGCTCGATAAACTGGGAATCGAGCCGGAAGTGATTCAAATAGGCAAATACAAAAATGCGCCCGATGCTTATACGCGCAAAGATATGTCCGAAGGTCAGCGCGAAGTCGTTAACGCTTTGCTCGATGATTTTTACGGACGTATTGTCGGCGCAATCGCCGAAACCCGCAAAAAGACGCCGGACGATGTTAAAGCAATCATTGACAACGCGCCTTATAACGCCGTTCAGGCGAAGCAGCAGAATCTGATTGACGGCGCGATTTACCGCGATGACGTTTATAACGAGTTGAAAAAGACGCTCGGTTATAAAGAATCGGAAGATTTGAACGTCACAACGGCGTCGAAATACCGCGACATCAAACCCGAATCGCTCGGTTTAAACACAGGCGAACGCATCGCCGTGATTTTTGCTTCGGGCGGTATTATGACCGGAAGCTCAAACGACGGTTCGTTCGGCGGCGCGCAAACAGCCGGTTCGGACACGCTCGTTAAAGCAATCAACGATGCGGCGGAAGATTCGTCAATCAAAGCGATTGTGCTGCGCGTTGATAGCCCTGGCGGTTCCGCTCTGGCGTCAGATTTAATCTGGCATGCGATTGAAAACGCCAAAACGAAAAAGCCGGTCGTGACTTCGATGGGCGACGTTGCTGCTTCGGGCGGTTATTACATCGCCGCGAACTCAAACAAAATAGTCGCAGAGCCTTCGACCGTCACCGGCTCAATCGGCGTCTTTTTGGGTAAACCGAACGTAAAAGGTCTGTATGATTGGCTCGGAGTCAGTTCGGAAACCATTTCGCGCGGCAAAAACGCCGGAATATTTGATGTCACCAGAAAATGGACGCCTGAGGAAAGAGCCGTTTTTGAAAATCAGGCGAAAAATATTTATTACGACAACTTTGTCCCTAAAGTCGCCGCCGGGCGCGGAAAACCCGCCGAATACATTGATTCAATCGGTCAGGGAAGAGTTTGGACGGGAATGCAGGCGAAAGAAAAAGGCTTGATTGACGAGTTCGGAGGTTTGAATAAAGCCGTAGAAATCGCCAAACAATTGGCAAATCTGCCCGCCGACAAAGATGTCAAACGAGTTGTTTTTCCAACGCCCAAGCCGTTCCTTCAAGAGCTTTTCGGCTCCGATGACGAAGCCACGGTTCAGGCGAAACAGCGGGAAGCGCTGATGCAGGCTCTACCGGAGGATGCGCGAAGATTATTCCGTTACGCCGCTCTTTTCGACGCAATGAAACGCGGCGAAACAATGGCGCTAATGCCTTTTGAGTTAAATATCAAATAGTTTCTAAACAAAACATAATCAGAAAAAAGGCGGATTTTAAATAATTCGCCTTTTTTTGTGTCAAATAAAGCTGAAGTCACGGCGTCCTGATTTGAGCTTTGTTTATCTGCTGATTTTTTATTGGCTAAATTCGATACGATTATTGTATTGAGTTTTTACAAAAGAACTGCTGATAAATCTCCAAAACCGCCATTTACCAACAAAAACAGCTCTGGCACGGTGCTTGCGACTAGATTTGTTAAAAAATTACGTAATTCGCATTTAGCTTTTAAATGATCGAATTACTATTTTTATTTAAATGGAGGTTTTTATGAACAAGAAAATATTCAGTCTCGGTGGAAGTTTAGCCCTCGCATTTTCACTATCCGGCGTTGCATTGGCTCAGGACGCAACGACTAAAACGACAACTACAACTACAACAACCGCCAGAACAACGGTTCAAAATCCAGATGGCAGCTATTCGGTTATCGAATATCCGGTTGGCAAAGAAGTAACGGTTGAATTGACGCCGATGAATTTGCAGGGCGCAAAAGGCATGGCGCGCGTAATGCGTTCGACCAGCGGAACAAATGTCGCGCTCGATCTGTCCGGTCTTCCGGCTGATGCGAAAAGCTATTACGTTTACGCGGTTGATCCGAGCGGCGCAGTAACTCTGCTCGGTCCGACGCCGATTAGTAACGGTGTCGGAACTGCGACTTTTACCACACCGATGAATCAATTTATGCTCGTTTTGTCGCCGAACGAAGGTTTGACGACAATCGGCGGCGATACTCCGGTTGCGTTCCGTAGCGCCGTGCCGCAGGGCTATGCGGTTGTCGGCAATCGTCCTTCAAATTCGATAGAAGAAACCAAACAGGTTGCCGGTAGCGCGCCGGTTTCTTCGACTTATGAAGTGCCAATGCTCGGCATCCCGAGCCTCGGCGGTAAAGATACTGAAATTCGAATCCAATTTTCGGGCGAACTTCAGGGCTTAAAAGGCAAAGCCTATATTGACCCGAAACAAGCCGGCGCAACGCAAATCAAAATGCGTTTCGATGATATGAAGATGGCTCCGAAAGAAAGACGCTTTGTTTTATGGGCTGTTTCACCAGACAGAAAATATACGAAAATCGGTCAGGTGATTAACACCGGAAAGCGCCAGGAAGCCGAAATTCGCGGTGAAACCGCGCTCAGTGACTTCGGTTTGTTTGTAACGATGGAAGAAACCGACGTAACAACTCCGAGCGGTTCCGTTTACGCGCCTTTTACGATTTACAAGCCGTAATACAAACTTAAAGGTGTTTTTTCAAAAAAGCAGCGAGTCTTCAGGCTTGCTGCTTTTTTTACATAAAAATTAACGATTAATTTGTGAGCCGGACAGCTCGATTTCTTCTTTCCAGTCTTCAACTACAAATTCATTTGCGTCGTTAATCCAAACATAAAACAATCGGTCAAAACCTTCGGCATAAACAGGTTTTTCCAATCGTTTAAGAAAATGACGCAAACCTTTTTCGGGGATTTTCGCTTTGCCTTCGCGCAAATCGTTCCTCTTTAAAGCCTCCGCAAAATTCGAGCGAAAATAATAACCGACAACGCGGAAATGATTTGATTTAGCGCCAGTGACATAGCGAGAACGCTGTTCACGCGTCGCGTTTGTTTTATCAACAACAAACGATTGTTTCGCACGTAAACAGGCTTCAATCAAAATTTGCTCGCGGCATTTAGTTCGGAGCATATCGCCGTTGATGCGAATATGCGTATCAACAAAACTCTGTTTGAAAAACGTTGATTTTCCCGCGCCTTGAATGCCGATGAAAATTACCGCTTCCATTTAAATTCTATTGGCTATCTTTTCCAAACCGTTCATATATTGCTGCAAAACTTCGGGAACGATGATTGATCCGTCTGCCTGTTGGTAATTTTCCAAAATCGCAATCCAAGTCCGTCCGACCGCCAACCCGGAACCGTTCAAAGTATGCGCGTATTCCGGTTTTGCGCCGCCCGCACGCCGGAAGCGAAGATTCATCCGCCGCGCTTGAAAGTCGGTGCAGTTTGAACAGGAAGAAATCTCGCGGTAGGTGTTTTGCGAAGGCAGCCAAACCTCAATGTCGTAAGTCTTTGCAGCCGCAAATCCCATATCGCCCGTAGATAAAACCATCGTGCGATATGGCAAGCCCAAAAGCTGCAAAATCCTTTCGGCATTCTGCGTCAAACGCTCGTGTTCGGCTTCGGAAGTTTCCGGCAAACAAACTTTAACCAGCTCGACTTTTTCAAATTGATGCTGGCGAATTAACCCCCGCGTATCGCGTCCGTAAGAACCTGCTTCGGAGCGAAAACAAGGGGTGTAAGCCGTGTAATACAAAGGCAAATCGGAAGCGTTTAAAATTTCGTCCGCGTGATAATTCGTGACCGGAACTTCTGCGGTCGGAATTAGATAAAATCCGCGCTCGTCAGTTAGTTTAAACAAATCCGCTTCAAATTTCGGAAGCTGAGCCGTGCCGAAAAGCGCATTTGCATTAACAATAAACGGCGGCACTGTTTCTGTATAACCGTGTTCGGTCGTATGAACGTCGAGCATAAAATTTATCAAAGCGCGTTCAAGCCGCGCGCCCGCGCCTTTTAAAATCGAAAACCGCGATCCGGCAATTTTTGCGGCGCGTTCGATGTCCAAAATGCCGAGAGCTTCGCCCAGATCAACGTGATCTTTCGGCTCAAAATCAAATTCGCGCGGTTCGCCCACTCGCCGCACTTCCATATTCGCGGTTTCGTCAGCGCCGATTGGTACTGATTCGTGTGGCAAATTCGGCAAATTGGTTAAAAGCTCACGCATTCTAGCTTCAGCTTTTTCGCGTCCGGCGTCCAAATCCGCAATCTGCATTTTTATATCAGCCACAATCTGCTTACGCGCCTCGGCGTCGCCCTTTTGCCCGGCTTGCATCAACGCTCCAATTTCTTTGCTCGCAGCGTTGCGCTGCTGGTTGAGCTGGTCGGATTCGCCGATAATTCGGCGGCGCTCCGCGTCAAGTTCGCTGAAATCGTTTAACGCTTCCGCCGGAAAATTGCGATTTCCCATTGCTTTTCTAACAGCTTCCAAATTTTCGCGGACAAAATTTAAATCGAGCATTTTTGTTGAAATCCTTTGAATCAAAACATTTTGAAAATAAGAAAGGCTAACCAGCAGGCTTGAACGGTGTCAAGTTCATCGGCGGATTTGTTCCCGAAATTAAATTTAATTAAAAGTGTAAACTTTTTTTACAATGTGCAGTAGCTTTGCATTTGATGCATAAGTCATTTAATCGCATTAATTAACACTCCGGTCGGGGACTCTTTTAGGATGCACAGGAAATAGTGTGCAATTTTTTATCATTTATTTGCAAAAATCATAAAAACAATAAACGAACTATTTGAATTGAGTAAGTCCTTTATGCGTGGGAGTTGCGGAAAGTAGGGCGAGCTTTTATGCCGTGGCACGCAAATTGAAACTAGGTAGATTAGAAATTGAGAGAAAACAAAAAGAAAGAAGGAGAACAAAAATGAAAAACACAAATAACAACGCTCTAAAAGGAATCTTAATGTCGGATTACGCAAAAGGAATTTTGATGTCGGATTACACCAAAGGCATTCTAATGTCGGATTATATGAAAGGCATTATGATGTCAGACTACGCCAAAGGCATTATGATGTCAGACTATGCTAAAGGCATTCTGATGTCGGATTAAGCAAAAGGAATTCTCGTTTCCGACTAAGTGATTCGGAAAACAAGCTGGAAGCTTGATAAACGGTTAGCAGCCTCAAACCGGATTCACATATAAAATAAAAAACTTCGGTTCTTTAAAAGACCGGAGTCTTTTATTTTCTTTTCATTTCTATCAATTTACCTCATTACTACCAAATGCAATTTGTTACAACCGGATAAGTAATGTTAATTTATGTGCGTAAACTTCCTCAAAGCGCGCATAAATGAAACTCGATAAAAAAAACTTAGAAAAAAAGCCGCCAACCGGATTCAATTCGCTTTTCAGAAGCGCCGCAACTAGCGTTAACAACGGCAAGAAGAAGCCCGCCAGATTCAATTCACACATTGATTTTCAAACGGAAATCGAGGAGATTCAATCGTTAATTGATGAAGGAATCTCGCGTCAAGCCCAAGAAAAAGCCGAATCGCTGTTAAAGTTAAAACCGCGCGACGCCAATTTGCTGGCGAAAATTCGGCTTTGCTGGTCGAAAGCTCTGGAACTGCAAGCCCGCCACCGCGAAGCGTTCGACGCTTTGAAAATGTATGAAAATCTCGAAGTCCGTTTTGGTCTCGAACCGGAGCTTGACCTTGAGGTGCAAACTCACATCGCGGTTCTTTATAATCATTTGACCGAATCACCAAAATCCGCCTCGCTCCTCAAAGGAATTCTCGAAGAAGCTACTGAAATTGAAGCCGGAAACAGCACGTTCGGTTTAATTAATCTTTCGTTATCGAGAGCTTATCGCTCTTTGGGGCAAACCGTAATTTCGCGCGGTTTTGCCGAAGACGCCTTGAAATCTTACCGCGAAGCCGGAAATTGGCGCGGAATGGTTCACAGCTACATCGCGCTTTCAAATCTGACGGTTCAGGAAGGAAAATATGAAGAATTTATCGAACACAGCCGCCAAGCCTTAAACATTATCGGTGAAAGACCCGAAAATTACTGGCTCGGACGAATTTATTCGGAACTGGCGGGCGCTTATTATTTTCTGCATCGCCCGCACGACGGAATCGCATGTCTTGAAAAAGCGACGCGGTATTTCGAGCAAACCGAACACATCACCAACTCAATTGCCGCTTATAACAATTTAGGGATTAATTTAACCGTAATCGGCGATTGGGAACGCGCCGAAAAAACACTCAAAAAGTCGTTCAAATTAGCGACGGAAATCAACTCTGCATCAATTTCAATTATTTACGATTCGCTTGGGGAATTGTATTTATTACAGGAAAGATTTGAAGAAGCCAGAGAACATTTGGAAACAGCCGTCGAGCTTAGCCAAAAACAGAACCGCAAATGGTATCTCGTTCAGTCTTTAAAAAATTGGGGACGGCTTCAAATTGCACTCAGAAATTTTCCGTTTGCGCTTGAAATAGCCAATCAATATCAGGAAACTGCCAAACAGGTTAACGATGAAAGCGCGATCAGATTGTCGCATGTTCTGCTCGCAGACATTTATCTCAATCTGGAAAATTGGAGCGATTTTCACGCGGAAATAGAAAAAGCCAATCAAAGGCACGAAGACGACGAAACCGATTTACAGGTTACGGCTTATTCGCAATTTTTACTCGGTCGCTTTAACAAACTTAAAGGAGACGACTCGACTGCCGAGTTTCATTTCAGCCGCAGCCTCTCGCTCTACGAAATACTTGACGATTTTTATTACATAAGCCTTTGCCGCTACGAGC
Source organism: Pyrinomonadaceae bacterium (assembly GCA_036387135.1). GTDB lineage: Bacteria > Acidobacteriota > Blastocatellia > Pyrinomonadales > Pyrinomonadaceae > JALZCH01. Next base: position 167,409 of record DASVUH010000064.1, on the reverse strand, counting down.
TTGGAATTGTCTTGTCCGAGACAAGTCCGAAACGGGCGGTTGAAAATCTGGAAGCCGCAATCAAAAATTTCCGCAAGCTGCAAATAGAATCGTTGCTGGAAAAAGCCGAAACAGCGCGCTCAAAAATTTCAAAAATCGTCGCCGAAACCGTTCGGAGAAATCCCAATATGGGGCTTTTAGCTTTGCGTTTGACCGAAGCGGCGGCGGCTTCGCGCGAAGTTTTGCTGCGCGAGTTTTTGTCGGTTTTACAACTGGAAAGCCGCGCGAAAAAAATCATCATCGCCCAAAATAACGCGGATAAAAGGCTTCAGCCTTTGGTCTTTTCAGGCTACTCGCCCGCCGAAGCCGAGGAAAACGTCACCCGGTTTGAACAGGCGAAAAACGGCGACCGCGTTTCCGGTTTTGTCGAATCAAACAATTTTTCGATTTTTTCGCTTCTTGAAACTTCCTCCGCGCCCGCATTTTTGCTTGTTCATCCACGCGCAAACGCGAAGCTCGCAGACGGAGCGAGCATTCAACCGCTGGTAAAAATCGTAGAGCTTGGTCTGGAAGTATGCGCTCTGCGCGAAAAAAGCCGGACGCAAAAAGCCGACGCGGAAACAAATTCGTTGTACTCGGACGATTTGTTGCCCGGCTTTATTCATTCAAGTCCCGGAATGACAGCAGTTGTCGAAGAAATTTATAAAATTCGCACCTCCGACATTACGGTTTTAATCACAGGCGAAAGCGGAACCGGAAAAGAATTAATCGCCAGTGCCATTCACGTTCTCTCAAACCGTAAAGATAAAATTTTCATTCCGTTTAACTGCACCGCGATTCCCAAAGAATTAGCTGAAGGACATTTGTTCGGTTACAAAAAAGGCGCATTCACCGGCGCAATCAACGATTCGCCGGGCGTTATTCGTTCAGCCGACGGCGGAACTCTCTTTTTAGATGAAATCGGAGATTTGCCTTTGGATGTTCAGCCGAAGCTGCTCAGGTTTTTGCAGGAAGGTGAGATTCAGCCTTTGGGAGAGAAAAAACCCGTTAAAGTTGATGTTCGAGTTGTGGCGGCGACAAACGTCGGATTGGAAGAGAAAGTTGCGGAAGGCTTGTTCAGGGAAGATTTATATTATCGTTTGAATGTGATTCGATTGAGAGTTCCGCCGCTTCGTGAAAGGCGTTCGGAAATTCCGCTGCTGGTAAATCATTACGTCAATCATTATTCGCAGAAATTCGGCAAGAGAAATGTGACGATTACGCCGCAGACAATTGATTTGCTGATGGTTTGCGATTGGGAGGGAAATGTGCGGCAATTGACGAATGAAATTCAGCGTCTGGTTGTCAGAGCCGATGACGGAGAAACGATAACGCCGGAACATTTATCGCCGGAACTGAGAAAAAGTAGCCTTCCGCTCACTTCCGAACAAAGCGCAAACGCATTTGCCGCCGATTCGCTGTCCGCTATATTAAACATCAACCCCGAAAGCGGAAGGCTTGACGAAATCATCGAACAAATCGAAATTCGTTTGATTATCGAAGCTCTCAAACGTCATCAGGGAAACATCTCGCGCGCGGCAAAAGAATTGGGCATATCGCGGCGCGGTTTGTATATCAAGCTCGAACGCTATCAGCTTTACAAAGCCAGCAAACCGACTTTTTATTTTTAATTCAGCAATCAACCGGAACAGCTCTTGCAGTTAGAATGATGCATTTTAAAAATGCATTAAAACGTTACGCGAGAGGAGAGTTTTGTTATGAGCTTATTGCGCGGGGCAATCGCAGGAGCAGGCGCCTGGAAACTTGGAGGCGGCATTATCAGCACAATTCTAATATTCTTGCTGTTGTATTGGTTACTTGGATTCTTTATGAGCTAAGAAAGTACAACTTGAAAAGCCGGGAAATAAGAAAAATAAGAAAAGGACGATTTAAACGTCCTTTTTTATCTGCGGCTGAATTTTTTCATCGTTTTATTTTTGTCTTTCCGCCAATTCGCGCAGATATTTAAAGCTGTAGATGCCGGTTTCGTGACCGTCGCTGAATTTAAAATTTAAAGCGTAACGACCGACTAGATTGGCGTTTTCGATTTTAAGGTCGTCCGGGACGGATTCCGGTTTGACCATTTGCTCGCCCGTCCACTCGTTGACGCAGCCCGCGCAGGCGCAAGCGCGGCGCAGAGCGGGCGCGTCAAATCGGCTGACAGCATCGTCAGCCCAACGAATCGAAAACGAAGAGCCTTCGTCAATAATTTCGCGCGGCTCGAATTTCATAATTCTAACTTTTCAATTCTTCCAGCGCTCGCCTCACCGAAGATTTTGTGATGTCGTAATGCGAAGCGTGCCAGACGGGTTTGCCCGATTGCAAAATTATTGTTTGCGGCGATTCGTGCCGCACGCCCGTCCGCGCGGCGATTTCGTTTGAAAGCGCGCGGGCGTCCTGAACTATAACCAGCGCTATTGGTTCGTCTTTCATCAAGGACATTTCCTCGTATGCCGCGCGGCTAATCGGGCAGGTCAGGCTGTGTTTATATAAAATGACGGGCTTTTGGCTCGATTCGGCAAAAAGCGCGTCTAAGTCATTTGCGTCGGTAATTTCATTAAAAGCCATAAAATTAGCTTACCGTCATAAACCGCGATTGGCAAAGTTCGGCGGCTGGTTGAAATTCGGCGGAGGCGGCGGTGACGTGAAAGGTGTTTCAACCGGCGGAAAAACTTTTTGATACGCCACAAAAACCCCCGCGAACATAATCGGAAAGACAAGATAAAGCCCGACGCAAAAAATCAAATAACCGATCAGCCCAAGCGCAAACTCGCATAAAATCAAACCGACTACGCCGCCCAAATTAGCGAAAACCGCCCGCACGCTCAATTTGAAAGCCGCGATTCCGCTCAAGCGCCGTTCGACAATCAAGGGATAAGCAAACATTATCAACGCGTGAATGCACGCCATAATAATGCCGATGACAAAAACGCCGATTCCCGTCCCGATCAACATCGGAAATAAAATGTCCGGGTCAATTCCTCCGCGCCTGTCTGTGGCGGAAATTTGGATGAAGAGCATCGGAATATAAACCAGCGTCGAGAGAATGAACGCCGGAACCATCACGAAAAGCGTCACAATCAAGCTCGGACCGAAATATTCAAAGCCTTTAAAAAGCCCGTCGAAAGAGACGCGCTGACCGGCGGCTTTTTGAAAAAGGCAGTAATAAACGCCGCAAATCATCGCGCCTAAGATAATACCGAACGGCACGAGTCCGCCAATCAACATTCCGACAATCGTAATGCCGAAAAACAACCAATACTGGTCTTTGATCAGCTCCCTGCCTTCCTGAAAGCATTCTATGGGGCGAATAACGCCGACTCGAAAATCTGTGTTTGCCATAAAAACCTCGCTTTGCTCGGTTTTGTTCGTAGTTCGTTGTTCGTTGATTTTCTTTGCAACGAACTACGAACCACGAGCTACGAACAAATTAATTATAGATTTGATTAATATAATCGCGCACCATCCGGTCGCTCGAAAATTGCGGCGTCAGGGTGGCAAGAGCGCGGCGCATTCTCTTGATCCATTGGCGCGGCAAATCGTTTTCATCTTTCGCGTAAAATTCCGGGACGATTTCGGTTTCGAGCGTCGTGTAAAGCGCGTTTGCGTCGCGCTCGTCAACGTCCGTTTCGTCATCAATAACGTGTTCGTCGCCGATTGCCCAGCCGTTTATGCCGTCGTAGCCTTCGATCCACCAGCCGTCTAAAATAGAAAAATTCAAACCGCCGTTCATCGCCACCTTTTCGCCGCTCGTGCCTGAGGCTTCGAGCGGGCGGCGCGGCACGTTAAGCCAAACGTCAACGCCCTGAACGAGATAACGAGCGACTTCCTGGTCGTAATCCTGAATAAAGACTGCGCGGCGCGCCCACGTCGAATTCGCGCGCGAAGCGACGACTTGCTGCAAAATCGCCTTTGCCTGCCGGTCTTGCGGATGCGCTTTTCCGGCGAAAACGAACTGCACCGGGCGATTTTCGTCGTCAATCAATCTCAACAATCTCTCGGCATCCGCCAGTAAAAGATTCCACCTTTTGTAACCGGCGACGCGGCGGGCGAAACCGATGGTTAAAACATTCGGTTCAAATAAATTTTCCGCAACGCCGGGTTTTTGCGATTCGCGTTGGCGGACAAAGGCGATGAGCTGATTTTTGAGCAAATTATGAGTCTGCCAGATTTCTTCGTCCGGGATACGCTCGATTTTTTCAGCCCAATCATCTTCATTTTCGAGACTCGCCGCCCAATTTGCGCCGATATGTTTTTCGTAAAGACTTTTGAGCGCCGGCGCAATCCAGGTCGGCGCGTGGACGCCGTTTGTCACGTAAGTAATCGGAACTTCGTCAATGTGCGCCGGAGCATACATTTTTTGCCAGAGCGCGCGCGAGACTTCGCCGTGTTTGCGGCTGACGCCGTTTGACGAGCGGCACATTTTTAGAGCGAGCGGCGTCATACCGAACCATTCCTCTGCGTCCGACGGATTTGTTTTTCCGAGCGCGAGAAAATCTTCTTGCGTCAAACCGAGCGCCGCTGTCAGATCGCCGTTAAAACATTTTTCCAAAATATCGGCTGGAAATTCGTCGTTTCCGGCGGCAATCGGCGTGTGCGTGGTAAAAACGCATTTTTCGCGCACCTTGGCGGCTGCTTCGTTAAAACCTAATTTTTGTTCCGATTCAGTAAGTTCGCGCGCCAATTCCAGAGTCAGAAACGCCGAGTGTCCTTCGTTTAAATGAAAAACCGAAGGCTCGATTTTGAGCGCGCGCAAAAGCCGAACGCCGCCGATTCCCAAAAGCATTTCCTGCACGACGCGCGTTTCTTTATCGCCGCCGTAAAGATGTCCGGTGATCAAGCGGTCAATTTCGTTGTTTTCCGCAATGTTTGTATCGAGCAGGTAAAGCTTGATTCGCCCGACCGATGCCAGCCAAGCCTGCGCCGATACATCCCGCCCGCGCATTTTTAATGAAATTTTAAGCCGCTCGCCCCCGTCCGTTAAAACAGGCGTCAGCGAAAGATTCGCCGGAACCGACTCCTGATAATCTTCCATTTGATAACCGTCCGGCGTCAGCCGCTGGCGGAAATAACCGAAACGATAAAAAAGCCCGATTGCGACGAGCGGAAACTGCAAATCGCTGGCGGATTTTAAATGATCGCCGGCTAAAATTCCGAGACCGCCCGAATAAAGCGGCAGGGAATTGTGAACGCCGTATTCGGCGCAAAAATAAGCGACCGGATTTTCGGGCGTAATGCGTCCGAAAGATTTTTGTCCGGCGTTGACGTATTCGTCGAACTGCCGCTCGACACGCTGGACGCGCGCCGTATAAAACGGATCGCAGGCGCGCTGCCAGAGATGCAAATCGGAAATTTGCTGTAATAAAAGGCGCGGATTTTGCTCGACTTTTTCCCACAGATGCGAATCCAAACCCCGCAAAAGATACGCGCCTTCCCCAGACCAGCTCCACCAATAATTTTGTGAAATTTTTTCGAGCGCCCGCAAACTCGCGGGCAATTTGTGTGTATTAAAATCGTTTTCAATCATTGTTTAAATTAGTAATCCGACCAAAAGCGATAATAAAAAAAGTAACTATCAACTATAAATTATCAACTATCAACTGGTTTTTAATAACAAACAGTTGATAGTTTAAAGTTGATAGTTGACAGTTTTAATCATCTTTATTCGGTTGGATATTTAAAAAATCCCAATTCTCTTTCCCGTTAAAACTTTTGATGTTTGATAAAAGTTTTGGCATCGCTGACGCCAAAAAATACGAAACGAACCTCTTCGAGCGTATCATATTGCAACAAAAAGTCTTGAACGGCTTCTGACGCTACTGCGGCGGCTTCGTGTTTGGGATAACCGTAAACTCCGGTCGAAATTGCCGGAAATGCAATCGTTTTCAAGTTGTTCGCGTCTGCGAGTCGCAGCGAATTTTGATAACAATCTGCCAGCAATTCCGCCTCGCGCCCGTCGTGTCGTCCATAAATCGGACCGACCGTGTGAATCACAAAACGCGCAGCGAGCCGTCCGCCGGTTGTAATCACGGATTTGCCCGTCGGTAAACCGTCGGGAAATTGAGAGCGGCGAATCTCCCGGCACGCCTGTAAAATTTCATCGCCGCCCGCGCGGTGAATCGCTCCGTCAACGCCGCCGCCGCCGAGCAGAGTCGAATTAGCCGCGTTGACAATCGCGGCAACGTTTTGTTCGATGATGTTGCCTACGATAACTTTTACGCGACCGCCGAAAATTTCTGCAATGATATTTGAGTTCATAAATAATTGAATTTGCCGAATAACTTTAATGAGAAAAGGCATTCTTTAAAGAATGCCTTTTCCGTTCGGTTAGTGACGCTGATTTGCCCGGTTTTAAGCAGCAAGATCAGCGTCCGCAGCAAGCCTTATCGCACCTGGAATGCTTGGCGATTCTGCGGTTCATTTTGTGGGGGAAGGATTGGCGGTGCCCAGCTTCCGTTAACATCTCCAATCAAGATAGCTGTATAGTTACCGTTTGAAGGCGAACTTGAAAGCGATGGGTAGCTTAGAGATTCAGGCGTGAATTTCCAATTGCCAGCTTGCCCGGTGTTGGCTGTTTGAGTTCCGGCTGCGATGTAGCGCAAAATCAGCGTCGCATCGAAGGTACTTACGGTTTCGCTGTTGTTGACATCGGCGGCAATCAACTGATTACCTGTCAGAACCCCGACTGCTGCAGCAATGTGACGCAAAATCAGCGTTGCATCCTGAGGAGTAATGCCGTTTACATCACCAGTTTTCGAGGGCGTAACGATATAGCTGCCGTTCGTATTTAAATTATTGAGAGAATAAGCTCCGGCAGCATTGCTCGTGGTAGAACGGTCTGAAGCGCCAGTTGCCGACAAAACTACATTTGGAACATATTTCGCTTGTTGACCGTTGGGCGTCGTTCCATAAATAACAAGACCGGAGACAGCTTGTGTTGCGGGAACGACCGACAGATTGTACGACACATTAGCCTGATGATTTGCATTGTCGGCAATCTTAAAGGTGACGGGATACTCGCCTCTCATAATCGGCGTACCGCTGATTTGCAGATTTCCGTTGACGGTGCTGTAAACAAGTCCCGGCGGAAGCACGAACGGCTGAACAGTTGAAAAAGTGTACGGAGCAGTGCCGCCGGTAGGCGTCAAAGTCGCCGTGTAGGGCTTACCGACATAAGCTGTCGGCAAAGCGGCTTCAGCAAACTTAACCATCACTGGAGCGGAACAATTCGATGAATCCCCCGTAAGTGTTGTAAATGGAGTTTCGACAACGCCGGTAAAAGCTACGTTGTCCACATTCCAGCCGCCCGCGCCTGCCGCGTTGTCCGTTCCGATACGGAAACGAACCTGAATCGTTGAACCGGGAGCAATTGCTTGAGTCAATGACGTGTGAACCGTACCGTTGCTTGTGCTGACAAGAGCCTTCCGCGTTTTCAGCGGATTGAGATTGCCCGTGTAATTAGTAAGCGTACCGTTATAAATCGGTTCGCCTATGTCACTCCAAGCTCCGCCATTAACTCTCATTTCGACAACACCGCCATCAAAATGAGTTGAACCGCTAGACTCAAAGTTCCAGCTATGGTCGAACTGTAGATTGAAAGAACCGCTGCCGTCCCTAGTAAAGACCGGCGAGATGAGATATTGATCTGAGGCAGCGCCACCGTCGGGACCGTGCAGAACATGGTTAACCGACACGCTGCTTTGATCTTGCCGTCGCCACGGGGAATCGGGACTTAACCCGGCATCGAATCCTGTCGTCCAAGCTATATTCCGCGCTTCCGCAGTGTCGGTCGCTGACGTGCTGGCTATTTCATTAACATTTAACCGCGTAAAGTAATGAGCGGTAATCGCTCCGGGGATCGCCAGACCCGGATCATCAAAAGTAATGGTGAAGTCCGCATTCTGGATTCCTGATAATCCGGCGGCTGATTCGACTACGACTGAATTCGTAATGTTTTGAAAAGGCTGCGAAGCGGGAAAAGCGATTGTGTTTCCGTCCGGAAAAGTGATTGCCGAATTGTTGCTTGAGATCGTCGCAGTCGTGTTGCTTAAACCTTCCAAACCCGAATTTTTAAGTGTAATCGTCAAACGTCCCTTTTCGCCGCTGTCGAGATAACCGTCGTTATCGCACGAACGGAGGCTGTCGTCCAAACTCGCGCCAACGTAAGTTAAATCGCCTCCGGTGGCAAAGCTTTCAACAACTCCGCTGTTATTCGTAGAGAAACGATCCGGCGCGACGGCGCGCGTTCCGGCTCCGCGTTTGGCGAAAGCCTGCGCGAAGAGTTGCGCGTCGGTTGAGTCATACGCCCGTGCCGCCGCAAGCACAGCGTCGCGCGCTTCAAGAAAAGTTGGAGAAACCGGAGTCATTTTAAAAGCGGCTGTCAGATACAGCTTCATTCTGCCCTGCGCTTCTTCAAATGTCAGACGCGGCGTTGCTCCCTGCGTGTCGCGCAACAGCGCGGCGTAGCATTCCCAAAGCATATTCGCCCAAATTTCGCCTGTATTGTGAACCTCCGAATTCAGTCCGCCCGTCGCAATCGGAGCCGTATTCGGCAGGACGACACCGTCTTCAATATGTTTGAAGGTTAATGGATTGTAAGCGAAATTAGTTGAAAACGGAGTGCGGCGGATGCCAAGATAATATCCGTGATTAGGGGCACCGCTGAAAGGCTCTCCGCTGGTTGCGTATGTTGCCATCGAATAAACGCCGTTCCATGTAGCATTGCTCGGAACGCTCGTATCCTCTGCACGCACGGTCAACAGCATTCCGAGGAAGTCGCCCCAGCCTTCGCCCATTCCGCCACCTTGTTGATTATTTAACCCAATTGCGTTACCGATGAGTCGCCCGCTGATGAAATGTCCCCATTCGTGAAAAACAATCTGGTTATCAAGCGATCCGTCGCGGTTCGGAGCGCGTAACAAGCGAGCCGCAACTGTTTCGGCGGCGGTGAGCTGTGTTTTAATCGGTGCCGCACTGTTCCATGAAATTGTCGCCACCGGTTTGGTGTGAGTAGCGTTAATACCGGTTATATTGGCGACTATATTTGCATTCGCAGGAGCAGAGTTGTAAACCATCAGCGCGGCAAGCGCGCCCGTTGCATGTATTCTCGCAATACGTGTCGAGAAGGCACACCCCGTGCCGTCGGTATTGTCGAAATCAAACATCGCTATTTTCCCACTCAACGCGGCGGCGTTGGTAATGGTGCAGGCTGAAGGGCTGTTAGAAAATGTGGCGATAACAATATCGCTCGTAATGTCGAAATTCTGGATTCCCGTTTGTGAAATGCCGATATTCTTTTTACCGGCAATTCCGGCAGGCGCTTGAAGTTCCAAGTGGCTGGCGGGCGAGGTAAAGTTATACATTCTCATCCGCGGACGCGAGCCGTCCGCAGGCGTCAGCATATTCGCGTTATTGAATGATTGGAAATCTTGCGACTGAGCCTTCATCGAATCATTTTCCAAACCGCCGCGTCCGAAATTGTTGGCTTGCGCGTTGCCTGACGCTTCATTAAATCCCGCGTCATAAAACCAATCGTGCAGAAAATTGATGTTATAAAAAAGCTGTTGAATCCCGCCTTGACGCGCTGCGGCGCTTGCGGAAACGTCGCCTCCGACGTGCGTGTGGAGAAAAGCGCCGGGGGCTGTAATCTGCGCGCGGAAGTCGCCCGTCGGGATGTCTGTCGGAGTGGTCGTCGTCGGATTGCCGAGTCCGTCAGGGCTGAACAAATTAACAAAAGCGTCAACATTGTTGCCGTTCGTTTCGGTCGCTCCGGCGGGAAGCCACGGATCGTTGCGGCTAAAAGGATAATTCGACAGCGTGACATCGCTTTGTGCGACAAACGGATACTGCGCGCCGTCGGGAATCGGATTCAGTTTAGGATGAACGCCGTTTCCAGCCGGTGAATCGGCAGGTAATTTCGTAGTTGGGTCAGCCCAGACGCGATACGAAAAATCCGTGCTGTGGGAAACCTGATTATGACGAAACAAAACTCGTCCGTCGACGGCTGAGACTACATATGCGTAGCCGAGTTCGGTGAAGAGCGGAGTTTCGGAAATAATATACGGATCGGTTGACGGCACATTGATTCGCGCTTCCACGTAATACGCCGGAATATAGCTGTCAGGCAGATGAAACATCACCCTTTTGACGCGCGACGGGTCATCGCTAAAAGTGAGATTCTGCAGCGCGCTGTTATCGGCGGTAAAATGAATATAAGGATTTGCCGTTGAATTGTCCGCGCTCGGCGCGTAGCTCTCGATGCGGCGCAGAACCGAAACATCAAGCGGACTTCCGGTTAAATCCTCGACTGCTTTTGAAAGAGCGGCTTCAGGCTGAAGCTGAAAACTCTGTGCCGAAGTGCCATCGACGGTATTATCGCCGGTCAGATAACCTGTCAGCGCAATAAGCTGCAAATCGCGGTTCATCACGACATTAATTTCATCCCGAAATACTTCAATGCCGCCGACTGCTTGTTTGAATTTAACAATAATCGCGCCCTTGCCTGTGTCGTGAACGCCTGCCGCAACCGCAGCCGCGACATCGTTTCTGTCAAGCCGGTAACGCGAAGAATGCTGCAACAAAAAAGAACGCGCCGCCGCGACTTTATCAACGTTTTCCTGCAAACTATCGGCGCTCGCGGTTTTTGCGGCTTTTTGCTCGGATGCCCATAAAAAGGTCGGAACATCAAAGCGCGGCTCAAATTGAACCAAGCGCCCGCCTTCAATCTGCGGCTTAAAATTTTGTTCGGCTAAATGCCCGTTTCCGGCGGAACGTTTGGGGCTTTTCGCCAATTCGTCATAATTGGGCGGCAGTTTTTTCCCGAAGGATTGCGATTTACTATTTTCATCGCCGGTAGCGCCGCTTTGAGAAGGAAGCCAAAGGAATATCATCGGTAAAATTACCAATAATCCTCCAAGTAAATAAAAACTCAGTCTTCGAGTAGTCATAATTTTCCCTTAAACGGAGGCTTCAATTAATCCGTGAAGATGAGTTATTTGAAACTTCTATTCGGTTGTTTAGATTAAAAAAGGATTGGCAAATTGATTTTGCGATCTTAACGATCTAAATTGCAGGAGGGATTATCTATTTTTTTATAGAATTTTACAAGTTAAAAAGCGAAAGATGTAACATTGATTATTTAACTGTTGGCAGATTTTGCAGAAAACTCGGATTGGCGTATTAAAAAGCCGCCCGAAAAACAAAAGCAACTTCGCCTGATAACCGATACGACATAAAAGCCTTAGATTAAAACAGCTTTTACTGTTCCAGATAAGGCTCAACCGAAATTTCGTCAAACATATCCTGACGGCGCAGAGCTTCGGCAATTAATTTGGCTTTGTGTTCCGTGAGCGGTTTGTCGGGGCGGTTGCAGGTGATCTCAAAAATTTCGTCGTCAACCATTTTGACTTCGAGCCAGCCGAGCGCGATTCCGGCGGCGACTTCTATGTCGTTAAAATTATGGATGCGAAAGCTGCCGGTCTGCTCGACCCATTCTTCGATAAACGGATCGCGCAGGGCGTGTTCGGCTTCGGATTCGTCAAAATAGTTTCCTTCAACAATCAAACAATATTCGCGTGGCGTCGGCTCGTTCTTCATCTCGCACTGAATCTGTGTAAGTTCTTTCTCATTTGGAATTTGTGGAAAAGGAAATCTTCCGACGCAAAATTTACCACCAACCGCGAAAAACGCCAACATTTTTTGGTTAAGAAAGTGTAAAAATTTATGTTACGGCAAAAGCAGCGCGTCTGTGCCAGACGGAATACAAGCCAAAAAGAAGCCCGCCGGTAAACCCTGCAACTGCGCCCGCGTAGCCGAGCTTATGAATGTTACCAATTCCGATGTAAGCGAAAACTATGTAACCTGCGACGCCCAAAACCGCCCAAAACAAGCCTTCAAAAACAAAATCATTGCGTTGCACGGCGGAGCATTTCTTTTCACGCCGTTTGAAAATCAATTTGAGCTTGTCGTAATCCCAGCAGAGAAGATAAGTCGCGGCGAGAGCCATAAAAATCGTGATTACTCTCGTTCCCTGAAAATTCATTGAATTGGTTAAAACGGCGATATTGATAATAATCGGAAAGAAAATCAAAGCGCCGAGCGTCGCCGTGCGCGGAATCAAAAGCAGAATCGCCGCCACGACCTGCGCCCAGCCGATAAATTCATACCAGCCGCCGGTTTTATAAAGCGCGTCGAAAAAGTAACCGACGGGCGTTTCGACGCCGAGCTGCGTGAACGGCAATCCGAGAACCTTTTTCATTCCCGAAGGAATAAATCCGACGGCAATCATCACGCGCGTAAAAATTGTGAATCGTTGCAGCCAAATGTTTTGAATTGCCCATTCGTGAATTTTGTCGAGCGTTCCTTCGATTTTCATTATCTTGTTCTCCTGCCTGAAACTCATTCGGATACGATTGTGCTTAGCGAGAAGTTGTCCTCAACTAATAACGCGCAAATAAAGGCGAAGTGGAATCGAAATAATCTTGTAAATCTTTAATTTTTCTGATTAAAATCAGTTATGCGACAAAAAATAACTTTTCTTCTTTTATCGGTTTTTACGCTTTCTTTGCTTTTCATCGTGGCTTGTTCCGGTTCTTCGACCGGAAACCAGACGCAAACCAACGGTAGAGCTAACGCGGGCGGCTCGCCTTCGATGGTGTCGAATCAGACCGCTAACTCTCCGACGGCGGTCGGCAGCAATGCGAATAATATGGCGAACGCCGCGCACGCAAATCATTAATTTTTGCTGCGAAAAACAACCTGAAATAAAAACTATTCGTTTCCGCCGCTTGTCTGTGGGCGAAATTAATATTGAGGCGCACTTTTCCTGCGCCTCAATCTCGTTTATATTTGCGTACAAATTATTTAGAGGGAATTAATAAAATTATGATAAAACCCGTCGAATGGAGCGACGAAGGCGTGCGGATGCTCGACCAGCGTTTGCTGCCGAATGAGGAAAAATGGCTCGTTTTAAAAAGCTATACGGAAGTCGCCGACGCGATTCGTGATATGGTCGTGCGCGGCGCGCCCGCCATCGGAATTTCCGCCGCTTACGGCGTCGCGGTCGGCGCGCGGGAGTTTGTCGGAACTTCGATGCTCGATTTTGAGGACGATTTTGATTACATTTGCGAGACTCTCGCCGCGACGCGCCCGACAGCCGTTAATCTTTTCTGGGCGATTGAGCGAATGCGAAATGTTTTCAAACAAGCAAAAAGCGCAGGCAAATCAATTTCGGAAATCAAACAAATTTTAATTGCCGACGCCAAGGCGATTCACGAAGAAGACATTGCCGCGCAAGCCGAAATCGCGCGTTTCGGCGGCGAATTGCTCAACGACAATTCCACAGTTTTAACGCACTGCAACGCGGGCGCGCTGGCGACCGGCGGCGTTTGGGGAACTGCGCTCGGCGTCATTCGCGGCGCGGTTAACGCGGGAAAAGCAATTGCCGTGATCGCCGATGAAACGCGCCCGTATTTGCAGGGCGCGCGTCTGACGGCTTGGGAATTGATGAAGGATCATATTCCCGTGACTTTAATCACCGATAATATGGCGGGTTATATGATGCAGCAGGGCAAAGTGCAAGCTGTCGTCGTCGGCGCTGACCGGATTGCCGCCAACGGCGACGCCGCGAACAAAATCGGAACTTATATGGTCGCGGTTTTGGCGCGTCAGCACAATATTCCGTTTTACGTCGCCGCGCCGCTTTCGACCATTGATTTAAATACGCCGACTGGCGCGCAGATTCCGATTGAAGAGCGCAACGAAAGAGAAGTCACGCATATTCGGGAAAACCAGCTTGCGCCGACGGGCGTCGGCGTTTCAAATCCGGCGTTTGACGTGACGCCAGCCGAATTTATCGCCGGAATTATTACGGAAAAAGGAGTCGCCCGCGCCCCCTACGCGGAGAGTTTGCGAAAGCAGTTTGCAGACGAGTGAAACGGAAAAAATGAGGGAAATCGAAACCGAGCGCGTTCGATTGCGGCAATTTACGATGGACGATTTGGACGAGCTTGCGCGCGTTTTCGCCAGCGCGCAAGTTATGAGATTTCTCGGCTTAAATTGCGAGCCGATGACGCGCGAGGAAACCGAAACGGCGCTCGTCAGCATAATCAAACATTGGGAGCGCAACAATTTCGGGCGCTGGGCGGTCGTCTCGAAAGCGAACGGCGAATTTATCGGCTGCGCCGGACTGCGCTCGTTTGAAGGCACGGCGGAATTGGTTTATCTGCTCGACGAGCCGTATTGGGGCAAAGGATTGGCGACGGAAATCGCCCACGCGTGTTTGCGCTATGGTTTTGAGCAGCACAATTTTCCGTGCATTATTGCGATGACGCGGCACGGCAATGTGCGCTCGCAAAACGTCCTGCAAAAAATCGGAATGCGCTTTGAAAAGGAAGACACGGCGTTCGGCGTCTTCGTTCTTTTATATTCGATTTCGCGCGAAGATTATTTCGCCTCAAATCCGAAAAGCAACTTAAATTCGGAACAAAAATAACGTCTTAAATTAACTGCTTTTTTGTCTTTTGTTTGAATCAGTACGGAAAAATTATGAACAATAATTTTAAAGTTTATGCATTAAATCAAGTCGGGAAGAAATGTGTTGATTGCAGTTGAGTTGCACACAGTTCTTTCAGACATGATATTAAATAAATGCCCAAACAGAGGACAACAACAAACGCGCTCAAGCAATTTACAAAAATCTCGCAATCCGTTTTGCTTCTCCTGATTTTGACAATTGCCGCAAGCTCGCAGCAATCTCAAAGCGAAGAGGAAAATTATATCAAACCGGCTCGCCCGACGATTGCAAATCCGGCGGAAATACAAAAACCGGGCGTGCTGCAAGTCGAATTCGGCTACGATTCCAATTTCCGCAGCTCGGAATTTCGCCGGCAGCAAACGGCTCCGCTCAACATTCGCTTTGCGGCAAGCTCCCGGCTTCTGCTCGAAGCCGAAGTAGATGCGGTTTTATCCCAAAAACAGGAAGAAGGCGGCGAAACTCAAACCGGAGTCGGCGACACGCGGCTCGGTTTCCAAATCGTCGCGCTCAAAGACACTGAACGACATCCTGCGCTCGCTTTCGCTTATTCGTTGAAAATACCGACCGCCAGTGAATCGAAAATGCTCGGCACTGGGCGATTCGACCATCGCTTAACAATTCTTTTCAGTAAAAAATTAGGCGAAAACACCGATTTAGACATCAACGCCGCTTATCTGAATGTCGGGCGCGAAGACAGCGAGCGGCGCGCCGACGGCGGATTGGCTGCCGTGACGGTTTCGCACGAATTTGAAAATAAATTCGGCTTTGAAACCGAACTGGCTGGTTTAAGTCTGGACGACGAGCAGCCAAAAGGCGTTTACGCGCTCGGCGCGCTCACTTATAAATTCAATAAACGCTTGCGGTTCGACACAGGAATGCGTTTCGGTTTGACGAATGATGCTCCGCGCGTTGGTTTCTTCGCCGGATTTACTGTTGGAGTTGCGAATCTATTTAAAAAGTAAGCATTTCCGCCAAACTCATTTTTCGATAATTTGTTTAGGCTTTAGCTTCTGAAATGCTGCATATAATCAATAAAATCTTTTTTTATTGATTGTTGTTTTGCGTCTTTTTGAATCAATTTTCCCGAAACAAAAGTTCCGTAAATCTGCGAAGCGTCGGTTGAATAAACTAACGTTGAAGCTAAGTTTTCGGGTTTGACGTTTGCCAGCAACGGTTCATCGGCTTTGACGACGCAGGCATCGAACGGCGAGCCGACGGCGAAGAATTCGGTTTCAAAATTATTCATCGCCCTGCGCCCGGCGACGGTTGCTTTGGTAATTGCAGACAATCCGCTATCCGCCGAGTTTTCGCCGCTAAAAGTGTTGCGTTTGTGGCTGATTAAACGCTGCCCATAATCCAGGATTCGCAATTCTTCAAAGAAATTTAAACCGATGTGGCTGTCCGTTCCGATGCTCCAATTTCCGCCGCCGGATTGAAACCGGCGCAAAGGGAAAATGCCGTCGCCCAAATTGCCTTCGGTGCTCGGACAAAGCACTACATTTGCGCCGGTTTTTGCCAGTCTTTCGGTTTCATCGTCAGTTAAATGAGTCGCGTGAACGAGGTGAAATCTCTCGTTTAATTCGACGTTATCGAGCAGCCATTCGACGGGTCTTTTTCCGAGAAACGCAAGCGCGTCTTCGACTTCTTTTAACTGCTCGGAAACGTGAATGTGAAACGGCACATTTTGCGGCGCTTCTGTGGCGGTTCTTAAAACGTCTTTGGCGTTGACGCCGCGCAGCGAATGAACTCCGACCGCAATGTTTGCGCCTTCATATTGTTTGCATACTTCCGAAGCGGCTTCATAAAGCTTCAGATAATCTTCAAAAGTTTCAGAGATAAATCTTTTTTGCCTGTCATTTGGAGGCAATCCGAAACCGCCTTTTTGATAAAAAATCGGGATTAAAGTGATTTTGATTCCGGTTTCTTTTGCGGCTTCAACCAGAGCTTCGCCCATTGCTGCTAAATTTTCGTAAGGCGCTCCGTTTTTATCGTGATGGACATAATGAAATTCGGCGACGTTTGTATAACCGTGCCGGAGCAGCTCGCTGTAAAGCATCGCGGCGATAATTTTCAACTGTTCGGGATTGATGTTCAAAGCCAGCTTGTACATTGCTTCGCGCCACGACCAGAAATCATCGGCTTCCGCGCCGACAGAATGGCGCTCCGCCAGCCCAGCCATCGCGTATTGAAAAGCGTGTGAATGAGCATTCTGGAAACCCGGCAGGGCGTAGCCGTTAATGTAGATTGAATCCGGTTTTTGCTCTTGAGATAAAGCCGCTATTTCGCCTGATTCATTTAAAGAAACGGTCGGATTTTCCAGCCAGCCATAACTTTGCAGCAATGCTTTGAAGTGATAGGATTTCATTTCGTTAAATGCGAGATTAATTGTTCAAACACGGGGCGCAGCAGTTTTCTGACTTTTTCCGCTCTGTTTTCGTCGAATGTCAGCTCATCGTCGTTCATATAATTGATTTTCGCCATTTCGAGCTGCAAAGCGTGGACGCCGCTTTGGGGTTTTCCAAAATTTCTCGTGATATGTCCGCCTTTAAACGGCGTGTTGTGGTTTACTTCGTATTCGCCTGCACGCAAATTGTTTAAAGCAATCTCGATTATTTCTTTATCGGCGGAATGCTCGTCGTTGTCGCCTAAAATCAAATCGGGAAAAGGCTCTTTTCTAATTGTCGGAACGAACCGCCGGATCGAGTGCGCGTCCCACAATAAAACTCTGCCGAATTCTTCGATTCTTTCTGCCAGAAGGTTTTCGATTTTTTGATAATAAGGGCGATAATAATTTGCCAGCCGCCTTTCGGTTTCTTTATCGTCGGGAACAAATCTTTTTTCGAGATAAATCTCATTCCCTAAAAAATCCGTCGAAGGCGTTAATCCGGTAATGATTCTGCCATCGTCGTACAACGGCTTGCTTTCCGGGTCGCGGTTTAAATCAATTACCCAACGGCTGTATCGGGCGTGAATAACCGCGATTCCGAGTTCAGCGGCGAAATCATACAAATCGTGAACAAACCAATCGGTATCATCCGGCTGAGCCGCCATTTCCGGGCGATACTGCGGTTTCAGTTCTTCGGGAAACTCAATGCCCGAATGCGGAACGCTGAGAATTACGGGAGCTTTTTTCCCTTTCGGTTCGATCAGAAAATAAGGAGTATTCATTTTTTGTTGCTTGGATTTTAACGGAAAAGCGTTTCCGCGCACGGGAATTTTATCATCAGCATTTGACCATAGATTCGCTTTATAAGTTGATGATAATCGCCTGAGAGGCTGTTTGACAATTTAAAAATAAAATTATGGCGGCTTGTTTTTGCCGGATGCATCGCTTTGAAAAGCCGTCTTTTTTCTTTTTGTGTTCCATTTGTATCTTTAACTAAAGCACAAGGCGCAAAACTTTTATTTATCGAAAATAGATATAAGCCTTATATTTCCTTATAGAAAAATAGTCGGGAAATTTCACGCCCCAAAAATATTCGCATACGAATCTGCAAACGAACCTGACTTTGTTTGCTTTAAAAACAAAGTTTCAATTAATATTTATTTCGTTCAAGAGGTTTGACCAATCTTGCTCGTTTGATTTTTATGCGGAGAATTTACCTACAAAAAGCTAAAACCGAAGTCGCTCGTTCAAATACTATCCGCAATATCAACCGGCAAATCGTTCTGAACTACGTGCGCGAGCGCGAGCCGATCTCACGGGCGGAGATTGCCAAACAAACCGAGCTGCAGCGCTCGACGGTTTCCGCGATTGTTGACTCGCTGGTAACGGAAGGCTTTATCAAAGAAATCGGCGTCGGCGAGTCGAGCGGCGGGCGAAAACCGACTCTTTTGCAGCTCAGAAAAGATCAGCCGGTCGCTGTCGGCGTTGATATAACTCCGACTACGACGAGCGTCGCGCTGGCAAATTTAGCCGGGGAGATTCTCGAACAGCAATCTTTTCAAACATCGCCGGACAGCGAAAAAACGTTCGAGCAAATCATCAAGCGTCTTTTAAAAATTAAATCGAAGCTGAAAAGCGATTCGGTTGAAATCGGCGTCAGCATTCCGGGCTTGGTTGACGCGGCGACCGGAATTGTTTCGTATGTTCCTTATTTCCAATGGAAACACTGGAATTTGAAGCAAAAAATCGAGAGAGCGGCGGAACTGCCCGTTGTCATTGATAACGACGCCAACGCCATTGCTCTCGCCGAATTATGGTTCGGCGGGCTGGAGCATACGGTCAAAAACTTTGTCAGCGTTTTGGTGGCGGAAGGCATCGGGACGGGAATAATTTTCGACGGGCAAATTTATCGCGGCAACCAGGGCGCTGCGGGTGAGTTCGGGCATATGGTCGTCGGGAGTAAAAATAAAGTAGTCTGCTCGTGCGGCAGCACTCAATGCTGGGAGGCGTTTGCTTCTAACAAAGCTACGCTCGCGCGCTTTAACGATTTAACCGACCGCAAGGCGGAAAATGTCGAAGAAGTTTTTTCGCTCGCCCTCGAACAAAACACTGAAGCTCTCAAAACAGTCAACGAAACGACGCGCTATTTGGCTCTCGGAATTGTCAATTTAATTGTCGGATTAAGCCCGGAAATAATCGTTATCAGCGGAAAGATTACTCGCATTTGGTCGCTGATTGAACGGCAATTGCTTGAAACCGTCGAAACAAATATTCGCCAAAAATTGCCCGAAATTCAGATCAAAGCCTCAACTCTCGGCGAACAGCCGACTTTGCAGGGAGCAATCAGTTTAAGTTTAATTCACAAATTTGCATCGGCAACCTAGACTTTTTGTGACAGAGGTGTTATGTTAGCGAAAAATTGCCGGTTTGTTGTTTAAAAACTTTGTTTGTCTATCCAACAAACTTTCATTTTTGCCCCATTTTTTTTATTAATTTTAGTTTTTTCGCGTCGATTAATTAATCGTAAATTTAGCGATTGAAAACAAATCGGCAAATTATTTACCGCAATAGAAATTTAAAATCAGTTTTCCCGAAAGGGCGCAAAAGGAGGAACTTTTATGTTTGGCTTTGGAAAAAGAGTGCCGTTCTTCTTGATTGTTCTGGCAACTCTCTTATTTTCAACCGTTGAAATTTACGCGCAAACCGAAACGGCGCGCGTTCAGGGAACCGTCACTGACGCGACCGGCGCGGCTGTCGCCGGGGCGACCGTCAAAGCGACGGCTGTGGCGACAAATCGCACAGTCGAAATTCAAACCAATGAAGAGGGCGGATATTCGATCTTGACGCTTCAGCCCGGTCAATATCGGCTCGAAGTAACACAGGCAAATTTTAAAACTACCAGACAAGACGTAACGCTCGAAGTGGCACAAAACGCGACTCTCGATTTTGCGCTCGAAGCGGGCGACGTTTCGGCGGTCGTCGAAGTGACGGCGGAGGCGCCGATTGTTGACACCAGCAGTTCTGCTATTGGAAACGTCGTTAGCGGACGCCAAGCTGTAGAGCTTCCGCTTAACGGACGCAACGTTTTAGAACTGGCGCGTCTCAGTCCGGGTGTAACGCAAGGATATGTCGGCGGTTTCGCATCCGGCGCTGGCGGTGACGCCGAAACTTATCGCGGCGGCAATGTAGGCGGCGCGGCGATTAGCGTCAACGGGCAACGCACGCAGGCGAACAATTATTTGCTCGACGGCGTTGATAACAACGAATCGCTCGTCAACACGATTAACATTTTTCCTTCTGCGGAAGCCATTCAGGAATTTCGCGTGCAGACGAGCGTCGCTCAGGCTGAATTCGGGCGCGGCGGAGGCGCGATTATCAATTCCGTAGTTAAATCGGGAACAAATGATTTTCACGGTAGTTCCTACCTTTTTATCCGCAACAATGTGTTTGATGCTCGCCCGACATTTTTTGACGCTCGCCCGACTTCGCAGGGAGGCAACGGAAGAAGAATCGCACCGTTTCGCCGCGGGCAGTTTGGCGCAACCGTCGGCGGTCCCGTAATTCTTCCTGGTTTTGGCGAAGGAGTTCCCGTTGTCAATAATCTAAAAGATAAAGTTTTCTTTTTCTTTAGCTACGACGGCTTGCGTCAATTCCTTCCGCGCTCGACTGACACCGCGACGGTTCCAACTCTTGCTTTTCGTAACGGCGACTTTTCAGAGCTTTTAACGCAGGGCATTCAGCTCAGAGACCCGCTGACCGGTGCTAACATTCCGGGCAATCGAATTGATTTGCTGCCCGGTAATCGGATTAACCAAGCCGGTTTAAATTATTTGCGCGCCTTTCCGCTTCCAACACGCGCCGGTGTCCGCGATAATTACGTTAATACGCGCAACGAGCTTTTGCAGCAGGATGTTTTTGATTTGCGCGTTGACGCAAACATTAATGACAGAAATCAAATGTTCGTACGCGGCAGCTACGGGAAGTTTGATCAAACGGTTACGTCTCGACTGACGACGCTTCCTTCGGGTTTCGGTTCAGGGACAAATCCGACTCGTACTCGCGGGATCGTCGTTGGATTAAACAGTTCGCTGACCGGCAATTTGTTTAACGAGCTGCGACTTCAAGCCAACCGCATTCAATACGGTTATGAACCTCCGTTCGGCGATCAGCCGATCTCATCAAGCCTCGGCATCGCCAATGCAAACCGCGATTCGAGCCTCGGCGGCGGCGCATTAATCGGCGGATACAACGGACAGCTTGAATACACGGGAGATTACGGTCCGTATCGCGTTCCGCAAAACACTTACCAAATTGTTGACAGTATCGGCTATACCACCGGCGATCATACGTTTCGCTTCGGCGGGACAATTTTAAAACGAAATGTTCAATTGTTTCGCCCGCTCGCCGGAAAAGGCGATTTCCGAATGTACGGAAACGGCAGTTTTAACGAATGCCCGAACGGCGGAGCAGCGCCGAGTTTGGCGCAATCAGGCACGACCCGCTGGGAACAAGCAGATTTGCTGATCGGTTTCTTTTGCACCTACGACATCGGAATTCAGCTTGGGAACGTGGGAACGATCAATTGGGAAAACGCCCTTTTTGCTCAGGATGATTGGAGAGTTTCACAAAATTTAACTCTTAATCTCGGAATGCGTTACGAGTATTTGACCAACCCGGCGGAAGAATATGGTCGTCAAGCCAACTTCGATTTATCCACCGGACGCTTGAACGTAGCGACGGATGGAAAAGACACTTTAACCAACACAGACAAAAACAATTTCGGTCCGCGCATCGGATTTGCCTACGATATTTCCGGCAAAGGCAAATCGGTTATTCGCGGCGGTTACGGCTTGTTCTACTTTCTGGACAGAGGCGGAATCAGCAATCAACTCGCTCAAAACCCGCCTTATTCCGGCAGCTTACGCTTTTTCTACAACGACGGTTACCGCATCACTTTTAGCGGTCAGGGCGACCCGAACAATCCTAGCAACGATAACAGATTAGCGACGCGACCGCTTCCTTTGCCGCAGGTGAATTTGAGCCAGTCGTTTTTGAATAATCCGACAAACGCGAACGTTCTTGCCGTTCGACCGGACAACAAAACGTCGAACGTTCAGCAATTCAACGTTCAATTTCAACAGCAATTGTTCGAAAACACCGCTGTCAGCGTCGGATATGTCGGCACGCGCGGGCGTAATTTGATTCTTTATTACAATTTGAACGGCGCAATAGTTGACCCGGCTTTCGCGGCTCCGTGCCCGATTAGCAGTCGCACTTTGGGAAACTGCTATCCCGGCGTCGGTTCGGTCAACGTGCGGGGCGACATCGGAAAATCAAGCTACGATTCGTTACAGGTTCAGCTCGAACGCCGATACTCGCAGGGCTGGCAGTTCCTCGCCGCTTACACTTTCTCAAAAACGAAAGACAACGGCGAGGGAGCTTTTGATGCTTCCGACCGCGGCAACAGAAACTTTTTAGAACCGTTCGGCACTTCGAGATTGGATTATCCGCACGTCTTTTCATTTCAAACGGTTTATGATCTTCCGTTCGGTCGCGGACGCAAGATTGGTTCGGATATTCCGCGCGCTTTGGATTTTATCATCGGCGGTTGGCAAATCAACGCTATTTACCGCGCTCAAAGCGGCACCGCATTTGATATTCGCAACGGCGGAATCAGAGTTGATGTCACGGGCGATCCGTATGGAGAAAATGAAACGGGAAATCCGTATTTAAATCGAACTGCTTTTAGAGCAGTTCCGTTAAATGCCGGTCGTTTCGGTAACCTGGAAAGAAACTCTCTGCGCTCGCCTTCGACATCGCAGTTAAACCTCGGACTGACCAAAAACTTTCAATTATATGAAAGCTTTAAGCTTCAACTTCGCGCCGAAGGGTTTAATGTTTTAAACACTCCGCAATTTAACAGACCCGAAACCAATTGCGATGCCCAGTTTGAGCAGTCGCAGTCAAATTATCTCGGCTGTCGAGATACAAGTTTGGGAACGATCCGCACGATTGTTCCTTTCACAAATCGCCAGCTTCAATTCGGACTTCGGTTGGAATTTTAATTTAGAATCAAAGCCGTCAGAAATTCGATAAGCGACGGCGGCTTTGATTTTTCGAGCGGAAAGTGAAAATTGAATTTATGAATGACCGGGAACATTTTTCGTATTTTCAATTCGCGCTTTCCGCTCTTTTCGTTTTCCTCACGTTTTCGCTTGCTCCGGCGCAACAGCCGAAAATCTCCAAAATCGAGCCGCCTTCGTGGTGGTCTGGACACACAATCAATCCGGTTCGGCTTTTAATCCGGGGCGAAAATCTCAAAAACGCAACCGTTAAATCGGCAAATAAATCTTTAAAAACTTCAAGCGTTCGCATTAATGAACAAGGCGATTATTTGTTTGTTGATTTAACAATTGATAAAAACTCGAAACCGGGCAAATATCCGCTTGCAATCGAATCGCCGAACGGCAAATCTGTTTTTGATTTTGAAATCAATTCTCCGCTCGATTCAAAAATTAACTTTCAAGGCATAACGAACGACGACATTATTTATTTGATAATGCCCGACCGTTTTGCCAACGGCGACACTTCAAACGACGCGCCCGCAGACGCTCCAACTTCGGCAAACGGCAGACAAAATCCGCGAGCGTGGCACGGCGGCGATTTTCGCGGCATTAAAAACAATCTTCCGTATTTAAAACAACTCGGCGTCACGGCAATCTGGCTGACGCCCTGGTACGACAATCCGAACGCCGCAAACGAATGCGACAAACCCTGGTGTCCGTACACGAATTATCACGGTTATCACGCCGTTGATTATTACGCCGTTGAAGACCGTTTCGGGACGATGGCTGATTTGCGCGCGTTTATAGAAACCGCTCACCGCAGCGGCGTTAAAGTAATTCAAGATCAGGTTGCAAATCACGTCGCCGCACAGCACGTCTGGATGAAAAATCCGCCGCTGCGAAATTGGTTTAGTCCATTTGAGCAAAATTCATTTAACAACTCCGTTTTGCTTTCTCCGAACGGTTCCGTCACTGAAAGAAACAATCTGCTGAACGGCTGGTTTAACGAGCTGCTGCCGGATTTAAATCAAAACGAGCCGGAAGTTGCGCGTTACGAAATTCAAAACGCCCTCTGGTGGATCGGAACGACCGGCATTGACGGGATTCGGCAGGACACAATCCAGTATATGCCGCGCCCGTTTATCCGCGATTGGTCGGCGACAATCAAAAAACAGTACCCGAAGTTTTGGATGGTCGGCGAAGTGATGGTCAACGATTCCGCCCAAACAGCCTTTTTTCAAGGCGGAAAAACGGGTTGGGACGGCATTGATACAAATCTGCCGTCTGTTTTCGATTTTAATTTGTGGCGCGCCTCGCTCGATGCCTTCACCGGAAAAAAACCGATGAGCGCGCTCCGCGACGTTTTGAAATACGACGGGCTTTATCCGAACGTAAACAACGTCACGACAATTTCAGGCAATCACGACACAGACCGTTTTATGTCGCTCGAAGGCGCGACAACGGAAGGCGCGATGCTGCATCTCGCGTTTTTGCTTTCGACGCGCGGCATTCCGCAAATTTATTACGGCGAAGAAATCGCAATGCGCGGCGGTTACGATCCCGACAACCGGCGCGATTTTCCCGGCGGATTTCCCGGCGATGCGCGCAGCGCTTTCAAACGTGAAGACAGAACGGCGGAAGAACAAAAAATGTTTGAATGGGTACAAAGATGGACTAATTTGCGGCGAGAAAACAAAGCATTAAGCGAAGGTAAAACGATTGATCTGTTTTATGACAACGATATTTACGTTTTTGCACGCAAATTTGGTCAAGATACATTCGTAATTGCTTTCAACAATTCAAACGAACCAAAAAGAGGCTTGGAACTTTCAGCTTCAGCAATCAACGCGGCTGATGGTTCACGACTTCAACCAGAAGCTGGTATTCCGATAGTTTCTAAAGTTGAAAACGGTAAATTTAATATTTTCATTAACAAAAAAAGCGTCGTGGCTTACAAAATTGTAAAATAATTCTTTTGTTTCAATTATGAATTTTCCAAGAGCAAGCGGCGTTTTGCTTCATCCGACATCGTTGCCGGGCGGTTTCGGCATCGGCGATTTCGGCGACGGAGCGTATCAATTTGTTGATTTTCTCGAAAAAAGCGGGCAAACGTATTGGCAAATTTTGCCGCTCGGTCCGACCGGATACGGCGATTCGCCGTATCAATGTTTTTCGGCGTTTGCCGGAAACACTCTGCTGATTTCGCCCGAAAAGATTGTTGCGGACGGTTTTCTCAGTGTCGAAGATTTACAAAACGCGCCGAATTTTCCCACCGGCAAAGTTGATTTCGGCGCGGCGCTCGATTACAAAAACGCGCTATTAAAAAAGGCGTTTGAGAATTTTCGGAAAACCGATGATCGGGAAATCGCGGAGTTGTTTCATCAATTCTGCGATTCAAACGGCTTCTGGCTCGAAGATTACGCCCTGTTTCGCGCCGTTAAATTGTCGCAAGAGCAAAAATCCTGGCAGGAATGGGACGAAGATTTGAAATTGCGCCGTCCGCAAGCTCTCGAAACTGCTCGGCGTGAGTTTGACGATGACGTTTTCGCTCAAAAATTTTATCAGTTTCTGTTTTTCAAACAATGGGACGCTTTGAAAACTTACGCGAACGAAAAAGGCGTTAAAATCGTCGGCGACGTGCCGATTTTCGTCGCGCTCGATTCGGCTGACGTGTGGTGTAACCCGCAGGAATTTAAATTAAATGCGGACGGCTCGCCGCAGGTCGTCGCCGGTGTTCCGCCGGATTATTTTTCGGCGACCGGACAGCTTTGGGGAAATCCGATTTACAACTGGGATGAGATGCGCCGAGACAATTTTCGCTGGTGGATTTCGCGCGTCCGGTTTACTTTGCAAACGGTTGACATCGTGCGCGTTGACCATTTTCGCGGGTTTGCGGCGGCGTGGGAAGTTCCGGGCGGCGACGCGACCGCAGTCAACGGGCAATGGGTTAATGTTCCGGGCAAGGAATTGTTTAACGCGCTCGAAAACGCCATCGGCGATTTGCCGTTTTGGGCGGAAGATTTGGGCGTGATTACGCCGGATGTCGAAGAATTGCGCGACGGATTCGGTTTTCCGGGAATGCGGATTTTGCAGTTTGCATTCGGCGGCGACGCGAAAAATCTGGATTTGCCGCACAACTATATTAAAAATTCAATCGTTTACACCGGGACTCACGACAACGACACGACCATCGGCTGGTTTCATTCGCACGCGGGCGCAGGCTCGACGCGCGACGCCGGGCAAATCGGCAAAGAACACGATTTTTGTCTTCGATATTTAAATTCGGACGGCAAAGAAATTCACTGGGATTTTATCCGCGCGGTCTGGGCTTCGGTCGCAAACACCGCTGTTGTGCCGATGCAGGATTTGCTCGGTTTAGGAAACGAAGCGCGAATGAATCTGCCCGCGTCGAGTTCCGGCAATTGGTTCTGGCGTTGTCGGGAAGGCGATTTCGGCGAAAAGATTTCTCAGAGATTGCGCGAGCTGACTGAAATTTATGGGCGTATTTGATATGAAAGCGGATTTTTCAACGCAGAGACGCAGAGAGGCAGAGGTTTTTATGAAAGAGAAAGGGTTTTTATCTTTCTTTTTCTTTGCGTCTCTGCGTCTCTGCGTTTCAATTTTATTTCTGGCAGTTGCGATTTTCGCGCAATCTCCAAAAGTTGAAAAAGTCGAGCCGCAGAATTGGTGGGCGAATCATTCGATAAATCCCGTGCGGTTGCTGATTCGCGGCGAAAATTTGACGGGCGCGCGGGTTGTTTCAAATTCGAGAGATTTGCGCGTCGGAAATTTTAGAACCAGCGCAAACGGGCATTATCTGTTTGTTGACGTGACAATTGACCGCAGCACGCGCGTCGGGAAACACGATTTACGAATCACGACGCCGAACGGAAACACCGATTTTCAGTTTGAAATATCTCAAAAAATGCCGCGCGAAAATCGTTTTCGCGGTTTTACGCCGGATGATGTGATTTATTTTTTGATACCGGATCGTTTTGCCGATGGCGATCAAACCAACAATAATCCTGCGAAATCGCCCGGACTGCTCGACCGTTCTAAGGGGAGACATTATCACGGCGGCGATTTGCAGGGCGTTATCAATCATCTCGATTACATTAAATCTTTGGGCGTAACGGCGATTTGGACGACGCCGGTTTACGATAACAACGACCGTTTCGACACCAAAGAAGTTTATCCGAACGTGCCGGAGACGACGGGTTATCACGGTTACGGCGCGATTGATTTTTATGCGGTTGAAGAGCGTTTGGGCGATATGGCGAAACTGCGCGAGTTTGTTCGCGTCGCGCAAAGTAAAGGTTTTAAAGTCATTCAAGACCAAATCGCCAATCACACCGGACCGTATCACGTCTGGGCAAACGATCCGCCGACGCCGACCTGGTGGAACGGGACGGTGGAAAACCATCTATCGAACAACTGGCAAAAATGGACGACGATGAATCCGCGCGCCACATTTCAAACGCAGCAAAGAAATCTCGACGGCTGGTTTATAGACATTCTGCCCGACTTTAATCAAAACGACCCTGAAGTCGAAAAATATCTGATTCAAAACACTCTCTGGTGGGTGGAAATGGCGGGATTCGATTCGATTCGAATGGACACTTTGCCGCATGTTCCGCGCTCGTTTTGGTCGCGCTGGATGGCTGCGATTAAACGCGAATATCCGAATCTGAACGTGATGGGCGAGCTTTACGACGGCGATCCGGCTCTGCTTTCGTATTTTCAAAAGGGCAAACGCGGACACGACGGAATTGATACCGGAATTGACACGCTCTACGATTTCGCGCTTTTTTATGCGATTCGCAACGCTTTCGGGCAAGGCAAAAACATTCGTGAAGTCACGCAGATTTTTTCAAAAGATTGGCTTTATCCGAACCCGGACATTTTGGTGACGTTTTTGGGCGTTCACGATATGCCGCGTTTTATGAACGAGCCGGGCGCTGGCATAGAAGGTTTGAAACTGGCGCAAACGCTGATTATGACTTCGCGCGGCACGCCGCTTCTGTATTACGGCGACGAATTGGCGATGCACGGCGGCAATGATCCCGATAACCGCCGCGATTTTCCCGGCGGTTTCGCGGGCGACCCGCGCAGCGCTTTTTCGCCGCAGGGCAGAACGATTCAGGAAAACGAAGTCTGGAATCATCTGGCGAAATTGGGCGCGCTCCGACGCGAGTTAGAGCCGCTGCGGCGAGGCAAAACGCTCGATTTATACGACGCCGACCAGCAAACGGCTTACGCGCGCGTCACGGAAAAAGAAGCCGTGATTGTCGTTTTTAATAACGATTCCAAAAATGCCGGGGTGCAGTTTGATTTAACGGACTTAAAACCGATTCCGGCAAACGCGATTTTGATTGACCGGCTCGGCAAGGTTGCGGATGTCAGAATCGAAAACCGCACAATGAAAATTAATATGCCTGCGCGAACGGCGAGCATTTTTACGGTGAAACGATGAAACCGCTTTCTTTGATCGCGCTGTTTATGGCGGCTGGGCTGTTGATTATGGGCTTTGTAGGGCGAAGCGGCTCTGGGAGGATTTTGTCAAATGCAGTAATCGTAGCCGCTTCATTCATTATTGTTATGGTTGCCGCGGTGTGGATCGTCGCATTTCTAAAAAACAGGAAGTGATTTCAAGTTGGTTTATGTCAGTCAAGAATCAATTTCTTTGCGCCCTTTGCGAAAACCTTTGCGTTCTTTGCGGTTTAATTCTATAGAAAACTTAACCGCAAAGAGCGCAAAGGTCTCGCAAAGGGCGCGAAGAAGAATTCAATTTTTAGGTTCTACTTCTGATTTGCAGGATTTCTAAAAAACTATGGAAAACAAACCGCGACTTAGTTTTTGGCAAATCTGGAACATGAGTTTCGGATTTTTGGGAATTCAATTCGGCTGGGGTTTGCAGATGGCGAATATGTCGCCGATTTACAAATATCTCGGCGCGGACGAAGCCTCGCTGCCGTATTTATGGCTCGCCGGACCGCTCACGGGATTGCTCGTTCAGCCGATTGTCGGTGCGATGTCTGACAGAACCTGGACGCGGCTCGGTCGGCGTCGCCCGTATTTTCTGGTCGGCGCGATTTTGGCGAGCATTTGTTTGATTCTGATGCCGAACTCGTCGGCGGTTTGGATGGCTGCCGGGCTGCTCTGGATTATGGATGCTTCGATTAATATCACGATGGAACCGTTTCGCGCTTTTGTCGCCGACAAACTGCCGGAAGAACAGCGCACTTTGGGTTTTGTGATGCAGTCGTTTTTTATCGGCTTCGGCTCGACGTTGGCAAACGCTTTGCCGTGGCTTTTGGGAACTTTGGGCGTCGTCGGAACTTTGGCGAGCGGGATTCCTTATTCGACTTACATTGCCTTTATAGTCGGCGCGGTTTTCTTTTTGACGGCGGTTTTGTGGACGGTTTTTTCAACGGGCGAATATCCGCCCGAAAATATGGAAGAATTTCGCCGCAAACAGCAGGAAGGCGGAATTGTCGGCAATATTTTTAAAGAAATCGGCGAAGCGCTGCGCGAAATGCCGACGACGATGAAACAACTCGCCGTCGTGCAGTTCTTTACGTGGTTCGCGCTGCCGTTTATGTGGCAATTTTACGGCATCACTGTCGCTCGCCACGTTTTCGGCGCGCCGGACGAAAAATCGCCGCTTTTTGCGCAAGGGACGGAATGGGGCGGATTATGTTTCGCGGTTTACAATTTCGTCTGTTTTCTCGTTGCGTTCGCCATTCCGCCGCTCGCCAAAGCGACGAGCCGCAAAGGTGTTCACATTATTTGCCTGACGCTCGGCGGACTCGGTTTGCTTTCGACTTATTTTGCGACAAGCCCTTATTTTCTTTTTATCGGAATGATCGGCGTCGGCATCGCCTGGGCTTCGATTCTCTCGATGCCATACGTGATTTTAGCGGGCGCGATTCCCGCCCAGCGCATCGGCGTTTATATGGGCGTTTTCAATCTTTTCATCGTCATTCCGCAGATCATTCAGTCGTTTCTCACGCCGCAAATTTATAAATCGCTGCTCGGCGGCAACCCGCTCAACGCGGTGATGCTCGGCGGTTTGAGCATGATCGTCGCGGCAGCGAGCGTCTTGATTGTGAAGGACATCGGACAGGAAAAACTTGCGGGCGACGCAATTACTGTCGGGGCGGGACATTAAAGAACAAACGAAACGTTTAGCGGCAAGTTCGCCCGCCGCCAAACAATTCGAGATTTTAACTTAATTATGAAAAATAAAAATCGCATTGTTGCCTGGCTTTCGTTATTTGCAATCGGCGCGGCGGCATTTGCGCTAATCGCCGTTCCGGTGTTTTTGATTAAGCCATTTTCGCCGCAAACCGAGCGAGATTTGGCGATTTCGTTCGCGCTTAAAAGCTGGTCGCCGATTGCGACAATTATTTTGGCGATTTTGGCGCTGTTCGCTGCCGCTTATATTTGGAGAAATTCGCGGCGATGGTACGGCAAAGCGTTTTTGATTGTGCCGCTTTTCGTTTTGGCGATTTCGATTTGGTTCGCGCGCCAAAATCATTTTGAATGGATGTTTAATCCGCTCGCAAATTCGAGTTATGCCAAAACGAATGAAGCTGATTTTGTTGCCGATGACGAGATGGTTCTGGCGATTGAATTAAACGGCGAAGCCGCTGCTTATCCGGTTCGACAGATGGCTTATCATCATCTCGTTCACGACACGGTTGGCGGCGTTCCGATTGTGGCTACGTATTGAACGCTCTGTCACACCGGTCTGGTGTGGGAGGCGCGAGTGAACGGGCGGCAACTGAATTTTCGGCTTGCCGGAATTAACAATCAGAATTTTATTATGCGCGACGAGGAAACCGGCTCGTGGTGGCAGCAGGTTTCGGGCGCTTGCATTCAGGGCGAATTAAAGGGAACGAAGCTCGCGCCGGTTTTCCACGACGAGCTGACATTCGGATTGTGGAAACGCGAAAAACCGAACGGACGCGTTTTGCGTCCAGATGAAAAAATTCTGGCGGCGGGAAAATATGAATCCGATTGGGAAAGCCAGATTGGCAAAATGCCTGTCAACGTTTCGCAGCAGTTGGACAAAACGCTCGAACCGCGTGCGCTGGTCGTCGGAATCAAAGTGAACGGCGAAGCAAAGGCTTATCCGATGTCGGCATTGGAAAAACAAAGTCCGATTATTGACCGGCTCGGCGGCAAACAAATCGTCATTGTGCTCGGCGCTGACAAAAAATCCGTGCGAGCGTTTGACACCGAGATTGAAGGGCGCAAGCTGGAATTTTTTATCAAACCGGACGCGACGGATTTTCAGTTGACGGACGCGGAAACCGCCAGCGTTTGGGATTTTTCCGGTAAAGCTGCGAGCGGACAACTTGCCGGAAAACAATTACAGAAAATCGCTTCGCTCAAAGATTACTGGTTCGATTGGAAAATCTACAATCCGAACACAACGGTTTACGACTTGGGCAATCGGTAATTTGATTTCTATGAGTTATAAAATTTTGCGCGATTTAATGACCAAAGGCGTCATCACGACGCTTTTGATTTCAACGATGCCGCACATTATCGCGGCGCAACACGCAAACACGCGCGATTTTTCCAAAGAAACGGCGCGCCCTAGTCAGGATTGGGTAAAAGACGCCGTAATTTACGAAATCTTTCCGCGCCAGTATTCCGCGAAAGGCGATTTTAATTCTATTACTGCGGACTTAGATCGTTTGAAAGAAACCGGCGTGACTGTTTTGTGGCTGATGCCGATTCATCCGATTGGACGGGAAAAATCGAAAGGCACAATCGGTTCCCCTTACGCCGTGCGCGATTATTACGCGATCAATCCCGATTACGGCACGAGCACGGATTTCAAACGATTCGTTTCGGAAGCGCACAAACGCGGAATGAAAGTGATTATTGACATCGTGGCGAATCACACGGCTTGGGATTCGGTGATGATGAAAACACGCGCTTTTTACACGCAGGACAAAGCCGGAAACATCATTCCGCCGATTCCCGATTGGGCTGATGTCGCGGATTTGAATTACGACAACCCGGAACTAAGAAACTATATGATTGATGTTTTGAAATTCTGGGTGCGCGAATACGATCTGGACGGTTATCGCTTAGATGTTGCCGGATTTGTGCCAACCGATTTTTGGGAAAAAGCGCGCGAAGAAGTTGATAAAATCAAGCCGGATACAATCTGGCTCGGCGAATGGGAATCGCCGGATTTACTTGTCAAGGCGTTCGACCTCGATTATTCGTGGGCGATGCACACTGCTTTAACCGAAGTTTTTCAGGGCGTAAAACCTGCAACGAGAATCCGCGAGACATGGGAAGCGGACAAAGCCAAAATGCCGAAAGGCGCTTTGCGAATGCGTTTTTCCGACAATCACGACGAGCGCCGCGCGATTGCCCGTTTCGGCGAACGCGGCGCGCTCGCAGCTCAAGTTCTCGTTTTTACGCTCGACGGCGTGCCGATGCTTTATAACGGAATGGAAGTCGGCGACACGGCGGAAAGCGGCTATCCCGCGCTGTTTGAAAAAGTGCCGATTTTCTGGCAAAACGAAGTCCGCCGCCCCGAATTTCCGCGTTTTTACAAAGGAATGACCGCGCTCAGAAAATCATCGCCCGCTTTACGTCGCGGCGATTTGACGTGGCTCAGAAATTCCGACGAAAACCGCATTCTGACCTTTTCGCGCCGCAGCGGAAACGAAGAAATTCTAGTTGCAATCAACACATTCGGTCAGTCGTTTGTCGGAACAATCGAAGCCGCCGGAAATTTTGAAGACGTGACGCCAAACATCGGCGCGCCGCTTCTTCCGGGACAAAGCGCGTCGGAAACGACGAAAAAAGCAACGGTTGCGCTGCCGGCAATCGCGCTTGATTCGTGGGGTTATCGAATTTTTAGAAGAAAGAGCTAACCGCAGATGAACACAAATAAACGTAAATTAAAAAATCGCAAAATCAAAAAATCGTTTGTTTTAATTTTGCCTTTTTACTTTTTACTTTTTACTTGTTTGAGCGCTGCTCAAACTCTCGCGCCGGGCGCGCCCGGAAAAGACGCGCAATGGGCGAGCGCCGGAAAACAAGGCGTCGGAACCTCAGTCAGCATGGAATCAAAAGTCTGGTTCACGCTGCAAGGCGGCGCTTTGACGGAAGTTTATTACCCGGATGTTACTGTCGCCAATGTTCATCTGCTGCAATTTGTCGTAGTCAATCCGAAAACGAAAAAAGTTGAAACCGAGCGCGACGATGCGATTCACAAAATCGAAGCGACGCGCCCGGATTCTTTGACTTTTCGCCAAATCAACACTGCAAAATCCGGTGAATGGAAAATCACAAAAACTTATGTCACCGACCCGGAACGCGCTTCGGTCTTGATTGACGTTCGATTTGAACCGAAAAATAAAGATTTGAATTTGTATGTTTATTACGACCCGTCGCTCGGCAATAGCGGGATGGGCGACAGCGCAACATTAAAATTTGGATTGACGGCGACCGAAAGTTTTGAAAAAGGCGGAAAATCCTCGTTTCTTCACATCGAAAATCCGGCTCTCGGAGCGGGCGATGTCATTATCAAAGAATGGACGGTCGGCTTTTATCAGGTCAGCGACGGGTTTGAGCAGTTAAGAACACACGGGAAAATTGTCACGCAGTACGTTGATGCTAAAAACGGAAACGTCGCGATGATGGGGAAAATCGAAAAGCCTGAGCGTTTTACGGCAATTCTGTCCTTTGCCGACAGCCACGTCAAAGCCAAACAAACCGCATCGGCAACAAAAGACAAAGGCTTTGCCAAATGTCTCGCCGAATATGAAAAAGGCTGGTCTGATTACGTCAAAACAGTTCGCAGAGTCGAGCCGAAATATCAGGCGCAGTTTAATATGGCGGCGATGCAGCTAAAGGCGCACGAAGACAAAACGCATCGCGGCGCAAACATCGCTTCTTTGAGCGTGCCGTGGGGCGGCGGCGAGAATGCGAACGAAAACACGGTTGCGGGTTATCACCTCGTTTGGTCGAGGGATTTGTATCAGGTCGCCACGGCTTATATGGCTTTGGGCGATAAAGATGCGGCAATCCGCGCGCTCGATTTTCTGTTTCGAGTCCAGCAAAAACCGGACGGCAGTTTTCCGCAAAACTCTTTTCTCGACGGCAAGCCGTTTTGGGGTTCGCTTCAACTCGATGAAGTCGCCTATCCGTTGATTCTGGCTTATCAGCTCGGCAGAAACGACCGCGCGACTTGGGAAAATCACGTCAAAAAAGCCGCCGATTTTATTGTCAGAAACGGTCCGCGTACGCCGCAGGAGCGTTGGGAGGAAGAAGCCGGATTTTCTCCTTCGACGATTGCGGCGGAAATCGCTGGGCTGGTCTGCGCGTCGGAAATCGCCCGCAAAAACGGTGACGAAGCCTCAGCGACAATTTATCTGGCGACCGCAGACGATTGGGCGCGCAAAATCGAAATGTGGACGGCGACTACGACCGGAAAATACGGCGACGGCAATTATTATCTGCGAATCGCGCAAAACGGCAAGCCGGACGCGGGCGAAAAAATCGAACTCAACAACGGCGCGGGATTTTTCGACGAACGCGAAATTGTTGACGCAGGCTTTTTGGAGCTTGTGCGTTTGGGAATCAAACCGGCGAACGATCCATTGATTACCAAATCAGTCAAAGTCATTGACCAAATTATCAAAGTCAACACGCCGAACGGCGATGGTTTTTACCGCTATAACCACGACGGCTACGGCGAAATGGATGACGGGCGTCGTTGGAATTGGGACGGAAAATATACGGGCAAAGGCAGACTTTGGGCTTTGCTTTCGGGCGAGCGCGGGCAGTATGAAATTGCGGAATGCGGAATGCGGAATGCGGATTTAAAAGCCAATGAGCAATGTCTGACCAAAGCAAAATCTCGACTTGATGCAATGCTCGCTTTTGCCAACGAAGGCTTGATGATTCCCGAACAGGTTTGGGATTCGCCGAAAGTTCCGAATGCGGATTCGCAGTTTTCGCCAAATTTAAAATTCGGCGAAGGCACAGGCGCGGCGACGCCGCTCGCCTGGTCAATGGCGCAGTTTATCAGGCTCGCGGTCAATTTGCAGGCGGGCAGAAATCTCGAAACGCCTGATGTCGTTTTTGAACGTTATAAAAACGGTATTCACGGACAAGCGAGCAATTTCGGCGGAATGGACATAGAAGCTGTAGTTCCCGTCAAAGCGGGCGAAAAATTCAGCTTTACGCGCAGCACTGTGTCAAATGCGAAAGTTGCCTTGTCATTCAAAGGCGTGACGAGAATGCTGCCGGTTAATGAAAAAGGCGAGTTTTCAATCGAAATTATCGCGCCGGAAAAAGAAGAAATCGGACTTCTTGTCGTCCAAACGCCTGACGGAGCAACGGCTTTCGAGCGCGTGAGAGTAATTTCATCCGACAAAATCAAGCCGCAGGAATTTTCGCCGGAAACAATCGAAAAAATTAAAAACGCCAAACAAAGTCCCCTTATTGAAAACGGAAAAGCGATTTTGTTTTATCGCGGCGCGGCGAAACAAATCAACGTCGCGGGCGATATGACGAACTGGAATCCAACACAGATTTTTATGCAGCCAATCACCGAAAATCTGTACGCCATTCAACTCGATGTGCCCTCCGACACTCGCGCCGAATACAAGCTGGTAGTTGACGGCAAATGGATTCAAGACCCGCTTAATCCCAACAAACTGGATAACAGCTCGCCCGAAAGCAACAGCTTTTTTGCGATGCCGGAATACAAACCGGCAATTTTAGACACGGGCGGCAATGATGTTGTAGAAAAAATTGATTTTAAAAGCACGGCTCTGAGCAATGTTTATCCGGTGCAAACGTATGTTCCGGGTGAGTGCGTCCGAAATTCCTGTCCGGCACTCTATCTTCAGGACGGCGGCGATTACATCAAGCTCGGCGGAGCAATTCAGATTCAGCAGAATTTAGTCAAAGCCGGAAAAGTAAAGCCGTTCATTATGGTTTTCATCAGCCCGAAAGAGCGAACCAAAGAATATTGGGCAAGCGATGATTACGCGCGCTTTTTGGCGACGGAAATCGTTCCCGCGATTGACGCGAAATACAACACGATTAAAAACCGCGATGGGCGCGCGATTATCGGCGCTTCTCTCGGCGGCGTGACGAGCCTTTGGGTCGGTTTAAAATATCCAGACAAATTCGCTCGCATCGGCGGGCAAAGCTCGTCGTTTTGGATTGACAACGAGCGAGTCGTTAAAGAACTCGCTAGGCTTGATCCGGCTAAAACCAAATTCACTTTTTATCTTGACGACGGCACATTTGAAGGCTCGGAAGACACGCGCCGCGTCAATGTGATGCTGCGCAGCAAAGGTTATCCGGTGACTTATGTCGAAGGCGCGACCGCGCATAACTGGACGAGCTGGCGCGACCGTCTGGCAGACGCTTTTATCGCTTTAATGAATTGAGGCGTAAATGCGAACCGACGGCATTAAAACCATAATTCAGCTTTTTATTCGTTTATGACTACGGAAATAACGCTCGCCGCCGATTTGGGCGGCACAAATTTGAGAATGGCTGCTGTTGACGCAGACGGCAGCATTCTTTATCGCACGCGGCGGGAAACGCCGCGCGTCGAGCGAGCCGACGAAGTTGTCGGCGCGATTGTCGAAGCGGCGGAAGAATGTCGCGCAAACTGCCGGGAATTTAAAATCAAAGCGCTGGCGGCGGCTGTTCCGGGAACGGTTTCGTTTGAAAGCGGAGTCGTGATGCACGCGCCGAATGTCCCGGCGATTAACGGTTTTCGGATGGGCGCGTCGCTCGAACACGAATTGAATTTGCCGGTTTTGCTCGAAAACGATGCCAATGCGGCGGCAATCGGCGAGGCTTGGCTCGGCGCGTCGCGCAGCGTTAAAAATTCGATTTTGGTCACGCTCGGAACCGGAGTCGGCGGCGGAATAATTATTGACGGCAAGATTTTGCGCGGCGTCGACGGAACGGCGGCGGAAATCGGACATATTTGCGTCGAACCGTTCGGGGCGCCGTGCGGCTGCGGCTCGCGCGGCTGCGTCGAGCAATACGCCTCGGCGACCGCGATTGTGCGGCTGACGCAGGAAAATGCGGCGCGCTATCCGAAATCGAAATTGCCGGGCAAGCGGCGCTTAACTTCCGAAGATGTTTACGAAGCCGGAAAAGCGGGTGACGAATTGGCGCTCGAAGTTTTCCGGCAAATGGGGTTTTATCTCGGTTTGTCGCTCGCCGGGCTAATTAATGTCCTAAATCCTGAAATGATTATCATCGGCGGCGGCGCGGCTGCCGGATGGGATTTATTCATCGGGCATCTGAGAGAAACCGTCCGCGAGCGCGCTTACCGCGAACCGACGGAAAGAGCAAAAATTGAACGTGCAATGTGCGGAGACGACGCCGGAATTTTAGGAGCGGCGCGGCTGGCGTTCGGCAAATAAATGTATTGACAGAGAAGGTTTGAAAGAAAATTACGGGAAAAATAAGCAGTAAGCTGCCAGCTTTTTTGTTGGGCAGTTAAAAGAAGGCGTAGAATTTTATCAAAAGCTATGATTTGAAAAATGTAAGAAGTATTTTCTCGATTTCTTTGCTGTCAACTTTTTCGAGTCCCACCTTTTATAACTTGTCGTAGATGGCATCTTCGTCGTTGTCGCATTCGTTAAAAGATGTTTCCGACAGACTCATCAAACTTTGCGTTTCAAAGCCCGCCTCTTTCTCGGCAGCCGCCTGTCGCGCAAGATAATCGTCAACAATCTCTTTAACAAACTCGTTGACTTGTTTGCCTTTTTGCTCCGCT
This sequence comes from Pyrinomonadaceae bacterium, assembly GCA_036387135.1. Classification (GTDB taxonomy): domain Bacteria; phylum Acidobacteriota; class Blastocatellia; order Pyrinomonadales; family Pyrinomonadaceae; genus JALZCH01. The sequence continues at coordinate 129,610 of DASVUH010000064.1, read as the reverse complement.
AAAGTCTCAAGAGATTTCTGTTTGCTGTGTTCGATTTCGATAACTAACGTCATTAAAACTCCTGAAGAATTTTAGCAAAATCATAAATGTCTTTCTAAATTTTCTAAAAATCCGAGTTTTACGGAAATGTCACGCTTCTAAATTCGTCTGCGTGTTCTTTCAATTCATTTCTTACGAATAAATGCCCCATTGTTACGAGAATTACTTGAACGCCCTCGCGTCTGGCAAATTTCATTGCCGGAATGAAATCGCTGTCAGCCGTAACCAAAATAATTCTCTCGACTATTGACTTGCTTGATAACCAAGCAACGTCCAAACCAATTTTCATATCAACGCCTTTTTGCTTAATATCCGGCGTAAAATCATCGTCAATCAAAGCGCGCCCGGTTTTCAAAATATCTTTTGTTGCGTCTTTTGAAATAATCCAACCATCGAAAGATAATTCGCCCGAACGAAATGCAATATTATCCATTGTTTTCAAATCGCCGATAATTTTAGTACGAGTAGAGAATGTCGGAGTAGCGGAAAAATCTACAATTCTTTTGCTCAAAGGATGCGTTTGTTTTTCGCCGTAAGGCGGGCAATCGTAACAATAAATGCGGAAAATCTCTTCGTCTTTTTCCAAACATTTTAAAGCAAATTGTCTAACCTCAACCGCCGTTGGATGTCTGCCAAGCGCAACTCTCAGACGGTGAAAAACAAAACCCATATCGAGCAAAATCGCCGTTTTCTTCATTTACAAACTTATAAACCGAAAAGCCCTTTCCGGCAAATACCGAAAAGGGCTAAAGATTGTTTGCCAGCCTACTGGCGTTAGCGGATACGTATAATTGTATACAGTATACGTACAAATATCAAATCAAAGTGTACACTTTGATTTCTAATAAGCCTTCGTTAAATCAACGCCGGAATAATAATGCTTGATAATTCGGTCGTATTTGATGCCCATTTTTGCCATTCCGTAAGCGCCGTATTGACACATTCCAACGCCGTGTCCCCAGCCACGCCCGGTGAATGTGTAGCCGATGACGCTGCCGTTTGCGCCGTAGCGTTTGTTTAATACAAAAAGCTGTTCTTTGAGCCGGAGAGCCGAGCGGATTTTGCCGCCTTTTAAAGTTTTGACGCCGTTTGAGCCGATGATTTCAAGTTCGATTGCGCGGCGCGAAAAACCGCGTCGTTTGACGTTGACATCAATCAGATTGCCGATGCCGCGCACAAAGCGGGAAAGACGCGATTGCACCGCGCCGGGCGAAAGACTGACGTTCCAGAAAGCGAGCGGCGACATTTTTTCGGCGGTTGTAACGTTTGTCGTCGGGCGCACTTCGAGATAATCAACGTTTCCCGCCGCGTCTGTGTGAAACAAAACAGGCTCGCCGCCGACGAGCGCGGTTTCTTTGACCTGAAACGCGGCGTCGCCGAATTGTCGAAACAGAAAAACGTCAGGGCGCAGATTTAAAGCTCTCGTCGTTTTGCCCGATTGCAAAATGAGCTTGCCGAATTCGCTTTGTTTCGCCGTTCCGGCTTGCAGCGCGGGAAGCCATTTTTTCTTGTCGGCGAGCCGCAAAATGATGTTTAAAATGCGGGCGCGAGACATTGATTTGTCGGGGCGCAAACTCGCGTCGGGCATCAGCGAAAGCCAGCCGTCGCGCAGCAGAATTGCGACGTTTGCGCGTTGATTAATGGGGATTTTTTCAATGTCAGCGACGGGCAAATTGTAATTAACATCGGACGCGCTCAACATCGTGTCGGCGTAATCCGCGCCGTAAAGCAGCGTTCCCAAAATCTGCGCGAAATTGGCGGGTTTAGCTGTTTCCGAATTGACTTGAGCCGGAAAAGTTTGACCGAGACGAGCGGAAATCTGGCTCATCCAAGTCCGCAATTCGGTTTCGCTCGGCGACGATTCAAACCAATCGTCGGAAAAGCGCGGCGTGGAGATTTGGAAATTATTGACGGCGAGAAACGCCGCTTGTTTGGTCATTTCGACAAACGCTTCTTTTTCAATTTTCGGCAATTCGCGCGAAGATTTCACCAAAAACGGCTCGAAATGCTGTTGACCTTCGAGCGAGCATTCAACGCCGCGCAAATACGGTCCGCTTTCTTTTTCCTCAAAGATATTTTCACCGTTTTCAGTGCGCCCGCCGCAGGTCGAAGTGTAATACGCGATAATCGGTTTGCCCGCATAAGTTGCGACCACGCCGCGAGTTTCGTCAACGGCGCGAGTTCCCATTGCCGCTTCGGAAGAAAAGCCTTTGTAAACCTGCGAGCGTGTTGTCGGCAGCATATCGAAACCCTGCGTGGCGAATTGACCGATGTTTCTGACGGCGTAAGTGCGCGCGGCGACAGCCTGCGCTTTTTGGGCTTCGAGCGAGGGAAAACCAAGCTCATTCGGAACTACGCCGCGCAAATAATCTTCCATTTTGACGACATTAACGACCGTCAAGCTCCCGCGATTGTTGACGAAAACTTCGATTCGCCCGCGATATTTTTTGCCGTTGACGCTCACCGGAATGGCGCGCTCATTCGTCGAACCGAATGCGACTGGTTTGAGCGAAGTAAAATTTGCCGTAAAATCCGCGCCCGAAACGACGACTTCGCGCAAATTCGGATCGAGAATCGAAGCGGTCGGCTGCACCAGATTCGGAATTGCAGATTTTTTCTGCGAGAGGGCAAGCGCGTCTGCCGAAGGCTGCAATTTCTTTTCTGTTACAATCTGCGCCGCGTCAAAACCTTTTTCGTTCAAAGTCGCTTTAAAATCAGCGGCTTCTTCGGGCGTCGGGCGCGAATCGCCGATGCGGACGCGCCAGATGTTCGCGGTCGTATCCGGCAAAATCAATGTGTTTTCGCCGACGGCTTCTTTGGCGTCTTTGGCAATTTGTTCGGCTTCTTCGCGCGTCTGGATTCCGGCAATTTCAAAATTAAAAACTTCTACTTCCGGCGGGCGATAAGCACGCGCCAGAGCCGTGATTTTTGAAACTGCCAGGTATTTCACCGGCTCTTGCGGGCTGATTGCGGTTAATTGCGAATCAGCGGTGGAAATCGCCACCGAACGCGCGTCGGTCGCCAAACCAATGCGGATTGTCGGTTCTTCGGCGAGATAAAAATGCGCCGGTTCATTGGCAAATGAGTTGAAAGCGAAGACGGTAAACGCGGCAATAATCAGGGAAAATCGAAGCATAACGAGGCAATTTTAACATATTGCCTGCTTTGACAAAGGAAATTTCACCGCCGAGACGCAGAGCCGCAGAGAGAGGAAAAACAATAAAATAGCTCTTGTTTTCTCTTTTGATTTAAAACTCGGCGTCTCTGCGTCTCGGCGGTGAAAATCACTTTCCATTTAGATAATGATTAAAAGGCAGCAGCTTGTCCGGCAGGAAAAACGACGACTTGATTGCCTTCGGGCAAATCCAATTTGCAGAGCCATTCGTTTTTTAATTTTTCGATGGCGATTTCTTTGTGTTTGGCTTCGATTTCAATCCACGGCGCGTGGCGGAAAACGGCGGGCATCGCCGTTATCACGTCGCTGTGCGAACGTTCATTAAAACGCTCGCGCCCGTTGGAAATATGGACTAACTGCCAATCAGGATTTTTCCACGTTTCACGCGCCGCCCGGAACGTTTCTTCAACGCTCTTGTCGTCGTAAGATTCCAATTTTTCGCGGCAAACGTGGTGATGCGCGTCGAAAACAAACGGAACTGACGCGCGACGGCAAACTTCCAAAATTTGAGCCGAGCTGTAAGCGTGTTCGTCGTTTTCAAACGTGATGCGCGAGCGCACGTTTTCCGGTAAATTCAAAACCGTTTCGATTAATCTCTCGGCGCGATCTGATTTGCCGCCGTGAATGTTCATCAAAGCCCATTCGGAACGCGGCTGTTCGAGCAGATCGAAAATCTCGGCGTGCATTTTCAAAATCTTGATGCTGTTTTCGATAACCGTCGGCGAATCGGAGCTTAAAACCACGAATTGGTCGGGATGAAGCACGACGCGCAAACCGTTTTGGAGAGCGCGTCGTCCGGTTTCTGCTAGCTGCGGTTTAAATTCGTGCAAAACTTCGAGTCCGAAAGACTCATCGGCAAAAGGGAAAAGCCCGCTGGTCAGGCGATAAAGCCGGATGCCGTTTTCCTTGCAAAAAGTGATGGCATTATTAAATCGTTCGAGATTTGCGGCGTAAAGCTCGCGCAGTTTTTCGCGCTGCGTTTGCTCGTCAAATTCAAGCAGGCGTTTGCGCGTGATTGTTCGATAACGCACTGCTTCCGACGCCGTAATGCAGACTAATCCCAATTCCGGTTTTACCTTTACCCCTTGTTCGTTCATAAATTCTCAATTTGTCAGTGAATTAAAGATGAAAGAAAACCTTTGACAAGTTTGCCTTTCGTCACTTAATCGAATTTTCGTACTGACCTAATACTTTACCGTATTTGTCCATCGCGCGAATTTTAAAATTGCCTTTTGAAAGCATTAAAACCGGAATTTTCTGATTCGGCTCTAAAATAATCTGGTCAAAAGGAACGGCATCCGCGCTTTCTTCCGCGATTAATGCTTGAATTAAAACAGGTTCTTTTCCCGTAAAAATTTGATTCCTTGATTCGAGCTTTAATTTCTTTAAATCCGGCTTTTCGGCTTTGCGAATTCCGTTCATTTCGAGAAACGTCGCCCGCCCGTTTTTGTAAGTGAGACGCGGGTGAAAAATGAGCATATCGTAACCCATGCGCATATTATAAAATTTACCGTTTGATGCCTGATAAACGCTCGGTTTCTGCAAGACATTTTCTTTGGTTAGCAGGCGATAAAGCGGTTGTTCGAGCGCCGGATTGCGGCGTTCGCTGAAACGAAGCTGGTCAATCGTGAAAGGTTCGATTTTACTCAATTGCTGAAAGTAATAAGCCATAAAATTGAAGTTTTCCGAAATTGCGGCTTTTGAATTATGACCGCGACCGACGTGAACGAAAATCTTTGCCTGCGGGTCTTGTTTCAAAATTCGGTCGTATAAATTCTGCGCTTGCCCGCGCTCGCGTTGGTCGTTGCAGAATTCCGCGTTGTTTTCGGGCGCTTTACAAGTTTTATCAACGCTTTCGTAAGGCACGATTTTGTAGCCGATTTTTAAAGCCGCGCGAATTACATCCGCGTAAACCGGATCAGCCGTGTAAAATCCGGTGTTTTGCGTCGGATAGCCGCGTTTGGTAAGTTCCGCGTCCGATTCATCAACGGTTTCGGCGGCGAAATAGCGAAAACCTTTCGCGTAAAGCTTTGCCAGAAGCTCAAGCGTCAGAGCGCGGTGAAAAGGCGTGCGATGTTCTTCGTTGATCATTATCACCTGCCGGCTGTCGGCAATCGAATCAATCGCGGCGACGGCATCGAGCATTTTATATTCGGCAATCGGCGAGCTTTTAATGTCCGAAATATCTTTTTTATATTGCTCGATGATATTTTTCGTCGAAGGAAAATCGGTGTAAAGCATATCTTCGTAGCGATACGCTTCGTCGTAATTGCCGACATAGCTTTCAAACTGGATAATCGCTTCGAGATATAGAGACTTCATACCGGGCGAAGCGAGGTATTTTTCTTCCAGCGCCTTTAATTCAAAAATCGGCGTGATGTAGTTGTTTTGACTGAGATATTTTTTCCTGAGCAGAAACGGATTCTGCAAACCTTCAGCCGATTGATTCGGAATCGCCTGCGCCTGAACGGGCATTGAAAATCCGAACAAGCTAATTATCAACATTAAAAAAGAGGTGTAGATTGTGACCATCATAATTTTAAATCTTCCTTCGCTTTAAATTTTTGGAAAAAAGGCAAAGAAATCCCGTTTCCTCTCCGGGAGAGGATTTCTTCACATTGCCTTTTTTGTGTGTTTTACTCGATTGAGCTTGATTTCTCGACGACAAGCATTTCGATTGCCTGTTTGGTTTCCGTTAATTCCAGCCCTAATTTTTCGCTGAGCGCTTTGAGAAGTACATTTTTATCAACACGACTGTATGGTAATTCCCAGTCATATTCTCCGGTCAAGCCGGTTTTATCAATCACCGGACGACCGAGTATATTTTCCAGTTGTTGAGCCAGTTCTTTTACCTGCTGCTTTTTTGAACGAATTGTTCCGCGCATCATCGAAAGCTCCTTTTCAGCAGATCGGGATTGCTGTAATTTAACGGCTGCGCCTTGCGATGCGCCTAAGACAAACACATCTCTTTCGCGCATCTCGCGCCGCGCATTTATTCCGAAAGTAGCTGCTAAAGCCTGTTGAAACAGGGGAAATAAAGTATTTTCACGACCCGGCGGCAGGATTATCGAAACTTTATACTTCTTGTCCGATTCCGGCAGATTATTGATAACTCGAAACGGAGTCGTTTGATAAGCGGCGACTATTAAATTTAAAAACACCGCGCCGTCGGCGGTAAAATGTCCGGCGTTAATCGAATAACCGCCGTTGCCGACATTCGACGGTTTTATAATGACCTGCGTTAACGGAACGATTCCGTCGGCAGCTTCCGATTTATCCCATTCCAGATCAGCCAATGCATCTTTTTTTAGCGGAAGCGAGATTTGCTTGACGGCTAATAAGTCGTTCAACACGGCTTCCGTTACATTTTTCGGCTGGGTAATTGCCGCGATACGACCATTCCGGTCTATAACAACCGTGTGAGGAAACGGGACGGCTTGATAAGAATTAATAGTCGCGCGGTTGTTGTCGAGTCCAATCCAGCCTAGGATCGGCTGTGATTTTATAAAGCGGGCGACGGTTAATTCGTCATCATCGGTGACGGCGATAAAGCGAACCGATTTATCTTTGAATTTCTCGGACAATTCGTTGAAATGTTGGATTGCCGGAACGCACGGCAAACACCACGACGCCCAGAATTCCAACACGACGACATTGCCTTTCAAGCCGTTTAAATCAACAGCGGCAATTTTATTTGCCTGAAGCACTTTACTAAGATTTAGATTAGGAGCCGCCGCGCCGATTTCCGGCGTTTGCGGCTGCGCGTTCAGCCTTGTTGAAGAAGAAAATATTGCAATTAGTAAGAAAACAAAACTTAACGGCAAGTTTCTCATTTTTGTGTCCTCTACTTAATTGAAGTTTGTGTAAATTAAAGCTATTTGTTTTCACCGCGTTAGTGGTGGCTTAAATTTAGCCGTGCGTTTTAACGCACGGAAAGCCGGGAAAAGTGCCGCGTCGCATTAGCGACGATTGAAACGCACCGTCGCTTTTTCAGTCGTCGCTCGCGCGACGGCAAATGCTCCTGTTGTTTACCGTGCGTTAAAACACACGGCTAAATTCATCACATCGCTCGCGCGATGATTTATGCACACCTTTCACTTAATTAAATCTTCTAAAAACTTCAAAACTTCCGGGTCTTTGCTGTTTCTAAGCGCGTGAATTGCTTCGATCTTGAGCTTGTCGGATTTGTCGTTTTTAGCTATCTCTAACAGTTTCCTTAAAGCCTGATTTTGCTTCATATTAGCCAGAGCCTCAATGATAGAGATTTTAAATTCTTCATTCGTTTCGCCGTCATAAAGCCGCGTAAGCATCTCTACGGCTTCGTTATTAGCCGACCAGCCCGCAAATCTCTGCAAATTAGTAAAAGCGGTGCGAAGCAACTCGACATCTTTCTCCATGCGAGCAATTTCCATCAGCTTGTCGAAAGCGATTGTTCGAGTCAGGCTGCCATTTGAAGCCGGATCAATCAAATACTGCGCGGGACTGCTAAAGGAATTGATAATCGCCTTTTTAATCTCTTTATCATTCTCGGAAGAATACAATTGCGAGAGATAACTGGCTGATTGCTCGTCGTTTATGCTGGCAATCGCGTAAATAATTTCTTTGCGGATTTTAACGTTCGATTCGTTTTGAAAGCTCCTGACCAGAGTTTCTCTCAAGAGCGGCGTAAACTGACTGTCAACTCCATTAGAGAAAAAGGTCATGCTTTGAGTTTTTGACATACGCGGGCTGCGAAACGCGCGAACCACTTCCATTTTGAAGCTCTCGCTCGCTTTTGAATTCGTCTTTAAAATTTCGCCCGCCGTTTCAATTCCTCTTTTCGGATCGGCGGAAAGAAGACTCTGGAAAGCCGCCAGTTTAATTTCGTCTTCGCGGTCGAGTTTAGCCGGCGCGATGCTGCTATAAACATCGCTAAGCGCGAGACTCTGTGTATAAGTTGAAGGAACTGTAGTTCCTTTTAAAGCCTCAACAGGCAGCTTGGATGTGTAAACGCCGTTTGGAACGCCGGGTCTCACGGTTGCCGCGCCCGGCGTATAAACTCCGAGCGAATGTCCTGTTTCGAGCTTCATCACTCTGGCGTCGTCAGCCCACGTGGAAGCCGGGAAGTCTTTCAGCAAACGGTTGAGCGTCGCGTTCGCTTCCCTGAATAGCTTTTGTTTTTTGAAGCAGAAAGCGAGCCAGTAAAGCGCTGCATCAGTAGATTTATTATCGGGATATTTGCTGATAATTTCGTTAAATTTAGCCGCCGCTTTCGCCCATTCCTCGCGGTCAATCAAATCTCTTCCTTCGCGAAACTCTTTGTCGAAAGACTTATCCTGGGCGTCAACTTCTTCTACATAAACCTCTGGATTTAAAGGGAAAGTAATGCCTGCCGCGGGCGCAATGGTCATAAAGCCGCTCGAAGCGATTAGCAGCGCGACGACGCCTGATCTCCAGACTGATTTATTAATCTGTGCCAAAAATTTGGTGTTCATAATTTCTTTCCTTAGTAGATTTGCAAACTGGCAATAATGTTTTGATTCTTCACGCGCTCTTTAATGTCGCGCACTTTTTCAGAGGATGGATTGCCGTCAAGATTGGCAATATCCAGCAAATAAGGCTCGACCCGGCTCAGAATTTCTTCGGTATATAAACTGCCGTAAGATTCGGCATTTCGCCTGAGCCGCACGTTTTTTTCGAGCAATTTTCGAGCTTGTTCCTTTTCGTAAGCGACATCGAAAGCCTCTTCGCCTTCAGCCGAACGCGCATTTCTAAACGAGCGAAGCAATAACTCGACCTTTTCGACTTGTTTGGCAGCCTCGTTTTCCAGATTTCTGATCTGCCTGATTTGCTGCTGCTCTTGAGTTAGAGCGGCAACTTCCGCCGGATTAACTTTAGGAACTTCGGAAAAAGCTTTTTTCTTTATTTTGGTGTCTTTAACCGCAACGATTTTAATGCTGCCGCCGGGCTTTGATTTAAGATTTGAAAACTTGTTTTTCGCAGCAGTGTTTTTTGGAGAAACTGTATTTTCCCTGTCATTCGCATCTGCCGGTGGATTTACTGTTTCTTTCTTTTCAATATCGCCCGTTTTAAACTGACTTTCCGCAAGAGAATCATTTTTCCGCGAGTTTTCATTCGTCCACAAATTGAATAAAACGAAACCCATTCCTAGTAACAAAATCAACGCCGCACAAGCTAATGCCGGAGAAAAACGCAGAAATCCGAAGAAATTTTCCTTCCAGCCGTTAATTCCCGTGAGTATTTTGGCTGAACGCGAAGTTTTAGCCGTTTCGGTTTCCAGCTTTGTTTGAAACTTCGCCCACAAATCGCTCGGTGGTTCTGCGGTGAACAAATAACGCGCATAAATCTCTTTTTCCTGCTTTAAATTTTCATAATGCGAAGCGCATTCCCGGCAGGCGAAAAGATGCAAATTTACCTGTCTGAAAGTTTGCTCATCAAGCTCGCCTTCAATAAAATCGTCAATCAAATTCAGGTATTTTTCACACTTCATTTTTTCACCTCCAAATACGGCGCGAGCGCGGTTCGCATTTCATTTTTAGCGCGATGCAGATCGGTTTTAAGCTTCGGGACGGTAAACCCCGTAATTTCCGAAATCTCCTGATAACTCAGATTTTGCAGCTCCTTGAGCGTAAAAACGAGCCGCTTATCTTCGTCCAGTCTGGCGAGCGCCGAGCTGATTTTTTGATTTAATTCCTTGCTCAAAAATTCGTGGTCGGGCGGCAGATTTTTTTTATCAACTACGTCTAAAGATTCAATTTCGTCGCCGCTTTTCATTCCTTCTTTCCGATTCGACCGGAAAGATTTGTAAACAACATTTTTCGCAATCCCGCAAAGCCAGGTCTTCAATTGCGCCTCGCCGCGCAAACTGTGAATTCCTTTGTAAGCTCCCAAAAAAGTTTCCTGCGTCAACTCTTCCGCCAGGCTCTGATCGCCGAGCATCGCGTAAATAAATTTGTAAATAAACCGGGAATGATGCTCGAAAATCAGACCGAAAGCTTCGCGGTCGCCGCCTTGAACTCTGGCGATCAAATCATCGGAACTTTCCATTAAATTGTTTATTTCTACACTCGCTTGATAGAGCATCGGAAAATTACTGCGCTTTGCAGCTCTCAATTGCCTTACGAATGTTTAGTTCCCAAAACAGTCAAAAGGTTACAAATTATTGTAAAAAATTTAAGGATTTTCGGATAAAGCCTGAAAGGAAAGCAAATCGCAAAAATCTTCGCGCCCTTTGCGAGAACCTTTGCGTCCTTTGCGGTTAATTCTTAATGATTAAAACGAAACCGCAAAGGACGCGAAGTTAAACGCAAAGGGCGCGAAGATTTTTTGAAAATAGCTTTGAGAAAATTTAATGTGCGAGCGCATTGAAAACAAACGGAAATGTCACCCACGTTTGCCCTCGATGCTGCGGGCGGAAACCGAAAAGAACGATTTTTCCTCGTCCCATTTCGATTTCGGCGAGCGCGATCTTGCCGTTTAAATATTTTTCGCCGATCATCCAGCCCGACATCAAAGCATTTTTCTCCGCATAACGCGCCGCAACTTTTACTTTTGAATTGTCGGTCGCTTCAAACGCCGCGCTGTTGATGAAATAAGCCGGAGTTTCGCGGCGCAATCCTTTGGCAAGGGGATTTCCCGCGTCAACTTCAAGCTGAACAATCGAGCCGGGATTGTAAAACTCGTTTCGCTTCATTCCGTTTAAAACGTTTTTGAGTGGCAGCTTGAAACGATTGATCGCCATTTCGCAACTGTCGTCAAAACAGATGAGCTTGCCGCCCGCTTCGACAAAATTTCTTAGATTTTCGACGCCCGCTTCCGTCATTCCACCAATAAATTCGTCCGGGTATTCACCTTTTTTCAAACCATTGACGATTTGATTTTCAGTTTGCGAAGGCAAAACTATCACGTCGAAACGCGCATTTAAATCGCCTTTTCTGACATCCGCATCGAGAAGCGAATCGAACGGAATCTGGAAAGAATCGAAAACAAACCGCGTCCAGCCTTCGTCCATTGAGGAGTTGTAAGATTTATACAAACCGATTTGCACGTTTTTGTTCAATGGATTCGGCAATTTGGCGAAAGATTCTTTTGCGGCTGACAAATTCAAAGCGGCGCGCGCTTGATTGATGTGGGCAATTTTTCTAGCAGCGCTGAGCGGAGCGGCGTCTTTGAATGACTGAACTGCGGTGGTTTTGACGCCCATTTGCAAAGGCAAAGTCCAGCCCGCGACATCGTAAGGCACTTCCGCCTCGCCGTTTGCATTTAAACGGTTCGGATAAACCTGCCGTTCAAACAAAGCCTGAACATTGTTTCGCTGCGGCTGGGCAAGAAAAACGACAAAGCTTCCCGCCGGAATTTCCGTTTCGTTGGTGTGTAATTCTCTGATTAATTCGTGAATTTCGACGCCTTGCGCGAGCAGAATTTCAATCATCCGCGAAACGTTTTCTTCATTTGCTTGCGCCGCGTCAATAACGTAAGCGACCGGCTGTTTATCATTCGGCTGGAGATTCTGGCGGTTGAGATTGTAAAAATTTTCGAGATATTCCTGCCGGAATTTCGCGCCCATTTTTAAAACGGCGCGAGACGCAACCATTTCGATTCGGGCAATGTCGCCGGGCGTCCACGTGCCGCCCGTCCACGGATTCGGATGATTGGTCACCATTTGCAGAGGCGATTCCAAACCGCGCTGTTTCGGCGATTTTCGCAAATCTTCTTCGGTTATTTTAATCGGCGACATCAAACGCGCGCTTGCGGCTTCGGACAAAATTCCGATTGAGTTGTGAAAATACGGCGACGAACGAAAGCCGCCGTGCCACCATGTATCGAAATAAGCGTTTGTCGCCACGCCCGCAATGTTTTCAGCTTGTAAATCCGCCGCCATTCGATAGCCGACCGCGCCGACTTCACGCAAAATCGCGGGCGGAATATTCGGATTCGGCGGGTCGAAAAATGGCGGAATGATAAAACGCGCGCCGTTTGAACCCATCTGGTGAACGTCGTAAACAATATGCGGATACCAGTTTCGCCAGAAAAGATCGGTCACGAGACGTGTTTCTTTGAGATTGAGCATAAACCAATCGCGGTTGTTATCGTGTCCGGCATAATAATGATAAAGCTCCGGCGGCGTGCTGCCTTCGGCTGAAGTGTTCAAAGTTTTGCGATACCAATCGGCGACGATTTGCACGCCGTCCGGGTTCATCGAAGGAATCAACAGAAGAATCGTGTTGTTTAAAATTTCGAGCGTTTCCGCGTCGCGCGCCGTCGCCAATTCATAAGCCAGATTCATAGACATTTGCGAGGCGACAATTTCTGTCGAGTGAATCGAACACGAAATTGCGACGACCGATTTGCCTTGCGAAATCAAAGAATTAAAATTGTTTTTGACATTGCCGGATGCAAGCTGCGCGTTTATTTGTTTATATTTATCAAGCTGCCGGACGTTTTCCGGCGAGCTGATAAAAGCTACAATAAAAGGCTTTTTCAAAGTCGTTTCACCGAGCGTCTGCATCGAAACGCGGTCGCTCGCGCGGTCGAGCTTTTGGAAATAATCTGTAATCTGCCGCCAATCGGCGATGGTTTTATCGGTTGTCGGGCGAAAACCTAAAATTGATTCGGGTGATGGAACAGCCGTTTTTTGTGCTAAAACAAAAGCGGGCGCGAAAACGAAAACGACGAATAAAACAAGAAGATGTCTGAACATTTGACTGAAAGTTTCTCCGAAAAATTAGCGAAAAATAAAAAAATTGTTTTCTCGGAGCAGAAGTTTAACACGAAGCGCAACTTCACCGGGCGGCTTTGGTATTTCTGGTCAATGTTGGTGGTTGCGTTTATGGTTCTCCTCATCGCGCCGCCGATTCTGCTTGTTCTCGGTTTAATTAATCGCCGCGAATGGTTTTACCCGTTTGCTCGGTGGGGCGCGCGCTGGTGGCTGCGTCTGAGCGGCGCTCGCATCGTAATGAAAGGTTTGGAAAATTTAGAACCGAACAAGGCTTACGTTTTCGCCTCTAATCACCGCTCGTATCTGGACACCGCGGCGATGTTCGCGCACACCGGCAAAAAAATGGGACTCGTGGCGAAAAAAGAGCTTTTGAAAGTTCCCGTTTTCGGTTACGGAATGCAGTATGTCAACATTCTGCCGATTGACCGTTCAAACCCGGAGCGCGCTTCCCAAACTCTCGAAGCCGTCCGCCAAAAAATCGCCGACGGCGTTTCGTTCGCAATCTTCGCTGAAGGCACGCGCGCTCTGCCCGCCGAACTGCTGCCTTTCAAACGCGGCGCTTTTTCAGTCGCTATCGAAACTCAAACCCCGATTGTCCCGGTCGCCGTCAAAAATTCGGATTACTTAATGGGCAAAAAAACGGGCGTCGCATATCCCGGCACAATCGAAATTGTCTTTTTATCGCCGATTGAAACTGCGGGCTTGACGGTTGAAAACGACATGGAAACGCTACGAGATAAAACGCGCGCTTTAGTTGCGGGCGAACTCGCGAAATGAAATTGCGGAATCTTTCTCAAATATGTTTGTCTGTATAAAATTATAGGAGAATTGATATGGCTAAAGGTGCTTTGTTCATTGGTTGGGGGGCTTTAATTCCGGGAAGAGAAAAAGCGGCTAAGAGCGTTCTTAACGACGCGATGCAATTCTGCATCAGGCTTCAACAGGAAGGCAAGATTGACAACTTTGAAGCGGTTGCGCTTGAACCGCATGGCGGTGATCTTGAAGGTTTCGTTCTAGTCAAAGGAGATAAGGAAGTTATCGGCAAACTGCGGTTGGATGAGGAATTTGTGCGAATAATTGTCGGAGTGCAGCTTGTGCATAGCAAAGTAGGGGTAGTCGGCGCTTATGTTGGAGCCGAGATGCAATCATTATTTGAAATATGGGATCAGCAGGAAGAAAAGTTAATTTAAAAATTGCAACATTCCATAGGTATCAAATAGGAGAAAGTAGATTTCACATAGAAAAATTGCATTGGGCAAATCCTATCAATAGTGATTTATAAGATTTGCATAAACTTTGAGAAATTCCCCTTGCGCGACCGACGCAAAAAGTTAAAATAAACTGTAAATGAGATTTAAACTGCCGGAAATTCCGCCGCCGCAATTAATCTCGGCTTTACGCGGGTTTAATTTGCTGCCGGCGATTGTTTTTTTGCCAACTCGCAAACGCTGCGACGAAGCGGCGCAGGAAGTCGCGCTTGTAGCAAAAAATTTCAAAACACAGGACGCTGAAAGAGCCGAAAAACGCCGCCTTTTTGTCCGCGAATACACGGAAGCTCATCCCGAAATCGCTTATCACAAACATCGCAATACGGTGATTCGCGGCGGCGTCGCTTCGCATCACGCAGGGCATATTCCAGCCTGGAAATTGCTGGTCGAAAAGCTGATGGCTGCCGGTTTGCTCGACGCGATTTTTGCCACTTCGACCGTCGCCGCCGGAGTTGATTTTCCGGCGCGCACAGTTGTTATCTCAAACGCCGACACGCGCGGAAACGACGGCTGGCGTCCGCTTTTCGCCTCCGAATTGCAGCAAATGACCGGGCGCGCCGGAAGGCGCGGGCGCGATAACGTCGGTTTCGCCGTTTTAGTGCCGGGCGTTTATCAAAATCCGCTCAGAATCGCTAATTTGCTGCGCGCGCAGCCCGATGCTTTGCAAAGCCAGTTTCGGGCGACTTATACGAGTTTGCTCAATCTGCTCGACGCTTACGGCAGTTTTTCGCAGGTGCGAGAAATTGCCGAACGCTCTTTTGCATTTCGGGAAACTGCCAGAAAAATCAGCAAATTAGAGCGCGAGCGGAGTCGGACTCAAAGTTTTATCGAGCAAAATTTAAAGGAAAGCGGTTTTCAAATTTCGGTTGACGATGTTCGCGGTTTGGAAAGATTGGCTTCGGCGCGGATGCGTCTGCACGAAAATCTGCCTGACACGCGCGCCGAACTGCGTCATCGCTGGCTGACCGACAACGTGCAGCAAGGTCGCATCGTATCTCAGGGGCGCAGCGGTCGGCGTTTCTTTTTGGTCTTGCAAAAACACGGTGAAAGAGTTGTGGCGATGCGCGAAAATGGGCAGGGCGTGACGCTTCAGCTCTCGCACATAACTCGCATTTACTTCAAAAAATATCCGCTTCACGAAAATTCGCTCGATGACGCTTTTCACGACATTCACGAGGGCAAAAATCCCGCGATTGACGAGCCGAAATTCTCGCGCATCGAAGATGAAAACACGGGCGCGACCGAATTAATCGAAGATTTGATTCAGTCGCTGCCGCCGTCGAGTTTGAGCAAGCCTGAGCGCAACGGCTGCTTGCAGGTTTTGTGGAATTTTCTGGAAGACGCCGACGCGCTCGAAAAATTTTCGCGCGACATTGACGTTTTGCGCGGAGAAATCTGGCAGCCGTTTGAAAATCGGGCGAAAGTGCTGGATTCGCTCGGTTATCTCGATTACGTCGGGCAAAAAGTGACGGAGGAAGGGCGCTGGCTCGCCGACGTGCGCGTTGACCGCCCGCTGCTCGTCGGCGAAGCTTTGCGGCGCGGATTTTTTACCGATTACGAATTGCCGCAAACCGTCGCTCTGATGGCTGCGCTGGCTTCGGATTCCGACCGCAATTACGGCGATTTGCCTCTCGAAGACGATGTTTTGAAAATCTTGGGCGAATTTGAAACCGTAGCCTTTGAAATTGCAGGACAGGAATGGCGTTTTGAAGTCGAGCCTGCGCCGGAATTGAATTTTAGCGCCGCCGCAACCGCCGCTTTTTGGGTGAATGGCGCGGATTGGGGCGAATTGGTCGAAGAATCCGGCGCTGCTGAAGGCGATTTGGTGCGGCTTTTATCTCGCACCGGCGAAGCGTTGATGCAAGTGGCAGGTCTTGGAAAATCGAATCCGGCAGTTGCAGACGTTGCCGCACGCGCCGTCGAAATCATTTTGCGCGAGCCGATTCGCTAATTTACCGCTTCGATGCGATCTCTGAAAACATTAACCGGTTTGTGATTTTCGGATAACTTTTCCGCCGTCGTCCAAATCTTTTGGATGACGGATTCAAACTCTTTGAGTTTCATATTTCCGATTTTGATGTGAATAATTTTCGGCGGCGGACTGACGATAATTCGGTGTGAAAAATCAGCGTCTTTGGTGATAATGGTCAGATTATTCTGTTTTGCGTAATCCCAAATTTCACTGTCCGTCCATTGATCGTTAATGTTTTTGACAAACTCGAAATCATTATTCTGCCAGACGCTTATTTTCGCGGGGAGATTGGCGTCAACGAGGTATTTTTTCATACCGAAATCGGTTCTAAGACGTAATTATGCTGCATCAAATTTGTAGCAAATTTCAGGCAGGCGTAAATATCTTCTTTCTCCAAAGTCGGATACTGCTCCAAGATTTCTTCGATTGAATCTCCGCTGCTCAAAAATTCCAGAATCGTCTGCACGGTAATTCTTTTATGGCGAATTGTCGGTTTACCGTTGCAAATATTTGGATCAATTGTGATTCGGTCTTCAAGTTCGCTCATAAAAATATTATGGCACAACCAACTATTTAGTTGTAAACGGTTTGCGCGAACCGATTCGCTAAGTTTCAAGTTTGCGCGCCGTTTGTTAAACTATTCACGAAAGTTAAAGAGCTTTCATTATAAATTATGCAAGTTTTGCTGGCAGATGAATTCGGATTTTGTTTCGGCGTCGAACGCGCCGTGCAGATGGTTGAAAAGGCTATCGGCGAAGGCGACACGGTGCGTGCCCTCGGACCGTTGATTCACAACGCGCAGGAAATGGAGCGGCTCGAAAAAGAAGGCGTGGCGACGATTTCCGAACCCGTTCAAATCAAGCGCAGCGAAACCGCCGTGATCAGAGCGCACGGCGTCACGCCCGAAGTCGAGCGCGAGCTGCGCGAGAGCGCCGCGAAAGTTGTTGACGCGACCTGTCCGTTTGTGACGAAAGTGCAACGGCTCGCTTCGCGCGCTGCGGCGCAAGACCGTCACGTCGTTGTTGTCGGAAACCCGGATCACCCGGAAATGATCGGCGTCAAAGGCTACGCTCCGGCGCACGCATTTATTGTTAAGGATGCCGAAGAAGTTAAAACGCTGCCGCGTTTAAATAATCCCCTCGTCGTTTCGCAGACGACGATTAAATTAAAAACTTTTCTCGAAGCCGCCGAAGCCGTCAAAGAAAACGCCAACGGCGAAACGCAAATCGTCAACACGATTTGCTCGGCGACGCGCGACAGGCAAGACGCGGCTCGCGCTTTGGCGGGCGAAGTTGACGCTTTTTACATCATTGGCGGGCGGCACTCGTCCAACAGCCGCAAGCTGCTCGCGGTTTGTCTGGAACAATGCCCGAAAAGCTTTCTCATCGAAACCGAAGCGGAAATTAACCCGGAAGACGTGCGCGGCGCGGAGCGTGTCGGAGTGACAGCCGGGGCTTCGACGCCGAATTGGTTGATTGAACGAGTTATCAAGAGTTTGGAAGAAATCGGCGCAGCGCAGGTGAAAGAATCAATCGTCGTTTAAAACTTCAAACAATCGGAATGGAAAAAGGAGACAAAATCCTGTCTCCTTTTTTTACGCGAAAAAGCAAGCTGTAAACTATGCGCCGTGAGCTATAAACTGTTTGGCAGAAAAACTTTGTTTCTTTGCAGGACAGTTTATAGTTGAGAGTTGATAGTTTACAGTTGCTGCCGGTTTTTCTCTTTATTTTCGGCGAGCAATTCGACGATCATTCGGTTAGTGTCGAATAAAACCTGCTGATAATTTTTGTTTTCGGCAAACGGGCGCACGGCGACGGTCGTGCCTTCGCGGATGACTTCGAGAATGCCGATTTCGGGCGCGGGAATTGTTAAAACATTCGGTATTTTTGCCAGATTCGCTTCGATTCTTTTCATTACATCGAGCGCGTTTTGTTCGGGCAAAAGCGTCAGACGCGCGTCAATGCGGCGATATTCGTTGGCTGAGTAGTTTTGAATGTTGTCGGAAAATATTTTGTTGTTGCCGACGTAGCTGATGATGTTGTCAAGAGTGTCAATGCGGGTGGCGAACATTCCGATTTCTTTGACGATGCCCGTTACGCCGCCCGCCGAAATCGTGTCGCCGAGCTTGAACGGGCGCAGCACGACGAGAAAAACGCCCGCCGCGAAATTTGACAGCAGACCGCTCCAAGCCGCGCCGATTGCCACGCCGACGCCCGCCGCCAAAGCCGCAAAAGTCGTCGTTTCAAATCCGAAAAAGCCGAGAATGCTGACAATTAAAGCGATGTGCAGCAAAACCGAAATCAAAGCGCCAATGTAGCTGTTTAAAGTCGGTTCGGGAACCTGAAGCTCCAGCGCTTTGCGCGCCAGGCGCACGACAAACCGAATAATCCAGCGCCCGACAATGAGCGCGACGAGCGCGCCCAAAATTTTCAAACCGATGTTTAGACCGGCTGTTTCCAGATAATTTAAAAGCTCTTGGAAATTCATA
This sequence comes from Pyrinomonadaceae bacterium, assembly GCA_036387135.1. Taxonomy (GTDB): domain Bacteria; phylum Acidobacteriota; class Blastocatellia; order Pyrinomonadales; family Pyrinomonadaceae; genus JALZCH01. The sequence goes on along the minus strand of DASVUH010000064.1, from coordinate 110,950 downwards.
ATTTGAGCGGAGATTTTAAAACGAAAAAAGCGGCGTGTCCAAACGCCGCTTTTTATGGAAAAATATTAATCGAGCTTTACGGATTCGTCGCGTCGTATTTCGGCAGGCTGATTGACTGATTCAGCATTACGCCGAATTCTGTTCCCGAATTAACTGCCACGTCGCCGCCTTTGGTTTGATTTTCGGCAATCGCGCCGCCGATTCCGCCGATGATGGCGCCGATCAAAGCGCCTTTGCCGCCGCCGACAGCCGCGCCCAAAATCGCGCCGCCAGCGCCGCCGCCGCCAATAAAGATGATTTTGCGGTTTTTCATTTTATTGCGCGAAACGGTTCCTTCATTGTTGCTTTCTCCTCTTTCCGAATCTAAATCCGTTAGCGAGCCGTTAATTGAACGGCTCGTGCCGTTCGGCAAGCGAACGGATGTGAAAGAAACGTCAATCGAACCGGGCTTCCCGCCTTTTCTCGCCGCCGTTACCTCGTCAACGCGCCCGACGATTCGGCTGCCTTCGGGAATCACGACGACTCCGTTGGTCGAATAAACCGGCTCAACCGTTCTGGTCTCGAAAGTATCGCCGACACGGGCGGTTTTCGAGTTTAATTCCTGTTCGAGCCTGACGCGAATACGTTCGTTAGCCGGGACGGTGTAATAAACAATACGCGGCGCGGCTGGTCTGGCGACGGTTCTCTTAACGGTTGTTTTCTTTCTCACAACCGGCTTTTTGCGGCGCGTTTGCGCGTCGGCAAACGAAACCGTTCCGAGCACAAAAAATGCCAGCAAAAACAGAATCGAAAATCTCACACTCAGTTTTGATTTGTTAAATTTCATCATTTTTATTCTCCTTCTTTCGACGGCAAAAGCCGCCTGTTTACAAAACGTCGGGGAGACCGTGCATTTTGAAGTCAAACGCCCCTGACAAGTTGTAGGCGAATTTTAAATGCAAATGCTCCCAAACGGTTAATTTCAGTTAAAATGGCGCTATTAAAAATAAAAATCCGTCAATTATAAAATTAACACCTTTATCACGGGCTTGGAACAATATTTTTTGCCGTTTTAAAATTGAGCCGCAACCGTTTTTTGCGTTATGCTATCAAAGTATCTTGCAAGCGCATCCGATTTGCGGATAAACTCGCCTTTCAAACGGCTATTCATTTTAATTAAAGGAAAAGAATATGAAAATTTTAAGCTGCATTCTTGCATTGCTCACCTGTAGCCTTCCGGCTGTCAACATTTCAGCCCAGGAAATAAGTAAGGAAATATTAGCGCAAGCTGCGCCGAAAACTAATAATCAGCCGTCCGTTCCGACCGGCTACAAGATCGGACCCGGAGACGAGCTGGAAATTAGGGTTTTGGGCGAGCCGCAGTTTGACGGAAGATATACGGTTGATGAAGACGGGAAAATTGTTTTGGCTTTTGTCAACAAACCGATTCAAGCCGGATGCCGCACCGAACGAGAGCTAAAAGATGATGTTTCGACCGCGCTCGGCAAATATTTGAAAAATCCGCAATTCAGTTTGCGCGTAGTCGAAAAGAAAACTGCTCCGGCTGTCGTTTACGGCGAAGTTCGGGTGCCGCAAAAAGTCGAGATGCAGCGTCGCGTGCGACTTCTGGAACTGCTTTCGTTTTCCGGCGGCTGGACGGAAAAAGCCGGCGGCACGGTTCAGATTTTTCGCACGCAACAAATTCAATGTCCCGAACCGGGCGAAGAGCTTGAGCCACAGCCTTTGGCTGATGGCTCAAACGTGCCGTTTAAAGTTTATAAATTAAGCGAGCTTAGCTCCGGCAAAAACGAAGCCAATCCGATAATTCGACCGGGCGACGTGGTGACGGTGCAAAAAGCACCGCCGGTTTTTGTTGTCGGTGAGGTCAGAAATCCGCCCGCGGCAGATACGTTAACAATTCCCGAAGGCGGTATGATGTTGACCGACGCTGTTTATCGCTCCGGCGGTCTGACGCGCGATGCGAAAAAGAAGGACGTTAAAATTTATCGCATCAAAACAGGCTCGCCGGAACGCGAAGTTATTTCCGTGAACCTTGATCAAATCAAAAAGCAAAAGCAGAAAGACGTAGCACTTCAGCCTTACGATGTTATTGAAGTTGAAAAAGCTCCAAAAAGTATCGGAGACTATTTGAGGGAAACTTTACAGGGTGGTTTAGCGACTTTTGGCAACACACTGCCGGTTCGTATTTTGTATTGAAAATCAGATTATAGATTTTTTAGCGCCGAGTTTTCCGCGGAAAACTCGGCGCTATTTTTTGCTCGCTACGCCGTTGAAGAAAACGTCTAAAACCGCGTCCGACATCGGCGCCAATTCATATCCTTTTTCCGATAAAATCCAATTCGTCGCCATTTCGTCTAAAGCGCCGTAAAGAATTTTCGCACAGGTTTTCGCGTGCAAATCTTTTCTGAACGCGCCCGCCGCTTGACCTTCTTCAAAGATTGCGCGAATCAATTTGAGATATTCGCCAAATCCGGCGGCGGAAAATTCTTCCATAAATTTGGTTGAGCCGCGCAGCTCGACTTGAAAAACAATCGCCAAATCGCGGTCTGCGCCGAGACGGGCTAGATGGAGCTTCGATAAGCACCGCAATTTTTCCTGCGGCGTCCGGCATTTGGCAAGCTCAATGTTCGCCTGTTCGATTCCTCCCGCCATCGTCCGGTCGAAAATCGAGTGGAGAATTTCTTCCTTGCTTTTAAAATAAAGATAAACCGTACCGTCGGCGACTCCGGCGGCTTTGGCAATATCGGAAACTTTCGAGCTGAAATAACCGTTGCGCGCGAAAACTTCGGTCGCCGCTTTCAAAATCGCTTCGCGTTTATCTGTCGAATTTGTGCGAGCTAGAGTCATAAAAAGCAAAAGGCTGAATGAATCGTCATTCAGCCTAAAAAAGTAACCTAAAAAATTGTAATTCGCAATTTGAGATTAAAATGGCGGAGGCTGAGGGACTCGAACCCCCAAGCGATTTCTCGCGGCAGTTTTCAAGACTGCTGACTTACCAATTAGCCTAAGCCTCCGCAAGGGCAAAAGCGAAAAATGAATATAGCGTAAATTTGCCGCGCAAGACAAATGCGATTTTTTCTTTTATTCCGTCAATTCGGCGAGTTTTCTTCTGACGGCTTTGACGCCTTTTGTTCCAAGCTCGTTGACTTCGACGATGCCTTGTTTGTTGATGACAACGTGAAGCGGAAACGGGAGGTCGAAAAATCCGTTGCCGATTGGTCTGCCGTAAATCGTCATCATTTGCTGTAGGCTGGCGGGAAAAACTTCGTATTTAAACGGATTTCTTTGCAAAAATCTCTGCACTTTCGGTTGAGCGTCGTGAGCGAAGGCGAGGAAAACAACGTCTTTGTTTTTGTACTCGTCAACAATCCGGTTTAAGTCCGGCGTTTCGTATTCGCAAGCCGGACATTTGATTGACCAGAAATTTAAAACAACGATCTTTCCTTTCAAATCCGACAATTTGTAAGTTTCGCCGCTCAAAGCGGTGGCGACGAAATCGGGCGCGCTGTTTAAAACCTGCGCCGGATAACCGAATTGATTCTTCTGGGCAAACGCCGCCGAAGATAGAGCAAGGGAAAGGAACAGACAGAGTCCGAGATAATGCATTCGAAGTCTCCTCAAGTTTTGAAAGTATTAAAAGGGTGGAATTGTTCGCAAAGAAACAAACTCGCATAAATTTTGTAGCATTTTTGAGCCGCGAAAACAAGGCGTGAAAATTGAATAAAAAATGATTTTTATTCGTTTGAAAACGGCATAAAACTACGTTTTTGTGGTATAATTTAGCAATGTTGCTGGAGTCGCTGGAGCTGCAAAATTTCCGCAACGCGACGGGGAAAATTTTTTGCGGCGAGAAATTAAACATCATCACCGGCGATAACGGACAAGGCAAAACAAATTGGCTCGAAGCGATTTATTTGCTGGCGACGACGAAAAGTTTTCGCACCGCGAAATTGCACGAAGCGATTCGTTTTGACGAAGAACTGGCAATCGTTCGCGGAACGGTGCAGCAATCGGCGGAAATTCATCGCGCTATGCAAGTCGCTTTACAGGCGAATTCCAAAACTTTGACCGTCAACGGCAAGCGTGAACCGGTTACAAGATATTTGGGACAGCTTCACGCGGTTGTTTTTACGGCTTCTGAATTAGAGATTGTGCGCGGACAGCCCGAAGCCCGCCGGAAGTTTTTAGACGGCGGAATTACGGCGATTTATCCGGCTTTCGTGCAAACTCTGGCGGATTACAACCGCGTCGTCAAGCAGAAAAACTCGCTTCTGCAATCGGCGCAGGAGAATGGTTTTTCGGTTGAGAAAACGCGCGAGCTGCTTGAGCCTTGGAACGAGCAATTAATTGCTCTCAGCGCGAGAATCTACAAAGCGCGCGTGCGTTATGTCGAATTGCTGCAAGCGGCGCTGGAAAAACGCCTTTTTGAAAAAGAAACCGTCACGATTCGATATGTTTCGCAGCTCGAAGGCAAAGGCGATTTATCGGATTACAAAGGTCTTTTGAGCGAAAGATTGAACTTGCGCGTGCAGGCGGAATTGGCATCCGGTTACAGCTTGATCGGAACGCACCGCGATGATTTGGAGATTTTGTTCGACGGGCGCGATTTGCGCACGTTCGGGAGTTCCGGTCAGCAGCGTAGCGCGCTATTAATTTTGCAGCTTGCGGCGATTCAATTGTATTTTGAGCGCAACAATGAATATCCGCTCTTCTTGCTCGACGATGTGGATGCGGAATTGGATCGGAAAAGAACGGCTAAGTTGTTGGAATTTCTAGAGGATAAAACCCAAACGTTCGTTACGACATCTAAAGAAACACTGGTTGAACAATTCAAAAATCGCGGGCGGGTTTTCACTGTCGAAAACGGAGCGGCGATTGTGCAAAACGAAGGAAATGGCGATGAAACAATCGGAATTGATTGAGCGGGACGTTGAAAAACTCGGCGGAACGCCTGTTTTTTGCGGCACTCGCGTTCCGATTAAAAATCTTTTTGATTATTTGGAAGCGGGCGACAATTTGGATGTTTTTCTCGATGATTTTCCGACAGTTTCGCGTGAACAGGCAATCGGTGTTTTAGAGCTTTATAAGGTCAAGCTGCTCGAAGAATATGAAGTTGCTGCTTGGTGAATGCGCTCCTCGCAGATTGAAAAATTACTTTGTCGGATACGACGTTTCGACAATCGAACAAGCAGGTTTTAAAGGTTTGAAAAACGGCAATTTGCTGCGTGCCGCCGATGGCAAATTTGAGGTTTTGATTACCGTTGACAAAAACATTGAATATCAACAAAACACGGCAGCGCTGCCTTTGGCAATCTTGATTTTAGCGGCGGCGAGCAATCGTCTCGAATCACTTTTGCCTTTGATTCCAGATGCTTTAAAAATTTTGGAAACTATAAAAACAGGCGATGTTGTGCGGGTTTCAAAATAAGCTAAAATTTACACGATAAACAAAATTAGAGGACACGAAATTGGTTACAGCAGAAAAAGAACTTAAAGCGAAGAAAGAAAAAGCGAACGGTTATGGTGCGGAACAAATCACCGTTTTGGAAGGGCGCGATGCCGTGCGGACTCGTCCGGCGATGTATATCGGCTCGACCGGCGATATGGGACTGCATCACCTTGTTTACGAGGTAGTTGACAATTCGGTTGACGAGGCGCTTGCCGGTTACTGCGACACGATTGAAGTCACGATTCACATTGATGATTCAATCACCGTCGTTGATAACGGACGCGGGATTCCGACCGATATTCACAAGCAGGAAGGGCGTTCGGCGGCGGAAGTCGTTTTGACGGTTCTGCACGCCGGGGGCAAATTTGACTCGAATGCTTATAAAGTTTCGGGCGGTCTGCACGGCGTCGGCGTTTCCTGCGTCAATTTTCTTTCAGAGTGGTTGAAATTAGAAATCTGGCGCGACGGCAAAACGCACGAGCAGGAATATAAACGCGGAATTCCGGTCGTGCCGCTCAAGCAAACCGGCAAAACGCAAAAACGCGGTACGAAAATCACTTTTAAACCGGACGGCGAGATTTTCGATACGACCGTTTTTAGTTTTGAAAAACTGTCGGAGCGTCTCAGGGAAAAAGCGTTTTTGAACAAAGGCATCCGCATTTTGATCAAAGACGAGCGCGAAGAAATCGAGAAATCGCACGAGTTTTATTACAAAGGCGGAATTGCCGAATTCGTCAAGCATTTGAATAAAAATAAAAGCGTGCTGCACGACGAGCCGGTTTACGTCGAAGTCGTAAACGACACACTTTCGGTTGAAGTGGCGATGCAGTACAACGATTCCTACGACGAAAAAGTGTATTCCTTTGCCAACAACATCAACACAGTTGACGGCGGAACTCACCTTTCAGGTTTTCGTTCGGCGATTACGCGCACGATTAACGCTTACGCACAATCTTCGGGTTTGGCGAAAGATTTTAAAACGTCGCTTTCGGGCGATGACGTGCGCGAAGGATTGGTCGCCGTTATCAGCGTTAAACTGCCGCAGCCGCAGTTTGAAGGACAAACCAAGGGAAAGCTCAACTCGGATGTTAAAGGAGCGGTTGAATCATTTTTGAACGAACATCTCGGCGAATTTTTCGAGCAAAATCCCGTCGTTGCGAAAAAGATTATCGGCAAAGCGGTTGACGCCGCCAGGGCGCGCGAGGCGGCGCGAAAAGCGCGCGAAATCGTCCGCAAAGGCGCGTTGATGAGTTCGACTCTGCCCGGCAAATTGGCAGATTGCCAGGAAAAAGACCCGGCGCTTTCGGAAGTTTATATCGTCGAAGGAGATTCGGCGGGCGGAAGCGCGAAACAAGGGCGCGACCGTAAAAATCAAGCGGTTTTGCCGCTCAAAGGTAAAATTCTGAATGTCGAAAAAGCGCGTTTTGACCGTATGCTCGGTCACGGGGAAATCAAGGCTTTGATCACTGCGCTCGGAACCGGAATCGGCAAGGACGATTTTGACGTGAACAAACTGCGTTATCACAAAATCTGTTTGATGACGGACGCCGACGTTGACGGCTCGCACATCAGAACTCTGTTGCTGACGTTCTTTTATCGTCAAATGCCCGAATTGATTGAACACGGCTATATTTACATCGCGCAGCCGCCGCTTTACAAAGTCAAACGCGGCAAAAAAGAGGAATACATCAAAGACGAGCCTTCGATGACGAAATATCTGATTCGTCAGGCGACGAACGAAATGAAAATTCGCTCGGCGGTCAACGACAAAGTGATCGAAGGCAGAGAGCTAGGCAAATTGCTCGAACAGGTGGTCGCCTTAAAACGCTATCGCGATAAATTTTCTCGGCGCGTGGGAAACGATGTCGAGTTGATGAAGACCTTGATCGCGGCTTTTGCCGGGCGCGACGGCGTAATGTTTACATCAGGCAAAAAGATGCGGCAGATTTTCGACGATCAGCAATTGATGGCTGGAGTCGAAGGCATAATCGCGGCAGCAGGTTATAAAACTGACATCGAGCAGGACGAAGAACACGGTTTGTGGGAAATCAAAATCGGTTTACACGGCGGCAATTCGGTTTTGTTCGATTGGAATTTGGCGAGTCTCGCCGAGTTCCAAAAATCGGTTGAAATTTATTCGGCTCTCGAACGCGAAATGCCCGCGCCATTTGTTATTGGCGAAGAAAACGCGCGTGAAGAAATCCAAAGCCGCGACGAGCTTTTAGAGCGAGTAATGGGCGCGGCGAAAAAGGATTTAGCGATTCAGCGTTACAAAGGTCTGGGCGAAATGAATCCCGAACAGCTTTGGGAAACAACGATGGATCCCGAAAAACGTACGCTTCTGCAAGTCCGAATCGAAGACGCAGTGGAAACGGACGAGATTTTCACGGTTCTGATGGGCGATGCCGTCGAACCGCGCCGCAAGTTTATCGAATCAAATGCGCTCGACGTGCGTAATTTGGACGTGTAATCTTTAGACCGATAATTCGGAAATTGTTCGTTTCAAATAAAAAAGGCTCGCTGAAATTAATTCGGCGAGCCTTTTTATTCTTTAAGAGCAAATAGTTAACGCTTGTTTACCCAATACCGCAAGCCTTGTTTTGTCAGCAAGCGTACCGAATGTTTCCCGTTTCGGAAATAAGATTTTCAATATAAGCAACCGATTCTTCTTTTAATTGAAGCGATTTGATTGCAGCCGAATCTGGCAAATTCTTCAGCGCTGAAGAATTTGATTAAAAGAAGTTTTGAAAAGATTTTGCTCTTAAATTGATAACAGTGAACAATTGCTTGTTCAAATTACCTGAGAAGGAGAAATAATAATATGTCACCACAAAAAGAACAATTTATCGCCTGGTTGAATGACGCTTACAGCACCGAATTGGCGTTGATGCCGGTTTTGAAAAATCACGCCGCAGACGCCGAAGAATACCCGGAAATCCACGACCGCAATATGCGGCACCTCGAAGAAACGCAACGTCAAGCTGAGCGGCTCGAAGAATTGATTACCAGCCTTGGCGGTAAAGTTTCCACCGCCAAATCGCTTTTCGGCACGATGCTCGGTCAGGGACAAAGCATCAGCACCGAATTTTTCCAGGACGAAATAACCAAAAACTTCCTTGCGGATTACGCCGCCGAACATTTTGAAATCGCTTCGTATAAAGCGTTAATTGAAACTGCCCGGCAAATCGGAGAGCATCAATGCATTCCGGTTCTGGAAGACATCCTGCGCGAAGAAGAAGCGATGGCGCGCTGGATTGAAGAACATCTGCCGCTCGCCATTCGGATTGGCTTGGAAAAAACAACTACGTCAAACGGCGGCAGACGCCGCAGAAGAAGCAGCGGTTTTTACGGAAAATTACAGCAAAATCAGGCTTTGAGCACGGTTGTTATCGGCGGAGCAATCGGAGCGGTAGCGCTTTATCTGATGAACGCCAACAAAAATCAACCTCAAACGCGCCACGTTCAAAAAATAAGACACATCCCGCATCGAGAAGTCGAAGGCACAGCCGGACGGCACATTTCGACCGGGACAACTGAAACCGGCTCGATAGCGACGGACGAATCCGGCAGCTCGACGGCTGAAATTCGGACTTCGGATAATTTGACCAGAGCGGCAAAAGGAAATTCTCGATGACCGATAAACGCAGACAACATCTTGAATTGGTAGCAGCGAGCTTGACTCAGGCTTATTATTCTGAGCATACCGCCGCCAGCCGCGATTACCGGGAGTTGCTGGATACATTTAGTTACATTTTGGAGGCTCTCGTCGAAAAGGACAGCTTGCCTCCGGGTCACTCGCCGCTAACGGCGAGTGATTCGCTGGCTAATCCGCTAACAGCCGATTCAAGAGATTAAATCAAAATGCCTGTTTCGTCGCGACGAAACAGGCATTTTTAAAAAGGCAGTTAAAAATTATTGCTTAGACGGGTAAACTAATCTCGGATCAACCGTTTTGCCGTCAATTCGCACTTCGTAATGTAAATGCGGTCCGGTTGAACGTCCCGTCGAACCGACCAAACCTATTTGTTGACCGCTGACAACCGCATCGCCGGCTGAAACGTCGTACCGCGCGAGATGCGCGTAACGAGTCGTTACTTTTCCATCGGCGTGTTCGATAATAACTACGTTGCCGTAACCGCCCTCCCAGCCGGAGAAAGTAACCGTTCCTTTGGCTCCCGCAACAACGGGCGTTCCCATAGGAACTGCGACATCCAAGCCGGAGTGAAACTCCACAAAACCGAATTCGTCGAACGGATTGCTGCGAACTCCGTAACCGCCCGTAATTCTGCCGCCGTGAACCGGAAAAACCGGAAATAAGATTCCCGCGCTCACGTCTTTGCCATTTCGGTAAATACCTGCATCCGGTCTTTTCATCTGCAATGCTCTTACCGCTCTCAATTCATTGCTTCCGCCTACATTGTCAGCCAAAACAGCAGCAGAGTTGATTGAATTCACGCTTGGTCCTTGCGACCAGATTGTTACGGCGTTAACCGAGTTATAGACGAGAAACGCAGTGGCGACCAGAAAAACCGACGAAACCAGAAAAGGCGTGGCGGCGCTTTTAGCCTTATTTTTTAAAGAGAGTTTATTTTGTTGATTAAAAAAGCCGTTTAATTTAAGAAAAAATGCGGCAAAACTATTAACTTTCATTTCTTATCAGTATAAATATTTGAAAAATCAAAACGTGCAAAAATATAAAACGTTTTAGATATGGTAAAAGGTTCGCAAAAGAAGCGTCAACCAAGGTTAATTTTATTGATTCGGGATTTGGATGAAGATAAACGCCCGTACGCTGTATTCAAATTTCATAATCTCCAACAAGGAAATATGTCGAAACCGCCGATTCTTTCAATTAAAAACGAGCCTCGACGCCTTTGATTGAACGAACTGTGTCGCGGGCGATCAACAATTCTTCGTCGGTCGGAATAACATAAGCGGCGAGACGCGAATCGGGTTTGCTGATTAAACCTTCTTTGCCGCCGATGTGCGCTGCGTTTGATAATTCGTCAATCTCAAATCCCATCCATTCGAGATTTCTGCAAATGTTCGCCCGAATTTCCGGCGAATTCTCGCCGATTCCGCCCGTGAAAATAATCGCATCGGCTCCGCCCATCGCGGCTAAATACGAGCCGATGTATTTGCGCGCCCGGTAACAGAAAATCTCTATCGCCAATTTTGCGCGCCGGTCGTCGTTTTCCTTTGCTTCGGCGATCAGCTCGCGCATATCGTTGGTTAAACCGGAAATCCCCAAAAGACCGGATTGTTTGTTGAGCAGAGTTTCAATTTCATGTACGGTCAAGCCTTCTTTTCCGACCAGAAAATCTACAATCGAAAGGTCTGCATCGCCGGAACGAGTTCCCATCACAAGACCTTCGAGCGGCGTCAATCCCATCGAAGTATCAATCGAGTCACCATTTTTTATTGCCGCAGCCGAACAACCGTTGCCGAGATGCAGAGTGATGACGTTTGTTTCGTCGCGCGAAATTCCGCGCATTTGACGATAACGATATGCGACGTAGCGATGAGAAGTTCCGTGAAAACCGTAACGACGGACGCGATGCCGCCGATAAAGCTGATACGGCAGCGCGTAAAGATAAGCATAATCGGGCAAAGTTTGATGAAACGCGGTATCGAAAACCGCCGCTTGCGGTAAACCCGCGCCCAAAACTTCGCGGGCAGCGACGATTCCTTTAATGTTTGCCGGATTGTGCAGCGGAGCAAGCTCGATGCAATCTTCGATTCCGCGCAGAACTTCGTCTGTAATCAAAACCGAACGGGTAAAATGCTCGCCGCCGTGAACGACTCTGTGTCCGACAGCTTGAATGTCCGAAATGCTTTGTACCGAATCAATTTCGGCTTCGGCGGAAATCAGCCAGCGCAAAACCAATTCGACCGCGGCGCGATGGTCTCTGATTGGAGCCGCCGAACGCTGCGCCGCTTTACCTTCGGCTTGCAGATTGATTAAGCTCGCGCCGCCGATTCGCTCGATAGTGCCGCGAGCCAGATGCCGGTCGCTATTTTGCTCGATGCGTTCGAGATCGGTGTCAATAAGTTGAAATTTGAGCGACGAACTGCCGCAATTTAGAACTAAAATGTTCATCCTGCTAACAGATTACCGCTAACTGTCGGTGATGTGAACCGCAGTTATATTGATTACAGAAATTAAAAAACAGGAAAGCATTTAAGCTAATTTGGAATTTGGAGGATAAATTGCTAAACATAACCGTTGAGTTTTTGAAAGAAGGTATGAACGACGGAAAAATAGAAAACCCGCGGGCGGAAATTGACCGGATTGATGCAGAATTGCTCAGTCTATTGAACCGCCGCGCGGAGATTGCGTTAAAAGTCGGGGCGGCGAAAAAACAAGTTGACACTTCGCTCTGCGATCATCATCGCGAACACGAAGTGATTGAGAGATTGTGCAATCAAAATTCGGGACCGCTCGGCGCGGCAAACGTTGCAAGTATTTTTCAACGGATAATGGATGAATGTCTGCACATTCAACAGAACGCATTTCAAGCTGCCGAGAAAATTGATAACGCCGAACCGACGCGAATGGGTTTGGACAGAAAAGCGCGCGTGGCTTTTCTCGGTGAGCGCGGAACGTTCAGCGAAGAAGCCGTAATCGGGCTTTTGGGCGAAAACTGCGAGCTTGTTCCGCGCCCGACTTTTGAAAATCTTTTTGCGGCAATCGGCGACGGCGAAGCGGATTATATTTTAGTTCCGCTCGAAAACACGCTCGTCGGCTCGGTTCATCGCTGCTACGATTTATTGTTGGAAAGCTCGTTGAGCATCGCGGCGGAAATAATTCTGCCGATTTCGCATTTTTTAATCGGTTGCAAGGGTGCATCTCTGGAAACTATAAAAACGGTCGAATCGCATCCGGTCGCGTTGGCGCAATGCGAGCGTTTCTTTGCCGCGCATCCGCATTTAAATCGAATCGCAGCCGATGATACGGCTGGAAGCGTGCGCCGCGCAATTGAAAGCGGCGATTTGACGCGGGCGGCGATTGCCGGAAAACGCGCCGCGAAAATCTACGGCGGAGAGATTCTGCAAGAGCATCTTGAAGACCATAGCGAAAATTTCACTCGTTTCGCTTTGCTTTCCGCCGATTCAAACATTTCGACAAAAGGCAATAAAATCTCGCTCGTCATCAGATTGGCTCATCGCCCAGGCGCTTTGCACGACGCGCTTCGTCCGTTTGTGCGGCGAGGAATTGATTTGCTCAAAATCGAAAGCCGTCCGATTAAAGGTCGTCCGTGGCAGTATAATTTCTATCTCGATTTGCAGACTCCCGCGAGCGAAAGCGAGCTGCGCGGCGCGCTCGATGAAATCCGAGGGCAAGCGGAAGAAGTTCGTTATCTCGGACGATATTCTTCGGTCGAAATCGCAAACGATAAATAAAAGCGGTAAATTTTTCTAAATAATATGATTCTGATTCTTAAACCACATATAACTGCGGAAAGCCGTCAATACCAACAGCTTCTTGCTCACCTCGAACGGCTGCAAAACATTGAACTGCGAGTTCACCGCGTACAGGGCGCGGAACAAACTCTGACCGAAATATATTTAATCGGTCACACTTCAACGCTTTCCATCGAAGATATGCGCCGTTTGCCCGGCGTTGACCACGCTGTCCGCGTTTCGGAAGAGTATCGCGTGCTGGGGCGTCACAAAAACGACAATCGAACCGCCCATTTTGATTATCAAGGTGTGCGCTTCGGTCAGGATAATCTGAATGTTTTCGCCGGTTTATGCGCGGTTGATTCGCCCGAAAGCGTCGAAGGAATGATGCGCGCTCTGCGCGACAACGGGCAGGTTTGCACTCGGATGGGAGCTTACAAACCGCGCACCAGCCCGTATTCTTTTCAGGGACACGGCAAAAATTGTTTGCCGTATGTTTTCGAGCTTGCCGGGAAATACGGAATCCGCGTGATCGCAATGGAAGTCACGCATGAATCGCACGTTGAGGAAATTAACGAAGCGCTTCATCAAACCGGAAATCCGACGGGCGTGATGCTGCAAATCGGGACGCGCAACACGCAGAATTTTGAGCTTCTAAAAAGCGTCGGGCGGCAGCAGGAGTTTCCCGTTTTGCTCAAACGCGGTTTCGGAATTACGCTCGACGAATCTCTCAACGCCGCCGAATATCTCGCCAGCGAAGGCAACCGCAAAGTCATTTTCGGGCTGCGCGGAATGAAAACCAACATCGCCGATCCGCATCGAAATTTTGTGGATTTTGCGCACGTTCCGGTCGTCAAACGCCTGACGAGAATGCCGGTCTGTATTGACCCGTCACACTCGGTGGGCGCGCGCAGCCGCGGACCTGAAGGGATTCTCGACATCATTCACGTCACGGCGCAGGGCGTTATTGCGGGCGCGAATATGATTCTGGTTGATTTTCATCCCGAGCCGACCAAAGCATTGGTTGACGGAGCGCAGGCGCTTCTCTTAAGCGAGCTATCGTATTTTCTCGAGGACGTGCGGATTGCTCGCGAAGCGTATGAAAAACGCTTATCTCGATTTCAACAGAGCTTCGACGCTTAATTTAGCTTGATTTACAGCAGTCTTCAGTTAATGCCGTTTAAGTTATTGCACAATTTGTAAATTACGACGCCGACGAGCAGAGATTCACGCGGCATTTGCCGAAACTTTTTATTGAGTTTTGTGAAATCAATCGAAGTTTCCTCGAAATAATCTATTTTGGCAATCTCAACTGCAAGTCCCGCTTTTTCAAAAGCATTCACAAATTCGTGATGTCTGAGACGGTTCGGCGTGCCCCGGTTCGAGCCGGTCAAACGCCACAAATTGTCAGGAAATTGCAGGAATGTTAGCGGATCCTCATATTGAAACCAGCAATCGTGCGGACCGAAATCAACGCGATGCAGCGCAATTCCGTCCGATTTTAAAAGTCGTTTGTTGATTTCCGCGAAAGACTCAAGGTTTGAAATGTGCTCGCCGACTTGAAAAGAGCAAACGATGTCGTACTTTTTTCCCGTCTTTGCGGTTTCAATAGGCTCACGAATCAACTCGATGCGGTCGTAATATTTTTCGGGAAAGTCCGCGGCGCGCAAATCTTTCGTCCAGACGATTTCAGGATAAAACCGCGACCAGTTGTCTTCGATTCCTCGATACCAATCCTTTGCAGTCGCGCCCGTATAATCGCCTGGAAAGCGATCAATTACCGTGTAAGACGCCGCGCCAGCCGCCAAAATCGCCAAACCTGAAGTCAGATAATCGCCCGCGCCGATTTCGCAAACGTGCTTTCCTTCGACGGTTCCGACATATTTTTGCAGCAGATTCAAACCCAAAAAAGCGTAACGCTCCAATTCTTCATCGGCTCCGGTAAAAAAAGCTCCGGCGCGCGGACGCTTTAAACGCCAGCGCCTGAACGCCGGAATCCCCATCAGAAAGTTTTTTCCGGCTTCTTTAACAACATCTTTGGCGACGTTTACGCGCCCTGATTTGGTTCGATCCATTTTGTTGATTTTAACTGCAAACCTGTTTTTGCCGCAGAATCAATAAAAAAAGAGGGCTCAAAATTGAAGCCCTCTTTTTTTAGATTTAATTTCGGTTATTCGCCGACTGCTTTAGCGGCGTTTAAACGTCCGGCGTTCTCGATTTTGCCGTCGAGCGCGTCCAATTTATCAACCGATTTTAAAAGCCGCTCGCGCAAATCTTCGACGCTCAAATTCGGTTTGACCGCCAAAACGAGCGCGGCAACGCCGGAAACTTGCGGCGTTGCCATCGAGGTTCCAGAGGCTTCGCGGTAATTGCCTTTGAGCCAGGTGCTCATAATTTCTTTGCCCGGCGCGGCGATGTGAACTGACTTCGCGCCGTAATTTGAGAATGAAGCGAGCGCATCGAACCTGTCCAGAGCCGCCACGCTGACCACGTTCGGCAATTTGTAGCTTGAAGGATAATGCGGAAATTTATCTGTATTCGCGCTCGAATTTCCGGCGGCGGCGACAAATAAAATGCCTTCTTCGCCGGCTTTGCGAATCGCGTCTTCGAGCGCGCGCGAATACTGCGTCGAACCCCAGCTTGCGCTGATTACGCGGACGTTAACGCCCGCTTTTTTCCGGTCAATCGCGTAGTTGATAGCTTCAATCGCGTTTTTCGTCGAACCGAAACCGCCTTTGCCCAAAAACTTGAGCGGCATTATCTCAACGTTCCAGTTGATTCCGGCGATTCCTTCGTTGTTATCGCCGACCGCGCCGACGACGCCCGCACAGTGCGTTCCGTGACCGTTATCGTCCATCGGATCGCCGATATTTTCCGCCGAATTAAAACCTTGTTTGTCGTCGAATGTTCCCAATTCGTCGTCTTTGTAAGCCGGAACCGAATCGGGACGCTGCCAGATGTTTTCGATTAAATCCTGATGAGTATAATCAACGCCGCTGTCGAGAACCGCAACGACGACTTTGCGGCTGCCTTTGGTTTTTGCCCAGGCATTTATCGCATCAATATCCGCTTTTTCCTTGCCGTTGTTCTGTCCGTTGTTTCTGAGCGCCCATTGCGCGGCGAAATACGGATCGTTCGGAAGATTTACTCCGCCGTCGTTTGAAGGAAAACTAGGTTTGTCGTTAATGTCGGGCTGGACGAGCTTGATTTCAAAATTCGGCTCGGCGTATTCAACCATTTCGCCGAGCTGCCGGTATTCTTCGGCGACTGCTTCGGGGGCGCGATTGTTTAAATCGTCAATCGCCACCAGGTTTTTGACCGATTCGATTTCGTCTTCAACCAAATCGTTTTTGCGGTCGGCGATTTTCTTGATCTCCGATAAGGAAACATTCGGTTTGAATCGAACCAGCACTTCCGGCTCGCGTTCACTGCGCGAGCGCGACATCGCGCAGGCTTTGGTTGATTCGGGTTTAGCTGCTGCTAAGTTTTCGTTTTGCTGAAATTCCCAGCGTCTGATTTGTCCGACAACTGCGGCGATAACAATTAATGAAGCCGCGATTGCAAGATGAAGCCAAATATTTTGACGATTCATATTTTATGAGTTTGTCTGATTTGTCGAGTTACGATTGATTTTCTCGGAAACTCGATAAATTCCCTAAACTATGTGATTTGCGCCGTTGAAATTGAAAAGACGCAGAGATTCCCCAGCGTCGTCAGCGCGATATTCGTAATTTTTCCCCTTTGCACTCAGTTGAATGCGATGTCCCGAAACAATCATCTGTCCGCTCATCTCGTCATTGACGGGCGCGCCGAGAGACATATCGGGAAAATCAGCCGATTCAACCGTACTTTCCGAAATTTCGTTTTCCGCGATTCCAAGCCGCTTTGCCAAATCCGATTTGGCGCGGGTGAGCGCGTGTTGTTGATTATTCGCCATCCTTAATTAATTCGGTTTTAAGCGCAACGATTATTTTGCTCTCGTTTGAGGCGATTCGTCAATTCCCAAACAGCCTTTTTATCCGAAATTTCGGATTTTTTGTCCGAAGTTTCACTAACGTAAATCTCCAAACAAATGTTGCAATAAAGCAACCGTAACAATTGCCGCCGTTTCCGCCCGCAGAATCCTGCCGCCGAGCGTCACAATTTTAAAATCTCCGGCGCGCGCCAATTCGATTTCGCGTTCGTCCCAACCGCCCTCTGCTCCGACGACGATTGTTAATTTTTCAAAATCCTTGTTCGGTATTTGATTCAATTCCTCGCCGCCGCGTTCGGCGAAAAAGATTCGCTCGCCCGAACAGGTTTCGACAAAATCTTCAAATCCAATCGGCTTTTCAATTTCGGGAACAACAGCGCGCCCCGATTGTTTCGCGGCTTCAAGCGCAATGCGTCGCCAGCGTTCGAGTTTTTTGGCGACATCTTTTTCGTCTTTGATTTTTACGTCCGCGCGTGGGGTTTCGAGCGGCAAAATTCGCTTTACGCCCAATTCGGTCGCTTTTTGCACGACCAAATCAAACTTTTCGCCTTTTAAAAGCGCAACGGCAAGCGTTAAATTCAAATTCGATTCAGGCGACGGCGGATTGATTTTTTCCAGAATTAATAGCGAAACGGCTTTTCGCTCGATTCGTTCAATCGAACACAGAAACTCGTTTCCCGCGCCGTCAAAAACCGCGACCTTTTCGCCGACTCGCAAACGCAAAACATCGCGCAAATGACGCGATTCGTCTTCGTTTAACCGAATTTCCTTTTCGCTGAAATTTTCCGGCGCGGCAAAGAATCTACGCATTATTTATGACAATCGAAATCCATTCGCCCTGAGCTTGTATTTTGAAATCTGAAATTTGCAATCTGTTCAATTCGCCAGTCACCCAATCCTGCTGCTCGCGCAAAATTCCCGATAAAGCAAGCGTGTGACCGGCTTTCTCAACTAACAACGGCAGCAGCGGCACGATCACATCAGCCGTTAAATTCGCCGCAACAAAATCAAACTTCGGCGTTGCCGATGAAATCGAACCAACGTAAAACTCGATTTCATCGGCAACTCCGTTTATTTCGGCATTTTCCGCCGCAATTTTCACCGAATCAACATCGGTGTCGCACGCCAAAATATTTTCGCCTTTTGCCTTTCGCCTTTCGCCTTGCAGTTTTGCCGCCGCCATCGCCAAAACGCCTGTTCCCGTTCCGACATCGAAAAAACTCATTTCCGGTTCGTAATTTTCTTCGATTGCCTGCAAACAAAGCCGCGTAGTTTCATGCGTTCCGGTTCCGAAAGCCATTCCCGGCTCGATTCTTAAAACGATTTTGTCTGTCGTTTCAATTTCGCTCCAGGTCGGCGCGACAATAAATTTTGCCGTTTCGGTCGGTCGCCAGTGCTTTTTCCACTCCGCCAGCCAATCGTGGTTTTCAACTTCGCGCAAAGCGATTTCGTTAATTGAATCGTGCGGCAAATTGTAAATCGTCAGTGAATTTTTGATCTCGATTTCGATTGTTTCGAGATTCGGCTTTTCATCAAAATAACCGACAACGGAAACCGTTTCGCCGATTTCCTTTTTGCCGAGCGTGCTGTATTCAGTGCCGTTTGCGCCCGCTTCGTTCAATCCGAATTCGACCGCTTCAACTGCTGCCGGCTTGATAAAAACGTCAACCGCAAACCACGTTTTTTGATTTTCCATCAATTAATTTTGCAAATCTACGATTGCGCGCGTCAAATCGTTTTTCATCGCGCTTGCCGAAACGAAACGATTTTCCGGTTCGCGCGCCAGAGCCTTTTCAAAAAACTCTGCTAACTGTCTGTTCGGCTGCAAAGTCAATTCCTCGCTCATATTCCGAACCAGCTCTTGATAACTGCGCCCGCGAAACGGTTTTTCGCCGTGCAAAGCCTCGTAAATGATCACGCCGACTGCGAAAAGATCGCTGCGTTCATCCGTTTGCTCTCCGCGCAGTTGTTCGGGCGGCATATAGCCGAAAGTCCCCATAATTGTGCCGGGCGTTGTTACTCCCGCAAGCTCTTTTTCGCTGAGCTTTGCCAGACCGAAATCCAAAATACACAAGCGAAATTCGCCCGCTTCCGTGTGCGACACCAGAACATTGTCCGGTTTCAAATCTCGATGCACAATTCCGGCTTTGTGCGCGGCTTCGACGCCGTTTAAGATTTGCGAAAACCAATCGTTGATTGTTTTTAGATTTAATTTGCCCTCGCGTTTTAAAACCTCTTTCAAGCTCTCGCCGGGCACAAGTTCCATCACGAGAAATGCGCCTTCGGTCGAAAGCGTTCCGTAATCGAAAATCGTGACTACGTTGCGATGTTGAAGCCGTCCGGCGGTTTGCGCTTCGCGCTCAAAACGCCGCAGAGCCTCGCGGTTGCCGAAACTCGCGCCGCTCAAAATCTTGAGCGCAACGGTTCGGTTTATCCGCAAATCCGTCGCTTCGTAAACCGCGCCCATTCCGCCTTTGCCGATTAGTTTTTCCAGACGATAACGATTTTCGATTGTTCTTTCAACGGGCAAAGTGAAAATCAGTTCCGAATTGTCCGCCTCGCATTTTTCCACGTTTCGGTCGTAGCATCTGCCGCATCGCGGGCATTCTTTCAAGAGATTGATGTTGCCCTCGTCGAAACGCGAAAGAACTTCGGTTTTAATTTGCTGCTCGCGCCGAACGCGGTCTTTTAAGCTGAGATTTTCGTGAACGAGCGCGATCTGATTTGCCAGAGTTTCGAGTAATTGTTTGTCGCGTCCCGTGTAAGGAATTTCCGACATCTTTTCTCCAAGCGAGAAAAATCCGGCGAGCTTGCCGTCAGTGCCGTGCATCGGGACGAGCAGATTTGCTCCGATTGAACGCAGCCAATCAGTTTCGCGGCGCGGCAAATCTCCGCCGTCATCGTCCAAAGGAAATTCGACCGCGCCGCGTTTTGTTTGCATAAAACGCAAAAGCGGGGAATCGGCGGCGAGCTTCAGATTTGCAGAGTTTTCGCTTGTCGTAAAACCGGCGCTGAAATCGCTGCCGCTGCGTTGGTCTTCGTAAAAAAGATAAACGCTCGTCGGGTGCAAAGCGGATTGAATCCGGCTGCTGACAAGGCGAGAGAGCTTCGGCATCGAATCCGACTGTTTCACGTCGTCAACCAGCGCGCCCAGGATGCGTTCCTGGTCATACTGCTCGCGGAAAAATCGCCGATCAATCCACTCATTCAAGCGCGAGCGCATCAGCAAAAAATCAATTACGGCAATCGCGATGCATAAGTAAAACAACAGAGAATTTTGGAAAAGAATTTCACTCAAAGTGCGATTCGGATTCGATGCAATATTCCAGACGATTCCGGCGAGGGGCAAAATAAGCAACAGACGAAGCGCGTTTTTCGCTAAAAGATATTGCAGGCTGCGCCGCACAATAAACGAAACGGGGATGACTCGATGCCGCACAATCGCATATGCGAAAGAAATCGGAATTAAGAGAAGCGGCAGAAGAATAACGATTGATAACCAATCTCTGCCTTCCGTCTGAATTTCAATTCCAAAAATTGAAGCGGCAATAACTGTCGCAACTACTAACAACGTCGGCGCAAATGCGGCGATTGCACCGGCGACAACGACATTTAGTTTCCGGCGCGCCGCGCCGCTCGCCCAAAAATAATTAAGCAGCAGCATCACCAAACCGCCGACGAGATAAAAGAGAGCCGAAAAAAGCGAAGTAATGGAAATTAGTAAAATCCTGATCCATTCGTTTGCCGGAAACCAATTTTCCAATCCGAGATAATGAAACATTATCCCCGGTATAAAAAGCAGCGCGGGCAAATACAACAACCATTCGATCTGAGGAAAACGACGAACGAAACGCGGACGCTCAGGGAACACGAGCGCGAAATGAAAAAAGAGCGCGGCTGCGGGCGTGGTAAAGATTGAAAAGAAAAATCTGAGGTTTTGGAAAAACTCAGGCATTTCGGCTCTGAAAGAATCTTTGCCAATTCCCAAAGATAGACCGCAAAACATCAAAGCCGTTAGAAGCGCCATTTTATCGTTTGGCTTGAGCAGAAAAATCAGCATCCCGACCAGCAAAAAACTCGCCGGAATAAGAATGATTTCCAAAAAGCCGACAAAACGGTCAGTTGCAGACAGCGGCAAAGTTACGAGTTGAAAGTCACGATTTTCCTCGCCGCGTTTTACTCGAATTTGAAAAGCGGTTCCGGGTTTCTGTTGAATCGTGGCTTTTTCGATTTCCTCATTCTTGTCAACGCTTAGTTCGTTGATGCTGATTATTTCGTCATTTACTTGGAGCGGCGAATTTTCGTTTAGCAACAGAGCGACGCGGACGCTGTTTCCTTCGACTTTGGTTTGCCATTCGACCGCGCTCCTGTCGAAGAAAAAATATTGATAAGTTAGCGCCCCAAAATCAGCCAGAAGCAAAGCGAAAAGCAGGCAAATCAGCGCAAACCGCAGACGATTCGGACGCAGCGCGTTTTCATCTGCCGGCTCAATAGTATTGTGTATAGTTTCGCCTTCTTGTAATTCGTTTGTCGCAAGCTGTGTCGGAGCGGTTTCAGGCGAATGTTGAAGTGTCGTTTGCCTGTTTTCCGCAGACGATTCATCAAGCTTGAGCGTTGGTTCGTCCGGCTCACCGATTATCTTTGTAGTATCTTCATTCGCGTTTGGCATCTTTGAATTTAAATTAAATTTGATTTAATCAGCCGATAAGAGCTTGTAATGCGCTTTGCGTTGTTGAATCGGCGCTCAGGTTCAGGCGCGATACTTCGCAGAAAAAAAATCCTATAACGTCGAGTCTAATTCTTCAAATGATACCTAATGTGTCTCTCTTTTTCATATCGAATGTTTGCGTTATGAATAATTTAACTTTTCGTTTGTCGCAGAAATCTTGATTTACGTCCGTTCGTTTTCTAAGATTGAGAAAACCTGAAAGGAGTTCGATAAATGGCAGATAGAAACGATAAATGCAAACACGCGAATTGTAGCTGCCGTGTGAACAATGATGCGGAATATTGCAGCGCGGCTTGTCGAAGCGCGGGCGAACAGGATATTACGGGAATCGCTTGCGAATGCGGTCATCCGGGATGCGCCGGGGAAATTGATCAATAAACGGCTAAATAATGTGAAAAAGCGGGCTTTAAACATTCAGCCCGCTTTTCTGATTTTCCGGCATCTAAACTAAATCGAGCCGGTTTCGTATTAACTACAATTTCCGTCTTCCTATAAATGAATTTTTCCGAAACTTTAAAACTCGCATTTTCCCAAATCTGGGCGCATAAACTGCGCTCGTTTTTGACGCTGCTCGGAATGATTATCGGCGTCACGGCGTTTATGGTCGTTCTTTCGCTGATTCAGGGCTTTAACAGCTACGTTGACGAAAAAATCGCCGGAATCGGCTCGAATTCGTTTTCGATTCGCCGTTTCGATCCGTTCAACGATTTCAAAGACAGCGACACAATTGCCGCCGCGCAGAGACGCAACAAAGATTTAACTCTTGACGAAATGGAATACATCCAGACGCGAGCGCAGTTGATTGACAAAATCGGCGCCCGCGCGGGCGGCAGCCGCACACAGGTCAAGCGCGGGACGCAGGTTTTGGAAGACATCGGAGTTTCCGGCGCTGAACCGATTGTCGCCGACATCGAAAATATAGACATCGCCGACGGCAGATTTTACACCGACACGGAAAATGACGCTGCAATGCGCGTCGCTTTTGTCGGCGCGGACGTTGCGGACAAACTTTTTCCTTACGGCGGCGCTGTCGGCGGAGAAATTTATATTCGCGGCATTCCTTACCGGATTGTCGGCGTCGCCCGCGCTAAAGGCACGGTTTTCGGGCAGCCGCAGGACAATTTTATTATGGCTCCGCTCAAAACTTACGGCAGCCAGTTCGGCGGATTTATTCGCAATCGCGGATTGTATTTTGTGGTTAAAGCAAAATCGGACAAATTTTTTAAAGATGCCGTGGACGAAGCTCGCGTGTTAATGCGTTCAAAACGCAAGCTCGGATATTTGGAAAAAGACAATTTCGGAATTATCACGCCCGATGCAATTACCGGAATTCGAGACCGGCTTCTCGGCACGATTTCGATTGTCATTTTAGCCGTTCCTTCGATTGCGCTCATCGTCGGCGCAATCGTGATTATGAATATTATGCTCGTCGCCGTGACGGAAAGAACGAGGGAAATCGGAATCCGCAAATCAATGGGCGCGCGGCAAGTAGACATTTTGCGGCAATTTCTGTTCGAGTCTTCGATTTTATCGGCAATCGGCGGATTTATCGGATTGTTAATCGCGCTCGCAATAGGTGTAATAGTTTCCCGCCTGTTTATCCCGACGCAAATCTCGCTTTTTTCCGCAATTATCGCCATCGGCGTTTCAGCCGGAGTCGGCATTATGGCTGGACTTTTTCCGGCTTGGAAAGCCGCGCGGCTCGATCCGATTGAGGCTTTGAGAGCCGATTAAAATTATGTTTAAAGGAATTACGACTTTTTTTCGCAACCATATTTACGAGAATCTCGTGATGGGTTTAAATACGCTGCGCGCCAACAAATTGCGCTCGGCTCTGACAATCGTCGGAGTCGTCATCGGCGTGATTACGGTGATGCTGATTTCGTCCATCATCAGCGGGATTGACGCGGCTGTGAAAAAGGAAGTCGAATCTTTCGGCACGCGCTCGATTTTTATCGCCAAATTCGAGCCGGGAATCCGCACCGGAAATCTGACGCGCGAGGAACGTTTGCGAAAACCTTTGACCGAAGACGACGCCGAAGCGCTCAAACAGCTTCCTGCTCTGGAAACCGCAGTTCCGATTTTGGACATTTCGAGCAATTGGTTCGGTCAAAGAATTATGGTCACGGGACCAAACGGGAAAACCACTTCCAACGTCAATATGCAGGGAACGTACCCGGACATCGAAAAAAGCGGTTCGGAAGTTATGCTCGAAGGTCGCTGGTTTACCGATTTTGAAGCGACGGAAAATCAGAAAGTCTGCGTTATCGGAGCGCAGGTCGCCGATAATTTTTTCAATTACGGCTCGCCGGTCGGGCAGGAATTGGAAATCGGCGGCGAGCCTTATCGTATTGTCGGGTTGCTGCAAAAACGCGAGCAGATGCTTTTCGGCGGCGGTTCGGATGATTCAAACAACACAATTTACATCCCGTTCGGCGTCGCGCAAAAATTAAAACCCAATGCTCAGGATTTGTTTATTCTGGCGGTCGCGAAATCGGTCGGACAAATGGACGTGGCGAAAGACCAGATTACGGATATGCTCCGCGTGCGGCGTCAAGTCGCGTTCGGTCAGCCGAACAATTTCGGGATG
The DNA here is from genome assembly GCA_036387135.1 of Pyrinomonadaceae bacterium. Lineage (GTDB taxonomy): Bacteria > Acidobacteriota > Blastocatellia > Pyrinomonadales > Pyrinomonadaceae > JALZCH01. The sequence goes on along the minus strand of DASVUH010000064.1, from coordinate 86,805 downwards.
GCGACATCCGAATCAATCGTCGAACAATTTCGCGCCATCACCGGCGGCGTGGCGATTGCGATGATTGTTATTTCATCGGTTGGTTTGATGATCGGCGGAATCGGCGTGATGAATATTATGCTCGTTTCCGTGACGGAAAGAACGAGGGAAATCGGAATCCGCAAAGCAATCGGCGCGCGCCGCTCGGATATTATGCTCCAATTTTTGATCGAAGCGATGACTTTGACGGGCTTCGGCGGTCTGCTCGGTTTGGCAATCGGCTGGGGATTGACGTTTCTGGTGCGATTGGTGATGCCGTCTTACGTTCCGCTCTGGGCGCCGATTGTCGGTTTTGTCGCTTCGGTCAGCATCGGTTTGTTTTTCGGTTTGTTTCCGGCTTGGAAAGCCGCGCGACTCGATCCGATTGAATCGCTCAGATACGAATGATTCAAACGCAGAAGAAAATAAAAAGAGTAAGTGATGGTTGATTCCCTCTAAATTGTTATAAGTATACGCCTTCGCATAGAATAAATGCCTATTCTAATTTAGCTTTTTCAGCTAGAGTTTCAGTAATTATTTGCCTTGCCATTTGGTCTCTTATTGTTTTTTCATTAGAGGTGCCGGGAAACCGGCGTAAGACGACTCCTTGTTCGCTAACTAATATAAATGATGGGATTACCATTTTCTGCAGAGCCGGTAAAACAAGTTCTTTTTCATTTTCCCAAGAATAAATTCCATCTAATTTACCAAATGTTTTGGCATATTCAAAAAATTCTTCTTTTGAAATGTCAGAGGCAACAGAAACCATAAAGAATTTTACTTGATGCAATTTGGCTTCGTCTCTAACTTGCTCAATTAAATCTGCCGAACGCTTACACATTCCGCATTTCGGGTTAATTAGCGAAAATAATATCAGGCTTTTCTCTGGGAGTTGTGGGAATTGCTTTAATTGTTCGTCTTTAAACCCGGTTAATTCAATTTTTTCACCCTCTTTAGGACCACTCCATGCAACGTTTTCATCTTTTCGGATTAAATCGTAATCGAATCTGTCAAATAAATAAGATTTTGCTAAATTGGTAAAAAAGGCTGAAATCAAAACTGTTAAAAAACAGCAAAGAAGGACGAAAACATTTCTTCTTAAAAGCATAATGTTAATTTAAGGAATTTTGATTTTGCGACAACTTCTTACGCGATTTCTCTTCTTCCAATTTCATCTTAATTTCGGTATATCTCGCCATTGAAACGCTTAATAAACCGAGTTTAAGGCGCACACGACTATAAGGTTTCGCTATATCTTCGATTTGGTTAAGAACATTGTCTTCGTTATTTTCCAATAGCAAAAACGGTAAAGGAATAATATTTTCTCCATTAGCGAAATCCTTACCTTTATATTTCTCTTCATCTTTGGCTGCGTCAGCTCGATTGATGGCTTTAACCGCTTCTCGAAAAACAATAGTAACTTCATCCGGTAAAAGGATCGCGTAGCGACGAAGCAAAGATAAATAAAGGTTAACACTCAAAAACGGATCATCTGTGTTTGGTAATTTCTGCCGTGCGTCAGCTATTAATGTAAACGCGAAACTCTGTTCAGAATTAGAAAAGTCAACTTTAGTAACTTTTTCTAAAATTTCTCGGCTAGCTTGAATTTGTAGAGTCGGGCGCAAATCAGAAGGCGTTTTTTCGATTATTCGCCTAGCTCCTCCTAAATCTTTTGCTTGTAACTTTTGTTTAATTGCGTCCAAAGCATTGCCGTTTCGCATTGCTCGCCAAAAAACATCGCTATCATCTGTTCCCATTGCTTTTCTAGCTGATTCATCCATAGCGTCCAACAAATCAACCGCCTTTTCAAATTTTTTTTCTCGTGATAACTTGCCGACTGCAAGTAAAAAATAAAATGCCTTTTTAGTTATGTCCGTTGTCCCATCCGCCGCCTGAACAAGTTCTTCTACGGTTGAGTCTTTTTTATCAGCAACCATTTCTTCAAATACAGACTGAGTTTTGCTTGAATCAGAGGCATGTTGGCATAAATTAGATTGTTGGGTGATTTGGGATAATAAACCAGATTTATCCGGCAGATATATATTGATTGTTTCCTTCAATCCTTTGCCGGCTAAAAAGAAGACACAAGCTTGTTCCTTTTGCTCGGCGAGTATTTGATTCTGCTGTGATAGTGTTGATAATTGAACCAGTTTGTCCAAAAAAAGTGATAAGACATGTCTTTTTGAATTATCTGATAAGAAGTTGACTTCGATAGTATAAGATTTAGGAGACGTGAATAACGCCAGCCTTCCAATAGCTTCAAAATCAGATGAATTTTGAGCTAATTTCAGGGTTAGTAATAATAACTCTTCTGACAGCTTTTTATCTTTCAAGCCGAGAAATAAAATAACATCGTAAATTTTCTCATTTTGGCTGGGCTTTTCAACTAAGCTTAAAGCGGAGACTGCCAACTCAAAGCCTAATTTCGGGTTCGTTGTAATTATAGCTAATGACGCTTCTGAAAAAGCTATTGAATTTTGTAAAGACTGTTTTTGTTGAGCTTCGCTTTCTGACCGTAATTGATTTATTATTTTTTCGGTTATTTTTGAATCAATTTGCGCGCTTAAAGTTAACAACTTTCTTAACAAATTTATTTTTTCAGTTCTTTCTTTTGGGCTGTCGGTCAATAGAGGAGATGCTTCATCAACCGCTTTTTTAAAGAAATCCTTAGCGGTTACGGGGTTTTCGTCTTTCCAAATTTTACCTAAGCTGGCAAAGAGAAAGACGCTATCTGCCAAGGAAAGTCTAAATTTTTCTCTTAGCAAAGCGTTAACTAATCTTTCGATTTGATTGGCTTGTTTGGAAACCCTAGTCGCTGCTTCGGATGCCCTTGTTTCAGGTAAAGGCTGTACTTTTTGTCCACAGATCGGAGAAATGAAAAAAATAAAAACAGCAACATTTAACAACAGAAACTTGCACATTTGTATTCACTTTATTCGATAACTGATAGATTAAACTTCTCGATCTATCAGTTATCGAACTATTTTTAAATACCTAATGACAAGAAGTGAACTTTTGAGTTATACAAATTCAGTTTCTTGTAATGGTATTTCGCAAAAGCTCCGCTACTGTGTAATATTTGGACAAACAATGTTTCCCGGGCAACCACTATTATTATAAACACAATAGCGCCCGGATGGATCACATCCGCTGGATTTGCAAACTGCATTCTCCTGGCAACCAGGCACCGGGTTATTTGCAATTACCTTCTGTGTTAAAAGATGAGACACGTCAAATGAGCCAATAGCTGCTCCCAACAAAATCGAAGCAAGAAACATTTTTTGGAACGTAAACTTGCGACAAAATAATTTCAACATACTTTTCCTCCCGTATTTGAATAGATGCTTTGTTTAAGTGTTTTCTCTATAGCCGCACCTGCCGAAGCGATAGCCACCCAGCTTTGTTTTCATCATAATAGCGGCTTTTTCTCAAAAGTGTTTGAGAGATAAATGATATTCGGTTTCAAGCCGAATTTTAAGTTTAATGACGAACATTATTCACTTTATGTAACATATTCTGAATATTGTTCAGTACCTTCTGAGTTTTGAGACAAAGCCGATGACAGCTTAAAATCAATTTATATACTCGAAACCAAAAAATAAACAAACACACTTTATTGCAGAACCTAAGAAATTTCAAATGACGAAAAATCTCGATCTTTTAAATATCACAAGGGGACTGGTAATGGTGATATTACAATTCTCGAAGTTATGCGGCAAATAGAAATAGCGCTCGACTTAAGCACGTCGGTTCAACTCTGATTTGTTTCTGTTCGTCCGTGATGTCTGCGGCATTGTGTATTAAAAAAGAAAACGAATCAAGTAATAAACTCCGAAGCCTGCGCTGACTAGCAATAAAATTAAAACGATTGCAATTGCGGCAACGGTTAATCTAAATTTGCGGTAACGATTCGGATCGGGTGGCGAAAGCTGCGATTGCGGAAAATACGGCGGCGGATTGTTCGGCATTATAAATAAAATTCCTTTTCTTCAATTAACGGGCAAAAATAAAAAGTGCGGATTGCATTATACAATCCGCACTCCGCATTACGAAATCCGCATTTTGTTTACGGGTTCAAAGCCGTCTGTTTGCTTTTGACCAATTGCGCCAGCTCGCGCGCTTTCGGCAGCAATTCGATGCCGCGCATAAGCTGCGGATCGGCTTCGTTGTAAGTTTGAAACGCGGTGGTCGAGCCGAAAGCCGCCGTTGATAATTCAAAACGAATTTGTCGCCCGACGTAATCGCGTTCTTTGTCGAGCTGCGCGGCGGTCAGGTGTTTGTACTCAGGTTTCGATGCGACATACTTTTTAAACGCCGCGAAAAGCTGTTCGTTAAACGGAAAATCCGTCGCCTTCAAATCGTGTCCGAATTCAATCGCGCGGTCAACCTTGTAGCTTTCAAAGCCCGCAATGCGACCGGCTGCAACTTCGAGAGCGAAACCGAAAACCGGATAATTCAAGCGTTGCTGAACCGGAGTAAGCAAAGCCGGTTTGACGGCTTCGTCCGGCTGAATTCCGCCGCCTTCATAAACTTTGCGTCCGGCGTCGGTCGTCTTTTCGGCTCCGGCGGGTTTCGCGGGTTTGCGCTCGTCGCGCAAACTGCCGCCCTGATAGTAATAATCGTAAAGATTGCCGTTTGCATAATCGCGTTGAATGCTTCGTCCCGAAGGCGTTTGATATTTGGCAATCGTCAGAAGCAGCGCCGAATTATACGGCAGCATAAACGGATTTTGCACCAGACCTTTGCCGAACGTGTTTTCGCCGACAATCAAAGCGCGGTCGTGATCTTGCAGAGCGCCCGCGAGAATTTCCGAGGCGGAAGCCGTGTTGCGATTGACGAGAACGACGAGCGGCGTTTTATCCGGCGAAGGATTTTCGGATTTGAAATAGCCTTCGCTGCCCGGAATCCGCCCGCGCTGGGTGAAAATAACTTGTCCCTGACCTAAAAACGCTTGCGCGACCTGATAGGCTTGACCGACGAGACCGCCGCCGTTGCTGCGTAAATCGAGAACGAGCTGCTGCATTCCATCGGATTTTAATTGCCGCATCGCTTCCCGAAATTCGCCCGCAGTGGTTTGATTAAAACCGCCGGTCATCGCAATGTACCCGACTCCCGGACGAATCATATACGCTTCAGGCACTGAAGGTTGGGGTACGGCGTCGCGAGTGATTTCGACGGTGCGTTTTTGTTTTGTCAGATTGTTTTCAACCGTAATTTTAGCGTTCGTTCCGCGCGGACCGCGCAGGAAGTTGCGAACTTCGACAAAAGTTTTGTTTTTCATCGAAGTGCCGTTGACATCAACGATTTTGTCGCCGTAGCGAAGACCCGCGCGCCAAGCCGGAGAATTTTCAAACGTCGCGCGGATAAAAGTCCACGTCGTGTCGCCGTCTTTCAAATCGCCGATGGTCGCGCCGATGCCGAAATATTCCGAACGCTGTTCGGTGCGAAACTGCTCGAATTCTTTCGAGTCGAAATAATTCGAGTGCGGGTCGAGCGCGTGGAGCATTCCGTCAATCGAAGATTTGAAAAGCTCGTTGTAATCCAGCTTTTTGCCGTTAACGTAATTTTCTTCGATAACGCTCAAGGCTTCCGAAACATCGTTTTCGATCATCTCGCCCGTGACCGTTTTTTTGTTGTTCACGACCGGCGCGGACGATGAGCGTTCGATGTTTTTTGAAGTTAATTTAGAAGAACCGTTTCCGCTCTGGGCGAAAACGAAAGATTGCGAAATTAGAGAAACGACGAGCAGTAAATTTAAAACTAAACTTTTTTTCACGCTTGAATTACTCCTTGAAATGGGCGCGCTTCGATAAAAATGTTTCCGGCAATGAACGGTTGCGAACGCGATTTCCGCCTGTGCGTGCTAACCTTGCGTTTGCTGTGCTATTTTACGCTTCGGTAAAGAGCAAGGTTTCACTGCCGATATTAGCAAGACTTGGAAGAAAATGCGACAACTCCGGTTGCCTTGCCGATTATTTTGTGCGGCGCAAACTTTTCATTTTTGTTTCCGTAAATAAACTCCAAACTTTGAATCTCGAAATATGAAAAAACAAGTTCCCGATTTTTTGACGATTAATTACCGAATTCTTTTCAATGCGATTTTCCTGCTTTGTCTGTTTGCGCTCCCGGTTTTGTCGCAAACCAAACTTTTACGTTTTCCAGACATTGCTGGCGAGCGCGTAGTTTTCTCTTACGCCAGCGATTTATGGACTGCTCCGACGGCGGGCGGCACGGCGACTCGTCTGACGGCGCATCCCGGAATGGAAGTCTTTGCCAAATTTTCGCCCGACGGACGCTGGATTGCTTTCACCGGGCAATACGACGGCGACGAACAGGTTTACGTGATGCCCGCGGGCGGCGGCGAGCCTAAACAATTGACGTTTTATCCGGCGCGCGGACCGCTGACGCCGCGCTGGGGTTACGATAATCAAATTATGGGCTGGACGAACGACGGCGCGTCAATCATCTTCCGCTCGCAGCGCGATTCGTGGACGCTGCCGCAAAGCCGTCTGTATAAAGTTTCGGTCAACGGCGGCGCGCCGGAACCTTTGCCGATGCCGGAAGCCGGTTCGGGCGATTTTTCCGCCGACGGAACGAAAATGGTTTATTCGCCGCGCACGCGCGATTTCCGAACCGAAAAGCGCTACGGCGGCGGTCAGGCGAACACGCTTTACATTTACGATTTAAACACAAACGACGCGCGGAAAATTTCCGAAGGCGTTCGCGCTTCGCGTGACGCAATGTGGATCGGCGATAAAATTTATTACAACTCCGACCGCGACGGGAAATTTAATCTTTACGCTTACGACACCGGAAACGCGAAAACCGCGCAGGTGACAAATTTTAAAGATTGGGACGTTCGCTGGGCTTCGTCCGATGACAACTCGCGAATTGTTTACGAGCGCAACGGCGAGCTTGAAGTTTTGGACACGAAATCGAATCGCCCGACGAAATTAAATATCAGCGTCCCGGACGACGGCGTTCACAAACGCGCCCGCACAATCAACGGCGCGCAGTTTATTCAAAACGTCGCGCTCGCACCGAAAGGCGAGCGAGTTTTGTTTGCAGCTCGCGGCGACGTTTTCAGCGCGCCGGTCGAAAAGGGCGGCACGCGAAATCTGACGCATTCATCAAACTCGCACGACAAATTTCCGCGCTGGTCGCCCGACGGTCGCACGGTCGCTTTTATTTCCGATAAAAGCGGCGAAGAAGAAGTTTGGACGGCGGCGCAAGACGGTTTGAGCGAGCCGCAGCAATTGACGACTGGCGGAAACGCGCAGCGTTACGCGCCGGAATGGAGCGGAGACGGAAAACGCATCGCATTTTCCGACAAGGACGGCAAAGTTTATATTGTCACGGTCGCCGATAAAAAAATGCAGCAAATCGCCGACTCGCCGCGCGGACAAATTCAGGATTACGAATGGTCGCCAAAAGGGAATTATCTCGCCTTTAGCTATTCGGGCGAGAACGGTTTTCAATCGGTTTACATTTATGATGTGAACGCCAATAAATTGAACCGCGTCACCGATCCGATGTACGGCGCGTTTAATCCGGCGTTCGATCCGTCGGGCGATTATCTCTATTTTTTGAGCAACCGCGAATTTGCGCCGCAGATTTCGGGCGTCGAATTTAACTACGCTTCAAACCGCTCGACGCAAATTTACGCTTTGCCTTTGCGCAAAGACGTGAAAAATCCATTTCCGCCGGAATCGGATGAAGTGACAATCGCGCCCGAACCGTCGCCCTCGCCGACCGACAGATTAACGCCGCCCGACGAAGCGCGCCCGCGCCCGATTGATGAAAAACAGCCGCAGCCCGGCGCTTCGCCCTCGCCGACTCCGGCGGGAACGCCTCCGGCTGACACGGCAAAGAAAAACGTGCCTTCGGCTCGACCGGAAACAATTGATTTCGACGGAATTGTCGCCCGCGCGACCAGAGTTCCGTTGCCGCCGGAAAATTACGGCGGTTTGACCGCTAAAACCGGACACATTGTTTATTTCGTCGGCGCGCCTTTTTATTACGGACGCGCTGCCGACCGTCAGCCTTCGGTCAGGATTTTTTCAATCAAAGACCGCAAGGAAACGACTTTGCTGGAAAACGTTAATTCATATTCGCTGTCCTCTGACGGCTCGAAGATAATTATCGGGCAAGGACCGACATTTACTTTGATGGACGCGACACCGCAGGGCGTAAACAGCAAAAAGCCGGTTTCAACAGCCGGATTGCAAACCGAAATCAACCCGGCGGAAGAGTGGAATCAGATTTTCAACGAAGTCTGGCGTCGTTACCGCGATTGGTTTTACGTCCCGAATATGCACGGCTACAACTGGCAGCGCATCCGCGACGATTACAAAACCTGGCTGCCGCACATCGCGCATCGCTCGGATTTAAATTACGTCATCGGCGAGATGATTGCCGAATTGACAGTCCAGCACGCCTACATCGAAGGCGGCGATTTCAATTTGCCGACGCGCGCCCGCGTCGCTCTGCCCGGCGCGCGTTTTGAGGTTGATAAATCAGCGAATCGTTATCGCATCTCGAAAATTTTCGACGGGCAAAACGAAGAGGAAATCTACCGCTCGCCTTTAACGGAATTCGGCGTTAATGCGAAAGTCGGTGATTACATTTTGCAAATCAACGGCGAAAACGTGACTGCGGATAAAGACATTTATCAATATCTGCGAAATCTCGGAGACGCGCCTGTGATTTTAACCGTCAACTCGACGCCGAATCTGCAAGGCTCGCGGCAAACTTCGTATCGCCCGATTACGGATGAAAGCAATTTGATTTATCTCGATTGGATTACGGCAAACCGCAACCGCGTTTCGCAATTGACGAACGGTCGCGTCGGCTATATCCACGTGCCTGATATGGGCGCGAACGGGATTCGGGAATTCATCAAATATTTTTATCCGCAGCTCGACAAAGAAGGACTTGTCGTTGACGTTCGCGCCAATGGCGGCGGCAACGTTTCGCGGATGCTGATTGAACGCCTCAGAAGAAAAGTTTTGGGCGTTAATTACTCGCGCACGAGCGATCTTCCGAACACTTACCCGGACGGCTCTTTTTACGGTCCGATGGCGGCAATTTTAAACGAAAATTCGTCGTCCGACGGCGACATTTTCCCGTATATGTTCCGCGAAGCCGGTCTTGGACCTTTGATTGGCAAACGCTCGTGGGGCGGTGTCGTCGGCATCTCAAATCGCGGCGGTTTGATTGACGGCGGCGGCGTCAGTGTGCCTGAATCGGCGCTCGTCAATATGAAAGGCGAATACATTATCGAAGGTTACGGCGTTGACCCGGACATCGAAATCGAAAACGACCCGAAATCCGTTATCGCCGGAAAAGACCCGCAGCTTGAACGCGCCGTGCAGGAAGTGATGAAAAAACTGACCGCTCCGGTCAAACTCCCTGCGCGTCCCGCTCCGCCTGTTAAAACAAACTAACCTGCAAAAATGAAAACGAAAATGGCGCGTCGAATTTGACGCGCCATTTTCGTTTTTGAGAATCCTTAATAACAATTCAAACTGTTCCGTAAACACGGCTGATGAATTTGCCGTTTAAAAAATCGTCCGGTTCAATCTGGCTTTGCTGAACGACGCCTTTATATTTTCCAGAAAGAAGCATTGCGGCGCATTCGACGAGCGGCGCGGCGGTCGTTGTTTGAATCGCGCGCAAAGTTTGTCCGCCGATTTCGATGGCGTCCATCCGAAAAGATTTTTCCAGGCGGCGGCGAACGCCCGTGCGGTCAAAGCCTTCGACCGAAGCGTGAACCAGCACGAAATCTTCTTCGACGTGCGGAATCTCGCGCTGCATAATTTCCAGCAAGCGCAAAGGGCGCGTTTCATCGTTCGGCAATTCGCGGATTTGCAGCCGCGCCCAATCGAAATGTCCGGGATGGCGCAGAGTTTTATAATCCAAAGAACGCACTTTTCCGGCGAAAAATTCAGTCAGATTCGCCGCGCCGCCGCTCGTTAAATCGGCTTCGTAATCGCAGCCGTTGATTCGGATTTGCTCGGTTTCGCTCAAAGCGGGCTGTTCGCTGATTTGAAAATTGCGGATTGTCCGGCAGGGTTTGACGTATTCGGTCGCAACGCCAATCGGCGACCACGTAAAACCGTAGAAATGCGGCGCGTGTGCGTAACGAGTCATCGCGCCGACTTTCATTCCGACTCGTTCGAGCTTTTCCGTTTCAAATTCACGGACAAATTTTTGATACAGAGACATCGCCAGGATGTTGATAAAACCGGGCGCGAGTCCGGTTTGCAGGACAAATCCGGTTTCGGCGTCTTTGGCGAGCGCGACGATTTCGTCCGTCTGTGCGACATATTCGGTCAGATTTGCGTAATGCATATTGAATTTTTTGCAAAAACGCGCCATTCGCGGCGCTTGCTCGCCGGGCAGACAATCGAGCAAAACTTCGCAGTTTTGCAAAGCTGCCTGCAAAGCGGTTTCGTCCGCCATATTGATGGTTTCGACCGCGCCGTTTCTTTCGGATTTTGCGGTTAAAATTTCCTTTGTCTGCCGCAGATTATTTTCGTTGATGTCGCCGATGTATAAATCGGTTTCAAAATCAGCCCATTCGCGCAAAAGCAGACCTGCCGCCTGACCGATGCCGCCCGCGCCGGCGATAAAAATTTTATGTTTTGCTGTTGTCATAGATTAGAAAAGAGTTATTAAACCCAGTGTAGTATCGGTTTCAAATTGCTTAATTGTAATGAAATTATCACGCAAAATTTGCTCAATATCCGATGTGCTGCAATTGCCCCTACGAATCCAGATTATTTGCGGAGGAAAGCCGCGCAGCACGCTCATATCGCTAAAATCAGCATCTTTGGTCACTAAAACAAAATCGTTTTTGCGTGCAAACTCCCATATTTCCGAATCTTCAGCGGCGTCTAATCCGAGAGGGAAAACGTGGTTTGAATTTGGGAATAAATCCGCCAAAAGAGCAATAAGACGGGGAGAAAGATTTTGATCGAAAAGCAGCTTCACGATTATTGCACGACAAGCAAGCTTTTTTCTCGATCAGCCGCAAAAGCCAGACAAGCGGCGATGTCTTCGCTCGTTAAATAAGGAAAATCTTCGAGAATTTCTTTCGGCGTCATTCCCGAAGCTAAATATTCCAGTACATCGTAAACCGTGATTCTCATCCCGCGAATACAAGGCTTGCCGCCGCGTTTATTTGGCTCAATCGTAATAATGTCTTTGTAATTCATAACCGAACGACGATGGAATTTTAACAGAATTCCGTTCGATTTACAGCCCTTGCGACTTTACAAAATTGTAATGGAAAGTTATATTTGCAAATTACATCAGGAGTCGCCCTTTACATTAGGGCGGCGGCAACCGGGCAAGAGACACCACGGTGCTTCGAGAAAAAATCAAAAAAACTCGGATGTGCGACACTAGAAGTCGAAACCAAAGTCTCAAGCAGCTAAATATTTAGGTCAAGCCGTGCGTTTTCTGATGTGAAAAACGGACGGCTTTCGTCATTTTAATACATTAATTTTGGAGTTGGAAAAGTTTATGAGTTATCAATATACCTTTACTTCCGAGTCGGTTTCGGAAGGGCACCCCGATAAAGTTTGTGATTTTATCGCCGATTCGATTCTCGACGCATATCTCGCGCAAGACCCGAAATCGCGCGTCGCCTGCGAAGTTTTAGTCAAAGAAAATACGGTCGTTATCGCCGGAGAAATCAGTTCCGACGGCAAAGTTGACCACGAAGAAGTTGCGCGCGAAGCGATTCGTCAAATCGGTTACACGCACGACGGCGAAGCGTTCCACGCCGATACGGTCAACATCATTCAACTCGTCACGAAACAATCGGCGGAAATCTCGCAGGGCGTGACCGAAGGCGAAGGCTTGCACGCGGAACAAGGCGCGGGCGATCAGGGAATTATGTTCGGTTACGCGACAAATGAAACGCCGGAATTAATGCCGCTCCCGATTTCATTGGCGCATCGCCTCGCGTACAATCTCGCGCAAATCCGCAAACAAGGCGAAGTCTCGTGGCTGCGCCCGGACGTGAAAACGCAGGTCTCCGTCGTTTACGAAAACGAAAAACCCGTTCGCGTTTCCGACGTTTTAGTTTCGACGCAACACACCGAAGCGGTCGAACACGACGAAATTTTGCAATTTATTTCGCAGCAATTAATTCCCAGTTCTTTGGGCGAATGGTACAACGACGAAATTAAAGTTCAGGTCAACCCGACCGGCAAATTCGTTCACGGCGGACCGTCGGCGGATTGCGGCGTTACGGGGCGCAAAATCATCGTTGACACCTACGGCGGCGCAGGGCGTCACGGCGGCGGCGCGTTTTCGGGCAAAGACCCATCAAAAGTTGACCGTTCTGGCGCATATTTCTGCCGCTACGTCGCGCGCGAAGTCGTTAAAGCCGGTTTAGCCGACAAAGCCGAAATCCAGGTTTCCTACGCCATCGGCGTTGCCGAACCCGTTTCGGTCAAAGTTGACACCTTTGGAACCGGCGACGAGCAAGCTGCCTGCGATTTCGTCAAAAAATTCGATTTCCGCCCGGCGGCAATTATCGAAACACTCGAATTATTGCAGCCGATTTATCGTCAAACGACCAACTACGGTCACTTCGGCAAAGCAGGCTTGAGCTGGGAAAGATAAAATCAAATTTAAATTTGTGAACTAAAAAGGCGAACATTTAATTGCTCGCCTTTTTCTTCTGGAATTTGGCGTTGAGCGTGATTTTTGGAAAGATTGCAGTTTGCGCAAAAACTGTTTATGGTTGCACTAAAAGTCTATGAAAAAGGTACTTTTAGGTGCAAAGCCAATTTTTTGTATCTTTTGTTGATATGAAACAAATTGCGAGCTTGTTTGTTGCGGCTTTTTTATTTGCGGCAACCGTTTTCGGACAACAAACGAACGGAAACTTGCGCGGGCGTGTGATTGACGTTGCGGGCGCTGTCATTGTCGGCGCAAACGTAACAGTCACTGCGGTTAACGGCAGGGAACACACCATCCAAACCAATCAAGCCGGCGAGTTTAGTTTTACGAATCTCGCGCCGGGCAAATATGTCGTCCGGGCGAGCGCGCCCGGTTTTGCGGCGTATGAAAACGCCGAAATCGAAGTTTTCGCCGGGCGCGATGCGACCCTCGACATTCCGCTTAACATCGCGCAAGCCGAGGCGCAGGTCAATATCGGCGAAGAAGAGCCGGTTAATACAAATCCCTCGGCAAACGCGAGCGCGCTCGTTTTGAAAGAAGAAGACATTGAGGCTTTGCCCGACAACGACGAAGAGCTTGCTGCCGCACTCCAGGCATTAGCAGGACCGGGTGCAGGACCGAATGGCGGCGAGGTTTTTATTGACGGTTTTTCCGGCGGTAGGCTTCCGCCGCGCGATACAATCAGGGAGATTCGCATCAATCAAAATCAGTTTTCGTCCGAATACGACCGCATAGGGCTGGGGCGTATCGAGATTTTGACCAAACCTGGGACGGACAAATTTCGCGGCGAGGTTGATTTTGAATTTGAGGACGAATCTTTCAACTCGCGCAATCCATTTGCCCAAAACCGCCCGCCGTTTCAGATTCGCAACTTTAGCGTCGAGTTGGGCGGACCTATCGTTAAAAAACGCGCGTCGTATTTCGTTGATTTTGAGCGGAATGCGACCGACAGTAACGCGCTGATTAATGCTCTGATTCTCGACCCGAATTTAAATGTAACGCCTTTCCAGCTCGCGGTGCTTACGCCGCGGAAAAGCGTTGAACTTAGCCCCCGTTTTGATTTGAAAATTAACGATAACAACACGCTCGTCGCTCGTTATTTTTATGAAAAATCAAACTCGAAAAACGCAGGCTTCGGCGGTTTTGATTTGCCTTCACGCGCATATGATTCAAGCGATTCAGACCAAACATTTCGACTGACCGAAACGGCTGTGATTTCAGCCTCAATCCTCAATGAAGCCCGTTTTCAATATATTCGTCGTCATTCGTCTTCGACCAACGACAACAATTCACCGACAATTCGTGTGCTTGACGCTTTTACTTCGGGCGGCGCAAACGTAGGAAATGCTTTTTCAAACGAAGACCGCTTTGAATTGCAAAACTACACTTCGTTTCTGCACAAAAATCATTCGCTCAAAGCGGGTTTGCGTCTTCGACACGTCAGCTTCAGAAATGTCTCGCCGAGCAATTTCGCGGGAACTTTTACTTTTACGAGCCTCGAACAATATCGCAATACAATTTTGAATCTGCCCGGCGCTTTTCCGACACAGTTTTCGATTGCGGGCGGTACGCCTGAAACCGGAGTTAAACAAACTGACTTGGGTTTATTTCTGCAAGACGATTGGCGCGTTCGCCCTGATTTAACGCTTTCATTTGGGCTGCGTTACGAAAATCAAACGAATATTTCGAGCGATTTTAATTTAGCGCCACGTTTCGGATTTGCTTATGCGCCCGGCGCAAAAGGAAATAATCGTCCGAAGACCGTCTTTCGCGGCGGTTTCGGGATTTTTTACGACCGTTTTAGCGAAAGTCTGACGTTGCAAGCCCGGCGTTTTAACGGCATCAATCAACAACAATTCGTCGTCACAGACCCGGCGATTCTGGATGCCGTGATTTTCACCAACAACGGCGTTTCAAACATTCCGACAATCAGCCAACTTACAGCTTTCGCGCAGCCGCAAACTACCAGAATCGTTTCACCTGATTTGCAAACTCCTTACACAATGCAGACTGCTTTGAGCGTCGAACATCAGTTTCCGTTTAAAACAACTCTGAGCGTCACATACATCAACGCTCAAACTCGCCGCCTGCTGCGCTCGCGTAATATTAATGCACCTCTTAACGGAGTGCGCCCGATTCCAAATGCAGGCAATATTTTTCAATATGAATCAACCGGAAAGTTTAATCAGAATCAACTGGGTTTCAACATTCGCTCAAACTTCAGCGAAGACGCCTCAATTTTCGCCAATTATTCTTTCGGCAAAGCGAAAAGCGACACGGACGGAGCGGGAACTTTTCCGGCAAACTCTTATGACCTGAGCGGCGAATATGGCGATGCTGTTTTGGACATTCGCCATCGTTTTACAATCGGCAGCAATTTTACAGCGCCGTTTGGCTTGCATTTGAGCCCGTTTATCTCTTTTCGCTCCGGTGTTCCGTTTAATATCACGACCGGCGCCGACACAAACGGTGACACGCTTTTTACCGAACGCCCGGCATTTGCTACGGATTTAAACCGGCTATGCAATTTCGGAACGGCGACAAATCCATCTATTCGCCCGTGCGTTGTTCAAACCAGATTCGGCAACTTTGATTTACAGCCCGTCGCGGGTCAAACAATTATTCCGCGCAATTATGGCAGAGGCTCGGAATTCTTTATCGTCAATCTGCGGATGGCAAAAGAGTTTGGTTTTGGCGGCAAAAAGAAGGTGTCTGACAAAAGCGATGATGACGATGATGAAAGCCCTTACAATCTGGAATTTTCCGCTGCGATTCGCAATCTTTTCAACCACACCAATCGCGGTACGCCGGTCGGAAATCTTCGCTCACAGCTTTTCGGTCAATCTGTTTCATTAGCCGGAAGTTTTGGTTTCGCCGGTGGAGGCGGACAAACGGTTGGAAACAGACGAATCGAGTTTGAAGTACAGTTTAGTTTTTAAAGACGGCTAATTAAAGCTTAAACTTTAAGTGCTGATTAGTTCTTGTTTCACGTAGATTCAATCTTTCAAATGGCTTTCTTCACTCTTCTTCCTCAAGCATCATTTCCGCAATTTTTTCGCCTTTATCCAATGTAAAGCGCCAGAGCATCAACCTTACCGGCGTTTCAACTCTGTAACGATAAATGCGGTTTTCGCCTGAAATTTCGTCTCCAACAAAGACAAAATTTTTGATTGCGCCGAAAGCGGCAATGCGGCGCGCCGTTTGTTTTGCCGTTTCGCTTGTTAAAGCAGCACACGCTTTTTCCGCAAACGAATCGGTTTCGAGCTTTTCCCTCAAAAACGAGCGCAGAGCGTTTTGCAATTGTTTGGCGATTTCCGCGTCCGCGCCGGATTGTTCTTTCATTTGACGCAGGCTGATTTCAGGCAAATAGATTTTCGCCACGCCGCGCGCAATCTGTCCGCCGATTCCGACCGTGCCTAAATTGGTCAGAACGATGACGGTTAAATCATCGTTCGCGTAACGCGAAATGGCGGCGGAAAAACCTGCGGTGTGTCCGGTGTGCGAAATGAGCTTGTGCCCGCGAAATTCGCCGACGTTCCAGCCGAAACCATACGAATACGGTTTGCCGTCGTTCAAGACAAACGGCGTCCAAATCTGTTCTTTGCTCGTTTTTTTCAAAAAAGCGTCGCCGCGCAAGCCCATTTCCCATTTCGCCAAATCGGCGATGGTCGAAACGATTGCGCCCGCCGCAAAAAGGTCTGTCAAATCCCAATCGCGCCCGGTCAGACGATTGTTTTCCCATTCATAACCGTCGGCGCGATTTTTAACGATAAATTGCGGGTCGCGGTCAGCAGTGGAATTCATTCCGAGAGGTGTAAAAATGCGCTCGCGCAGAAAATCCCAATACGGTTTGCCGCTTGCCAATTCGATGATAAAACCCAGAAGATTGTAGCCGGTATTGCTGTAAATCCAACGTTCGCCCGGCTCGAATTCGAGCGGAAGCGCTCCAACGGCTTTGATAAAATCGTCGCGCTTCGATCTTTTAATCAATTCAAAACCGGACAAACCCGTGTAGTTTTTAATCCCGGAAGTGTGCGTCAGCAAGTTTCTGACCGTAACTTTGTTCCAGCTTTCCGGCGTGTTCGGCAGATATTTTGAGATTTTTTCGTCGAGATTTATCTTGCCTTCTTCAACCAGCAGCATTACGGCGGCGGCAGTGATTTGCTTGGAAACCGAACCGATTTCAAAAACCGTGTCTTTCGTTGCGGGAACGCTTAATTCGACGTTTGCCAAACCGTAGCTTTCGAGCTTAACGGTTTTGCCCGCTCTAATAACAGCCAGCGCAGCCCCCGGAATGTGCCGCTCGCTCATCTGCGCCCGGACGTAATCATCAATTTTGTCGGCGCTAACCGATGACGAAAAGCAAAATAACGCGAGAAGAAGCAACGGGAAAAAACGCGAAAAAGTGAAATTCAAAATCATAAATTACAAACAAAAAGGCGCGCATTCGGAACAAATGCACGGCAACTTTTACGACGCTTTCCCCATCGTGTCAAGCGGCGACGACAGAATATTCATCGAAGTAAACGGATAAAAATTTATCGCGCAAAAAGAAACCGAATCTTGACAAAAAAGTAAGGTTTGCTAAAATCTATTTGTGAGAACTTTTACAAGGAACGCTCGGTAAACGAAAAATGAAGATTTCGGCGCAGGAAGAATACGGTTTGCGGTGTCTGGTTCAGCTTGCTTCGCTGCCGCCGGGCGAGAGTTTGACGCTTAATCAAATTGCCGAGCGCGAAGGAATTTCCGGCGCAAACGCCGGAAAACTGATGTGGCTTTTGAGCAAAGCCGATTTGGTGCATTCAACGCGCGGGACGAAAGGCGGTTACACGCTCGCTCGCCCTGCGGAAGAAATTCTGTTGAGCGATGTGATTAAAATTTTGGACGCCGACGCGGTTGAGAATCATTGTCAGAGTTACACAGGCGTTCTCGACGTTTGCGTCCACACGGGCGATTGCGGGATTCGCCCGGTCATTTTGGGCTTGCACGAAATTGTGCATCAGGCTTTGTCGAAAATCACTCTGGCGCAGCTCGTCGGCGAAGAGCGCAAAGTGAACGAAACTTTTTATCGAATTCAAAAATTAACTCAAAAAGTCGTCGTTTAAACGAAAGCGACTTTGAATCTTGAACTTGGAACTTTTAAAAAATGAGTACAGCAGTTGAGCTTTTAGCAAACAGAGAATACAAATACGGTTTTGTCACCGATATTGAATCGGACTCGATTCCGAAAGGTTTATCCGAAGACACCGTGCGGCTGATTTCCAAAAAGAAAAACGAGCCGGAATGGATGCTCGAATTTCGCCTCAAAGCGTTTCGTCAATGGCTGACGATGAAAGAGCCGAATTATTGGGCGAATTTTAAATATCCTAAAATTGATTATCAGGATATTACTTATTATTCCGCGCCGAAGCAGAAAGATCTGAAAAAATCGCTCGACGAAGTTGACCCGGAGCTGCTTAGAACTTTTGAAAAGCTCGGCATTCCTTTGACCGAGCAAAAAATGCTGGCGAACGTTGCGGTGGACGCCGTGTTTGATTCGGTTTCGGTTGCGACAACTTATAGAAAAAAACTGTATGAAGCGGGAGTGATTTTCTGTTCCTTTTCGGAAGCGCTTAAAGATTATCCCGAACTTATCAAAAAATATCTGGGGTCGGTCGTTCCCGTAGGCGACAACTATTTCGCGGCTTTGAACAGCGCCGTTTTTTCCGACGGTTCTTTCGTCTTTATTCCGAAAGGCGTCAAATGCCCGATGGAGCTTTCGACGTATTTCCGAATCAACAACGCGGAAAGCGGACAGTTTGAACGAACGCTGATTGTCGCCGAAGAAGGCGCTTCGGTCGCATATAACGAAGGCTGCACCGCGCCGCAGTTTAGCAAAAATCAGCTTCATGCGGCGGTTGTCGAATTGATTGCGCTGGACGATGCTGAAATCAAATATTCAACCGTTCAAAACTGGTACGCAGGAAACGAAGAAGGCATCGGCGGTATTTATAACTTCGTCACCAAACGCGGAGCGTGTCGCGGGAAAAACTCGAAAATTTCGTGGACGCAGGTTGAAACCGGCTCGGCTATTACGTGGAAATATCCGTCGGTGATTTTGCAGGGCGACAATTCAATCGGCGAGTTTTATTCGGTCGCGCTGACGAACAACGCGCAGATTGCCGACACCGGAACGAAAATGATTCATCTCGGCAAAAACACCAGATCAACGATTGTCTCGAAAGGAATTTCCGCCGGAAAATCGAATAACAGCTATCGAGGTTTGGTCAAAGTTATGCCGAAGGCGGAAGGCGCGCGCAATTATACGCAGTGCGATTCGATGCTGATCGGCGACCGCAGCTCGGCAAATACGTTTCCGTATATCGAGGTGATGAACAACACGGCAAAAGTCGAACACGAAGCGACGACTTCGCGTATTTCCGAAGAGCAGTTGTTTTATCTGCAACAGCGCGGTTTGTCGCAGGAAGATTCGGTTTCGCTGATTATCAATGGTTTTTGCAAAGAAGTTTTCCGCGAAT
The DNA here is from genome assembly GCA_036387135.1 of Pyrinomonadaceae bacterium. Classification (GTDB taxonomy): domain Bacteria; phylum Acidobacteriota; class Blastocatellia; order Pyrinomonadales; family Pyrinomonadaceae; genus JALZCH01. Next base: position 67,570 of record DASVUH010000064.1, on the reverse strand, counting down.
TGCCGATGGAATACGCGGTCGAAGCGCAGAAACTGCTGGGCTTGAAATTGGAAAACAGCGTCGGTTAAAGGCGAGGCAAACCGCAAACAACAATTAAAGGAGAATCTTGCATTATGCATTGTCCTAATTGCGGATCGCGAAATAAAAAGCACCAAAATTATTGTCGTTATTGCGGTTTGCATTTGCCCGACATTGAAAAACTGTTTTTGAGCCAGTTGGTTTTCGGCGAAGACACGAAACAACTGAAAAAATTGAGAAGCGCCGGAAAGCTGATTGATTACGTTCAAATTTTACTGATTGTTTTATTCGCTTTGGGCGTTTTCAGGCTTGCTACTACGGATTTTGACGGCGGCAAAGATTTGGTCAAGCTCAGTCTGGTGTCTTTTATGTTATTGATGGCGGCTGATGGAACTCTCAAATACTTTCAGCGTCAAAGTCTGAAAACGAACAGGCGCGATGTCATAACAAGCGCCGAAGAAGAAAAGCTTGAAGCACGGGAAACTGCAAAGTTGATTGAGGAAAAACCGTTTTCTCCCGTTCCGAGTGTAACGGAAGTGTCAACCGAATTACTTTTTGTTGAAGCGAATTCCAAACGAGCAGAGTAAAACGGCAAAACTTTTTGAATTGAAATTAGAAAACTGTATCGCTTTATGAAACGGAAAACGCCGCAAGAAAAGAAGACTTTAAGTTACGACAAAGATTGTCGTAATACTTACGGCGAAAATGACAAGGCTTCTCGCAGAAATATTCCTTTGCGGAAGGCAAAGGTTAATCGTGTTTATAGAAAAAAGGTTGATGAAGTTTTGCGGCAGGTAATCGGCGATGTTGATTTGGTGAAGGCGGATTTGATTGAAAGCAAATCGCGGGAGATTAAAAGAGAAGATTGGAAAAAATCTCCTGATGCGCCTTTAGGCGAAGTTATCGAACAACAGCTTCAACGAAGAAAAACACACGCCGGAAACGGTAAAACTTCTCGCAAAAGAGCAAGAGAATTTGTAAAAAATCTCAAAATTGAAGCTGAGCGGGAATCTGACGGGCGTTGGATTGCTGAAGCTGTTGAGATGAACGGCGTTTTAGCTTATGGCGAAACTTGTGAAGCAGCGATTGAAAAATGCAAAAGATTAGCTGGATATGTTTTTCTTGAACAAATAGGCGCGGTCGGAATGATTACCGTGAACGGAAACTATATTAGCGTGATCACATATTGAAATGCAGAAAGTTAAGTTACCAAACGCGCCCGAACCGAAAGGGCATTATTCGTCAGCCGTAGTTCATAACGGCTTAATTTTTGTGTCGGGACAATTGCCGCGAGATGCCGTAACGGGCGAAGTGGAAACAGGAGCAATCGAGGCGCAGACGGAGCTTGCTTTGCGAAACGTCGAACAGATTTTGCTTGAAGCCGGAAGCGATTTGAATCACGTTTTGCAGATGACGATTTACGTTTCCGAGATGGAATTGTGGGACAAAGTAAACGAAACCTACGCGCGAATTTTGGGCGAACACAAACCTGCGCGGGCGATTGTGCCGGTCAAAGATTTGCATTTCGGGACGAAGATCGAGATTCAGGCGATTGCGGCGGTGAAAGAATAGCGAATGCAGTATTACGGAATTGACTGGCTGGCGACGGTTTGCGGGCTTTCAGGCGTTTATTTGCTCGGCAACAAAAATAAGATCGGTTTTATTTTATTTATGATTGCGAGCCTGAGCTGGATGATTTTCGGTGTTCTCACCGGCAGCATAGCGATGACAATCGGCAGCTTAATATTTTTCACTATGCATTTGCGCGGTTTTTTGAATTGGAAGCGAACGGAAAACAAAGGGGAAGTTTAGAAAATGTTATTAGAAGTAAAAGATTTACACGCGGGGATTGAAAACAAAGAGATTTTAAAAGGGCTGTCGCTCTCGATTAACAAAGGCGAAGTCCACGCGATTATGGGACCGAACGGTTCCGGCAAATCAACTTTGTCGAAAGTTTTAGCCGGACATCCGACTTATGAAGTGATTTCAGGCGAAGTATTGTTTGAAGGCAAAGATTTATTGGAATTAGAACCGGACGAGCGCGCCCGCGAAGGCATTTTTATGGCGTTTCAATATCCGGTCGAAGTTCCCGGCGTCACGAATTCGCAGTTTTTGCGGCTCGCCTACAACGAGAAAATGAAGCATTTCGAGCAGGAAGAATTAGACCCGCTCGAATTTAACGATTATCTGAAAGAAAAAATGAAAATCGTCGGAATGCCGACCGAGTTTATCAATCGCGGCGTCAACGAAGGATTTTCCGGCGGCGAAAAGAAACGCAACGAGATTTTACAGATGGCGGTTCTCGAACCAAAGCTCGCGGTTTTAGACGAAACCGATTCCGGTTTGGATATTGACGCTTTGAGAATCGTCGCCGAAGGCGTCAATAAATTACGCAATTCGGAAAACGCGATTATTCTCGTCACGCACTATCAACGGCTGTTGAATTATATCGAACCGGATTTTGTTCACGTTCTGGCTGGCGGGCGAATCGTCAAACAAGGCGGCAAAGAGCTGGCTCTGGAACTGGAAGAAAAAGGATATGACTGGGTTAAATCTGCCGCAGTTTAAGGAGGAAAATGAAAATGGCTTCACAACAAACGGCGGTAGAAAATAATTACACGGAGGCTTTTCGCCAAATTTTGGAAACAAACGGAAACGAAGCCGCTTGGCTGAGAATGGTGCGCGAAAACGCGATTGACCGTTTCCGTGAAACCGGCTTTCCGACTGTTAAACAGGAAGAGTGGAAATATACGAACGTCGCGCCGTTCGTCAAAGACGAGTTTGAAATTCGCACGCATCTGAGCGGCGAAGAAAGCGAAATTGCCGAAAACATTTTATACGCTGCGGAATCGGAAAACAGCACGCTCGTTTTTCAGAACGGCGTTTTTATCTCCGAAAGGTCTTCAACCAAAGCGTTGACAGAATGTTTCGCTGCGACAAGCTTGCAGGAAGTTTTGGCGAATGAAAAATACGGCGAAATTTTTCGCCAATATTACGCGCGGCTCATCGCGTCCGAGCAAAACGGTTTTACGGCTTTGAATACGGCTTTTGCCGCTCACGGCGCGTTTTTGTTCGTGCCGAAAAACGTCAAAATCGAAGCGCCGATTCACCTGCTTTTTCATTCGAGCGCTGAAGAAGCGGCGTTTGCGACGTTTCCGCGCGTTTTCGTTTTTCTCGAAACGGGAGCGGAAGCGACATTGATTGAACATTACTCGCGAGCTTCGGAAAATAAATATTTGACGAATTCAATTGTCGAAATTGTCCTGGAAGACAACGCGCGGTTGACGCATTACCGCGTTCAGCGCGAAAGTCACGCCGCTTTGCACGTAGGCTCAACAGGCGTGACTTTACGGCGCGATTCGTTTTATGACACGACGAACCTAAATTTCGGCGGAGCGCTTGCGCGACACGACATCAGCGTCAAATTTAACGCCGAAGGCGCGGAATGTTTTGTTGACGGGCTGTATATGATCGGCGACACGCAGCACGCTGACACTCATTCGACAATCGAACATCTGGTTAAAAATTGTAAGTCGAATCAAACATACAAAGGCGTTTTGAACGGCAAATCTCATGCAGTCTTTAACGGCAAAGTTTTTGTCGCCGAAGGCGCGTCCGGCACGGACGGTTATCAATCTAACAAAAATCTGCTGCTCTCAAACGACGCCCGCGTTGACACGAAACCGCAGCTCGAAATCTTTAACGACGACGTGAAATGCTCGCACGGCGCGACCGTCGGACAGCTTGAAGAAGAAGAATTGTTTTATTTGCTCTCGCGTGGTTTGAACGAACCGCTCGCGCGCAATCTTTTGACTTATGGTTTTGCCGAAGAAGTCATCAACAAAATCAAAATCGAATCAATCAAAAAGCAGTTGGACGCGGCGGTTTTGAATCGTTTGGAAACGAAATTGGATTAGGAATTATGCCTGTTATTTCGATGTTTTACGGCATCATTGTTTTGATGTATTACTTCGACAACCGGCAACATCAATTGGCGCATATTCATGTGCAATACAGCGGCGAAGAAGCGGTAATTTCTATTCCTGACGGAAATGTAATTGAAGGTTCGATCAGAGCTAATAAGTTGAAACTTGTTCAAGCGTGGATTGAAATTCATCGAGAAGATTTAATGGCAAATTGGGAATTAGCTGTTAATGGACAGCAGGTTTTTAGAATTGAGCCATTGAGATAAAAAACTATGAAAAAGGTTACTGCCGCAAAAGCTAATGATGATTACACGCTGGATTTAAAATTCAACGACGGAAGCACAAAGCGTTTTGATGTTAAACCTTATCTTGATTATGAAGTTTTTAAAGAACTGAAAGATTTGAATCGCTTCAAAAAAATCAGAATCGCTTTCGGTACGGTTCGATGGGAAAACGAACAGGATATTAGCCCTGAAACTTTGTATTTGGAAGGCAAGAATATACAAGAAAACGAAATGATGGTTTTAAGTCATTCAGAAGTAAGTTTGAGTTAAAAATTATGGCGACGCCAGAAAAAGTTTTACAAAAAATGAGCAATTGGGATGTTAAAAAAATCAGACAGGACTTTCCTGTCTTGTCGCAAACGGTGAACGGGAAACCGCTCGTTTATCTCGACAACGCGGCTTCGTCGCAAGTGCCGCAGGTCGTGATTGATCGCGGCGCGAAATATCTGCGCGAAGAACATTCGAACATTCATCGCGGCGTGCATTATCTGTCGCAACACGCGACAACCGCTTATGAAGCGGCGCGCGAAAAGGTGCGCAAATTTATCAATGCGCGCGAGGCGAAAGAATGTATTTTCGTACGCGGCTGCACCGAAGGCGTCAATTTGGTGGCGAGTTCATACGGACGCAAATTCGTCGGCGAAGGCGATGAAATTATCATTTCGCAGATGGAGCATCACGCCAATATTATTCCGTGGCAAATGCTGGCGGAAGAAAAAGGCGCGCACCTGAAAATCATTCCGATGAACGAGCGCGGCGAGCTGATTATCGAAGAATACGAAAATCTGCTCAACGAGCGGACGCGCATTGTCGCCGTTTCGCACGTCTCCAATTCTCTCGGAACAATCAATCCGATCAAGGAAATGATTGCGACGGCGCATAAATTCGGCGTTCCGGTTTTTGTTGACGGCGCGCAAAGCGTGCCGCATTTTCCGGTTGACGTGCAGGATTTGGACGCGGATTTCTTTACGTTTTCCGGTCACAAAATGTACGCGCCGACGGGCAGCGGCGTGCTTTACGGCAAACGCGAGTGGCTGGACAAAATGCCGCCGTATCAAACCGGCGGCGGAATGATCCGCACCGTTAGTTTTGAAAAAACGACGTTTGCGCCGATTCCCGAAAAATTTGAAGCCGGAACACCGGCAATCGCCGCCAACATCGGACTCGGCGCGGCGATTGATTATTTAAATTCGATTGATCTCGGAAAAGCCGCCGAATACGAACACGAGCTTTTGGAATACGCGACCGAAAAACTGTCGGCAATCGAAGGCGTCCGCATTATCGGCACGGCGCGGGAAAAAGCCTCGGTTTTATCTTTCACAATCGAAGACGCGCACCCGCACGATGTCGGAACGATTTTAGACCAGTCGGGAATTGCCGTCCGCGCCGGACATCATTGCGCGCAGCCCGTGATGCAGTTTTTCAAAGTGCCGGCGACGGCGCGCGCTTCGTTTGCTTTTTACAACACGCGCGAAGAAGTTGACGCGCTCGCCAAAGCGGTGGAAAAAGTGATTGAAGTATTTGCATAAAATAAAGAAATGTCAGAATTAAGCGAACTTTATCAGCAGGTTATCCTCGACCACAACAAAAAGCCGCGCAATTTTCGCGAGCTGGAAACGGCGAATTATAAGGCGGACGGGCAAAATCCGTTGTGCGGCGATCAATTGACCGTTTTTCTCGAAATGGAAAATGACGCGGTCAAAGATGTGGCATTTGTCGGTTCGGGCTGTGCAATTTCAAAAGCGTCGGCTTCAATGATGACGCAAGCGGTCAAAGGCAAAACGAAAGCGGAAATCGAAACGATTTTTGAAGAGTTCGGACGAATGGTGCGCGGCGAAATGGACGAAGAACAGGAAGAAAATCATCTCGGAAAACTCAAAATTTTCGCAGGCGTCCGAGAGTTTCCGGCGCGCGTTAAATGCGCTTCTTTAAGCTGGCACACGGTTCACGCCGCTTTGAACGAAGAAACTGAGGTTTCGACCGAATAGCTCGACCGAATGATTTCAATGAAAAGATCGGCAGTTTTGCTGCAAAGAATTTTGCCGCCCGTTTGGTGCGGGATGGTTTTGGCAATCGCAGTTGAAGCGCCGCTGAAATTTAAAGCTCCCGGAATTACCAGAGAATTGGGTTTGGGAATCGGAAAACTCGTTTTTTCCGCGCTCAACAGCGCCGAATTGGTGCTGGCGGCGGTTTTAGCCGCTGCGATTTTTGCCTTTTCAAGCGCCAAAACCGCGCGTTTTGTTTTTGGCGCAATAGCTGTGATTTTGCTGGTTCAAACTTTCTGGCTGATTCCTGTTTTGATGAATCGAGCCGACATTATCATCTCCGGCGCAGCGCCGCCCGATTCTTCAATTCATATTTTTTACATTGTTTTTGAAGCCGCCAAAGTGATTTTGCTTTTGACTTTAACGGTTTTATTGCATTGGGGAGAATGGTCGAAAACAGAAGGAATTTGAAGTTACAGTGATTTACTGCAAAAAAGGCTTGAGTTTTAAAACTCAAGCCTTTTTTGCGTTGATTTTGAATCAAAACCGTATTGTTTAGTTCAGGGAAAAGTATCCCGGCATATTCAGTCGCAGAATCGGCGCTACTGATTGCTGCATTTGGCTTCCGGTTTCGATTTTTGCTTTCTGCCTGTTTTGCTGCACCGCCGGCATCCAACTGCCGTTGACATCTCCGACCAGGATGGCTTCATAGTCTTGACCCGTCTGCGAACTGAGAAGCGGCGAATATGTTCGGTTCGGGGGAACAAACTTCCAGGTTCCTGTTTGACCCGTGTTGGCATTCGGTCCTCCGGCAGCCAAATATCTCAAAATCAACGTTGCATCAAACGGAGTGATGTTTCCATCGCCGCTTGTGTCGGCGGCAATTTGTTGATTTGCGTTCAAGGCATTCGGTCCCTGTCCGTTAGCTGCGATGTGACGAAGAATCATAGTCGCGTCAAATGGAGAAATGGCGCCGTTCACATCTCCGCTTTTTGACGGTGTTACGGTGTATGTCCCGCCCGGTACTAAGTTATCGAGTTGATAATTACCCGTCGTATCCGTCGTATCCGACTCTGTAGTTGGACCTACAGCAGTTACCAGCACATTGGCTACAGGCTTCGCAGGATCGTTTGACGGTACTCCGTAATTGACTTTTCCAGATATGGTGAAGCCTCCTCCTGCGGCAGTCACGAGGGCTTGTCCCGAAAATTCGGACGTGTCACCGATTGCCTGCGCTGAACCGGCGGTCGTGGTTGCCGTCGCGGTGATGAATTGTCCGGCTGATAGTGACAACGGTGCCGAGTTAAAGCCAAATACCGCATTACCGCCGGGATCGGTCGTCGTTGTAATCGAACCGATGTATGTTCTGCCTTCGCTGTTTGCACCGTCAGTGGCGGTGTTGCTGTAAAAATCAATTCTAAAGGTCGTAGTCGGCGTGCTGTTCAAAGTACCCGTAACGTTGCCGCTGGAAAGGGCTGAAGTAATAACCGGAAAATTTTGCAAATTGTTCGGTCCGGTGTCCGGGTCTCCGGCGTCGTTTGCCGTTGTGCCGGGCGTGCCGAGGTCAATTCCGATTCCGGCATTGTTAAAAATTGAATTGCCGCGAATCGTATTGCCGACGCCCGCCGTTTGGTCAACGTAAACTCCGGCTCTCGCGCTGAGCGAATTAGCATCGCCGTTATTGGCGATTAAGTTGCACGAGTTATCGCAAGCGCCCGGTGTCACGCCCGCGCCGCCAATCGTGTTGCTCGCTGCGGTGTTGGAAATTTGAATTCCGTTGTCGCGGTTGGCAAGGGCTGTCGTGCCGTTTGCCGCAACGCCGATATAATTTCCGGCGATTATATTGCCGGTTGCTAAAGTTGTTCCGATAGAAACGCCGTTTGCTTTGTTGCCGGAAATCACGTTCCGCAATTCGACCGTCGAACCGCCGACCGTATTACTTCCCGCCTGAATCGAAACACCGCTTCCGTTGTTGCCGAGAGCTGCGGTGCCTGCGGCATTAACGCCGATGTAATTGCCCTGTACGGCATTGTTTGACGCCACAAAGCCGAAATCGGTGAGAATGGAGACGCCGTTTCCGTTGTTGCCGGAAATCACGTTGCCGTTCACATTGAGAGCATTGTAATAACCGATTGTGCTCCCCGAAGAATTAACAATCTGGACGCCGTCCGAAGTGTTGCCCAAATCGCCAGAGCCGGCGGCGTTTGTGCCGATATAGTTGCCGCTGACAACCGCCGAGCCTCCGGCGGTAATTTCGATTCCGCGTCCTTGATTACCGGAAATCACGTTGCGGTCGTATTGTGGGTCGCCGCCGATAAAATGCTGGGTAGTTCCGACAATCAAAATGCCTCGGTTAATATTTCCCAGAGCCGTATCTCCCGCGAGATTTGTTCCGATATAGCTCGACCGGATGGCGTTTCGACCATCGGTTCCACCTGCGGGGATTACTCCGTCGCTGTCCATCCGAATTCCGGCTTCGGCGAAACGATTGATGGCAAATCCTTTAATTGTGCAGTCTCCGGCGCGAATCCATAAACCGATTGACGCCGCTCCGGCGTTTTGAGTCGCCTGACCGTTAAGCTCGATGGTCGGCGTATTGGGCGTCGCCGTATTATCCGTCTGTGCAACGTTAATCCCAACCGTACTCGTGATTGCCGGAAGCGGCGTGACCAGGTTAATTGTCCCGGTCAAGGCAAATCGGATTTCCCCTCCGCCTCCGGCGTTTGAGGCGATAATTGCCGCACGAAAGCTGCCTTCGCCGCTGTCATTTAAATTTGTCACGGTATAAAACGCAGCACCGCCGAGGTTTTGAGCGCCGTTTTTCTGCGCTGTTGCAAGCGGAACCGAGCAAATGGTCAGGGCAAAGACCGCGCACCATGATAGGGCGCAATGCAGGATTCGAGAGAGTTGATTTTTATTAGCTGCTTGTGTCATTTCGATTTCCTCTTTCCTTCGATTCTTTTCAAATCTTTGACTAAGTTTTATTAAGCCGTAACCACGACGCTTTTCATTTTTCATTTATCATCGAACACCTGTTAAATGTTGAATGATAAATGCTACTCGCTTTTCGAGTCGGCAACAGTCTTCGCCGGACGCGGTGTTTCGCCGTATTTATTAACCGCCGCAACGCGATAAGAGACGTTTTTGGCGCGTCGCATTTTCCGGTCAAGATACGACAAGACACCGGGTTTAACTTCAGCAATCATCGTCTCGCCTCGGCTGCCCGTTCGAGCGCGGTAAATGCGATAAGCGGTCAATGGAGAGCCGCCGTCGTCTGGCGTTGTCCATTTAATCTTGTTGCCTGTCTTTGTTTCCTCAACGGAAACCGGCGGCGGAAGCGGCGGAGGTGCCGGACCGCTCGGATCAAATGCCCCGAAAAGTCGCATACCGCTGCGCTGGCGGATGATCGTCAATCGCGCGACACCCTGATTAGTGGTGGCGTCGCCTGAGTTGTCGGTAATGTCTATGCACGGATGGTCAAAATTACAGCCATCGGCATAAACCACCAGTATCCGACCACGCGAATCTACCGTTATGTCATTAAAATCGAGCAGATTGCGCGTATCAACCGGAACTGTGGGCGGTTTAGGGCAGATTGTGCCGCTCGTGCAAATGGGTCCTTGCTGAAGCGGATTCGGTTCGCCGGGATGGAGCGGGTCGTTGTCCGCACGAACCACGCTCCACGATTTTCCGCCGTCGCAGGTCGTGGCTATGTAAGGAAACCAGGTTGCTTTAACTGTCGCTACGGAACCGAACGGATCTCCTGAATCCGTCGTGCCGGTTCCAAGGAAAAACACGGCAGCGCGATTATTATCTCCGGCAACCACTGCCGGAAACAGTCCTGCCTTTACAACATAATTAGCCGCCGCGCCCAGATTCCAGTCATCGTGCCATGTCAATCCGCGGTCGTCCGATACCGCCACGCGAAGCTGTTTATCCGAGCTGGTGTATGACAAATATATCCTGCCGCCCGCACCGACGCCGACCGACGGATCACTGATGCCGCCGATGCTTGAGCTGGTTGGAACCGGGCGGATTTCCCACGTCAAACCGTTGTCTTCGGAAACGACGACCGCCGCCTTGCCGCCGCAGTTCTTATTCGGAAAATAAACCGTGCCGTCCGGCGCGAGTTTAATATGCCCGTGGATTCCGCCGCATTGCGCAATCGTGTAAGCGGGAATTGCCGGTCCGTAAGTCAAGCCGCCGTCAAAGCTGGTCGCAACGGATGCATACCCGATCTGCTGTGAAGCGTAGTAGAAAAGATTCGGGTAGCTTGTTATCGGCTGCCGCCCGAGAACGCCTAATTTTGGCGGTCCGCCGCCGATTGATTGGTGGTCATAGCCTTGCGACGCGCCGCCGCTTTGAAAAGTCGCGACCGCGCTCGTTAAATCGTCATCGGAAATAATACCGTTGGTTGCGCCTCCCGCGCCTTGCAGCTCTCCGGCGATTGTCCGTCCCGTAACGGAATCGGTGAACAAGATCGGATCAAGCCCGGTTACGAGCGTGTTTATCGGTTTACTAAACCAGGTTGTTCCGTTTACCGGATCGGCAGGCGAAGTGGAATCATTGAATGTTACCCTATTTGGTCTGAGGCGGGACATTGCCATCACGTTTCCGGTATTCCAATTGACGCCAATCGAAGGCTCGCCCGAACTGTCGCGCCGCGGATATGGGACGCCGGGCGAGATTTCCGCGGGCGGCTGATAGTTGTCGTAGCTGGGAAGCGCACAGGCGGACGGCAGCGGAATATCGCTGTCTCCTCCTCCGCCGGGAGTCGGCGTCGGAACCGGCTCATTCGCATCGAGAACAGGCATTGTTATTTTCGAGTCGCAAGACCCGGAGTTTGCCGGTATACACGGTGACTGGGAATCGTAATAAATATGTGTGTTTTGTTGTCCGTCAATATAAACAGGATCAATGTGCAGCACAATCTTTGTATTGGCAGTGATAGCGGCGGGAGTAGCGCCGGCATTAGGAGTCGGAATATTTTCTCTGAGAAATATGGTGGTCGTCAGGAGCTTCGGAACATTCGGCTGGTCAGGCGTCGCCGTAATCCGCTCTTCGAATTTCTTGACGCCATCAGCCCAAATGCGAATGGTCCAATCCGCCGGAAATGCTGCTCCGCATCCGCCGCATGATGCCCACCATTCAATCGTCATCAGACCGCCGAGCCGCGTAGGAGTCGAAAGATTCCAAATCCAATTCGGGTCATGGATATTGCGGTCAGCATTGCCCGCAAGCACAACTGAGGGATCCCAATGTGCCGCAGGATTGGCGGAAAGCACGCTATCAGGTCTCAAAAAAGGTCCATTGCATGTTCCGGCTACATCGGTGGCTCCTGTTCCGGTGCAGCCCTCTTCGGTATTACCCTGAAAATGCAGTACGGTCGGCGTCATCATCGCGGGCGACGCCTCAACGGTTTGAAGCCCGCTGTTTGTCGGCAGACTCAATGCAACAACGCCGCCGATCAGCCACACCAATCCAAAAAGGAAAATAAACCATCGGTTCAAACTCGTTTCTCTCAAAATTTGACCTGTTTTCTTCATTTAGCTCTCTCCACTGTAATCTCTGATCGCGCGACCCTATCGGAAGCGGCAATTGCCAGCCCGCTTTCTACCTGACAATTGCCGTTGCTTATTTCATCCTTTTGAGGTTATTCGCCTTTTGAGTTGGCAAAAACTTTTGCCGCGCGCGGGCTTTCGCCCAAGGCGTTAACCGCCGTGACGTGGTAATAAACGCCCGATGTGCGTCCTTTCACTTTTCGATCACGAAACGCATTGACGTTTGCGCGGACTTCGGCAATCATCGTCTCGCCCTGCTGTCCTCTGCTGCCGCCACGATAAATGCGGTAGCTCTTCAACGGCGAGCCACCGTCGTTCGGCGTTGCCCATTTGACTTGGTTGCCTTGCAGACTCGATTCAGCCCAAGCCGCAGGGGAAAGCGGTGGAGCCGTCGGACCTCCCGGATCAAAAGCTCCGAACAAACGCATTCCGCTACGCTGTCGAATAAGTGTCAGAGTTGCAGTTCCGTCATTACCGAGCCTTGAAACGCTATGGTCAGCCAGACCGATGCAGGCGGCGGTTATACAGCCGTCGGCATAAGCGGCGACGACGCGCCCGCGCGAGTCAACCGTTATATCGTTAAAGTCGAGCAGGTTGCGCGTATCAACCGGCTCGCCGGTATCGGGACCGGGGCAAACCGTACCGTTTTTACAAATTACGCCTTGCTGCACCGGATTTTTTAAGCCCGGTCTGAGCGGGTCGTTGTCAGCTTTGACGACCGACCAGCTTTTGCCGCCGTCGCAAGTTGTAGCGATATACGGATACCAGGTTCCCTTAAAATCATCCGTCGTAAGGTTAGGATTTGGACTGTTGGCTTCCTCGCCGTCGGTTCCGGTCGGGTCTGAGTTGTTTGTGTTGGGCGAATTGGTGGCTAGGAAAAATACCGCCGCGCGGTTATTGTCGCCCGCCGTGGCTGATGGGAATACCGAAGCAAGAACTCCGCCCGGGATGCCGTTGCTCAAGTCGAAATCGTCGCGCCACGTCAAGCCTTTGTCGTCCGAAACGGCGACGTGCGGGCGTTTATCAGCGGCTGTGTAAGCTACATAAAGCCTGCCGCCGACGCCGATACCGATTGACGGATCATCCGATGCGCTGCTGCTGGTCGGAATGAGACGAATGCTCCATGACAAGCCATTGTTCTCGGAGACCGCGACTGAGGCTTTTCCGCTGCAATTTCTATTTGGAACATAAACAGTTCCGTCAGGCGCGACTTTGATATGTCCGTGGATAGCAGTGCATTGCACCAGGCTATACATCGGAACATCCTGTCCCCAGGTTACGCCTCCATCAAAACTGGTGGCGACTGATGCATACCCGGTTTGCTGCGAAGCGTAATAAACAAGGTGCGGATAGCTCGTAATCGGCTGTCGTCCGACAATGCCGGGTTTGGGCGGTCCGCCGCCGAGGGTTTGGTGGTCAAATCCCTGCGTTGCGTTACCGCCAAATACGGCTTGAGTAAAGTTTGCCAAATCATCATCCGAAATACCGCCGACTTGATGTCCGGCACCGTTTAATTCTCCGCCGAAAGTGCGCCCCGTAACCGGGTCTGTGAACAAAATCGGGTCAAGCCCGGTGACCGTTAACGGCGTGCGTTTGGCAAGCCATGAAACTCCGTTGGTCGGGTGCGCGGGCGAAGTCGAATCATTGAAAGTCGCGCGATACGAATACAAACGTGCCTGAGCTAAGACGTTGCCCGTGTTCCAATTTACTCCTACCGAAGGCTCGCCCGCGTTGTCGCGGTTGGACATTCCCGCGGGCGGTTGATAATTGTCATACTCCGGCGCAGTGCATTGGCTCGGCGGCAATCCGACCGGGACGGTGAAATATGCGGCGCTGCCATTATATTGTTCCTGCGGTCCGCCTCCGGCAAAGTAGAAAGCGCGGACATAGTAAATGCCGGTCCCGGAATCGCCCGGGCTGATAACGACCTGTTCAAGGGGCGTCGAACCACCCGAATCGCCGATTTTTGAGTCAGCCGGCGTCGTCCCGGTTGCGGCGGCTTGATAGCCCGGAATTCCGTTAGATTCTTTGCGAACAATCATATCGTAATCAATGGCGGGCGTAGCCCACGTGAACAATACACTGATGCGTCCGCCGCTGGTCTGCCATTGAGCTTGCGTGCCGGTGACGGTGAGCGTAAAGGTGTCGCAGTTAATACCCTCCTGGCAGGAAGTCGCTTCATCTTGCGGCAATCCGCCGCCTGGACCCGTTGCCGAACCGACCCAATTCACCGTTGCCCCGCCCGGACCAATCGAGCCGGCTGCCGGGAGAGCGGCTTTTGCCGATTCTTCAAACATAAAGCCGCCGATACCGAGGGCAATGGTGAAAATCGCCGCCAGCAATGCAGCCGGGCGTATTACAAACAGTTTCCGGTCTTTGCTTAAATTCATTGTTTTCATAATGGAGCGTCCTTTTCTCATGAGCTGACTGTTTTCGATTTATATTGTTTCGCGCTGTAAAAATGCTTTTCCCATGAATCAAAAAAGAGCATAGAACTCTCATTGCTTGTTCCGACATCAAGCAATTACTCTTCTGATTCAGCGGCTGTAATCGTTTTATTTAATGTACATGATGACAAAAACTCCGGCTCGCTGCCGTATGCGATTACAAAGTAACCGGGTTTGCCTTCAGTTGCCGGAACTTCCCAAGTGTATCTGTGGTGCGGCTCGATGATTTCCTTTTTGGCTTTTGATAAATCGCCCAGATCGGCAAAGCGAATGCGCTCTTTCGCAAGGGCTTTATCAACAAAAGCCGTGATGTATCGAATCTGATTTTTCTCATCGTAACCGACGGCGACGTGGCTATAGCGCGAAGCGTCTTTCATTTTCCAGACCTGCTGGCGTTTTCGCTCGTCGCGCTCAAAAACGGCGATTTCCTCAAGCCGCCGCGTAGCATCCTCTTTGGTCATTCCGATGCCGATTCCCAAAATATCGCTCGGCGGATTGGCTGCCGATTGGCTGTGATTCGCACACTGCGCCATTGCCCCAACCATAATGCCGAGACACAAAACCAGGACAAATTGACCGATATAAGAATCTCCAATTCTCATTCGAGAAATACTATTGCGCCGTACTTAGGGCAACACTAATACCTAAGTTATTTCTATTGGGGGATTTATTGAACTGAAATTATGTATCACAAAAAGACATTTAACTCAAGTGAAAATGAAAGAAACTCGAAAATAATGTCACAATAACTTTTTATTTTTCAATTACTTTTACCTCAAACAGAAGTTGATTTGGAGAAAGCGAACATCAGGAAATGAAAAATAAATCGAATCAAAAAAGCGCGGGCGTTTTCATCCGTTTTGAGTTCACTTAAAACGGATGAAAACGCCCGCGCTTTTTGCTGCGTCTGAAATTTGTTCGCGGAATATTTAGAAGCGTTTTCTCAATTCGCACCACTGCTGCCAGCAATTATCGGGATCAATATCCTTGTAGCCGCGTTTTTTGTCCATCTCGGCGGCTGCTTCTTCCGACACCAGCATCATTGTTGACGAATTGCGAATCGCAATTACTTCATCTTCAGTCAACGCGCTGCCTTTGTCTTTTTCGGCGGCAAACAGCAGCGCCGCCAGACTAGGATTAAAAACCTGCACCAATTTCTTTTCGCTCATCAGAAATCTCCAATATTCCTCAATTCGTAATTTGAAATTCGTAATTGACTTTCAGCCGTCGTTGCCGATTGCTTCGACTGGACAAACGTTCATTGCTTCTTCGCACAACTCCAATTCTTCCGGCGTTTGCGGTTGTCGGTAAACATAAGAATAACCGTTTTCATCCTCGCGCGTGAAGTTTTTCGGCGATGTGTCGCGGCAAACATCGCAATCAATACAATTGCGGTCAACGTAAAATCCGCCCGGCACGTTTTCGGGTAATTTGTCTTCAAGCTCAGCCATTTTTACAAAACCTTTTCACGCCGAAACTCGATTTCCTGCCCGTCGTAAACTGCAATTGAATTGGGGAAAATCTCGCGCGCTTCCGCTGCAAAATCCTCAATGTTCATATAACGCTGCGAAAAATGCGTCAAAACAAGCTGCTTCGCGTTCGCGTCGCGAGCGATTTCCGCCGCTTGCTGCGCGGTCAAATGCCTGTAATCAAACGCTTCTTTTGATTCGGACGACAAAAAAGTTGATTCGATAATCAGAAAATCAACATCTTTCGCCAATTCATATGCCGCGCCGCAGACGCCCGTGTCCATCACAAAGGCAAAGCTCTGACCTTTTTTAAAAACGCTCGCGTCCTTACGTCGAACGATTTTGCCGTTAATTTCAATCGCGCCCGTTTCTTTCAATTTTCCGATGTCTCTGCCGCCGATGCCAAATTCTTTCAATTTTTCCGGCAGCATCGTCACGCTGTCCGGCTCTTGAAAACGATAGCCCCATGATTCGGACGAATGTTCGAGTTTTTTGGTTTCGATAACCAAATTTTTGTCTTGAAAAACAATACCTTCCGCCGCAATCGGTTTTTCGATGATTTCCGCCGTTTTGGTATAAATGCTCGCGTTTTTCAAATTATCAAAATACCGCTGCCCGCTCGCCGGATAATAAATTTCGACCGCGTGCGCGATTCTATCGAGCGACAAACGCTGCAACACGCCGGGCAATCCCAAACAATGATCGCCGTGAAAATGAGTGATAAAAATCTTGGTAATTTCCGAAGCCGAAACTCCGGCAAAAGTCATCTGCCGCTGTGTGCCTTCGCCCGGATCGAACAGAAAGCCGTGTTCGTCCCAACGCACGAAATAACCGTTATGATTTCGGTCGCGCGTCGGAACCTGGCTGGCTGTTCCCAATGCAATGAATTTTCTGTGCGACACAATTCTTTTCTCAAAACCAAAATTTTACCGCAGAGTTCACAGAGTAAAAAACGCAGAGAACAAAGAGGAAAACTCTGTGACTCTCTGCGTCTTCTCCGCATTCTCTGCGGTAAAATTTTCTTTAATTAATCGCTAACATTCTTTCAAGCGCGACAGTTGCGAGATGTTTGGTTTCTTCGTCAACGACGATTTCATTAACGACTCTGCCCGCAACCAGATTATCCAAAGCCCACGCCAGATTTTGCGGCGCGATGCGATACATCGTCGCGCACATACAAAGGTCGGGCGCGAGAAGCTGTATATGTTTGTCGGGAAATTGTTTGATCAAACGATTGACCAGATTTACTTCCGTCCCGATTGCCCATTTTGAACCGGCTGGCGCATTTTTGACCGTGTTGATAATAAACGATGTCGAGCCGTTTAAATCCGATTTTTCGACGACTTCGCGCGGGCATTCAGGGTGAACCAAAACCTGAATTCCCGGAACGTCATTTCTGACTTTATCAACGTGCCAATCCTTAAAACGCCCGTGAACCGAACAATGTCCGCGCCACAAAATAACTTTCGCATTGCGTAAATCTTCTTCCGAATTTCCGCCAAGTTCTAAAAACGGATTCCACAAAACCATTTTTTCGAGCGGAATCCCGAATTTTGCGCCCGTATTTCTGCCTAAATGCTGGTCGGGGAAAAACATCAGCTTATCGAATTCTTTGAGATATTTATCAAACAGCGGAATCGCGTTTGACGAGGTGCAAACCGCGCCGCCGTTTCGTCCGCAAAACGCTTTAATTGCGGCGGACGAATTCATATAAGTAATCGGCGCGACACTTGAATTCTCAAAAATTCCGATTTCCGTTAATTGCTCCCAGGCGTCTTCGACCTGCTCGACCGAAGCCATATCAGCCATCGAACAGCCCGCGCCTAAATCCGGCAAAACGACGCGCTGATGCGGCTGCCCCAAAATATCAGCAGATTCAGCCATAAAATGCACGCCGCAGAAAACGATGTAATCAGCGTCTTTGCGCTCCGACGCCATTACGGAAAGCTGATATGAATCGCCCGTCAAATCGGCGTGCCGAATAACGTCGTCGCGCTGATAATGATGTCCGAGAATCACAACGCGCGAGCCTAAAGTTTTGCGCGCGCGCTCGATTCGCGCGTGCAGCTCTTCGTCGGGCATTCCCATATAATGCTCAAATTGCAGCGAATCCTGTTCCGAATTTTGCACATCTTCCTGTCCGACTTTTTCTTTATCCAAAACTGAGGTGTTCATTGATAAAAACTCCTTCTTGCGGCGGCTTTTTTCGTTTAACTTAGACGCTGGAAACGCGCGTTTCATTGCAACGATTTTCTCACTTTGAGAAAAATGTCGCAAACTTTCCGGCGAGATTTACCAGTCGCGTATCAATGCGAATCTAAAACGATGAGAAACTGTCAACTATTAACTGTAAACTATCCACTATTTGCAGGAAATACTTTTTAAATTATTATTTTTGCCAATCAGTTGACAGTTAACAGCGGATAGTTGACAGTTCTTCCTCGTCACGGTAAAGAGTTTGTAAAAAATAAAAGAGAGAGTTGAATAAAAAGTCGGTTGTGCCGGAATTTGAAGGTTTCATTTTAGCAGGCGGGGCGAGCAGCAGAATGGGCGAAAACAAAGCTCATTTAAAGCTCGGCGGCAAAACTTTCATTGAACGCGCCGCTCTCTCGCTTTCTGCGATTGAACCGCGCCGGATTTTTCTCGTCGGCAATTTTACAATTGAAAACAAAGTAATTGAAATCTTGCCCGATGTTTTTAAACCTGCTTCGCGAGCTTCGATTATTGGTTTGCACACGGCGCTTTTTCACGCCGAAGCCGAATGGATTGCCGCTTTAGCCTGCGATTTGCCGTTTGCGAGCGGCGCGCTTTTTAAAAGATTAACCGGGTTTGTTCAAGATGAGTTTGAAGCAATTGTGCCGCTGCAAAAAGATGAAAGAGCGCAGCCTTTGTGCGCTCTTTATCGAAAAAACTGTCTGTCAAAAATTGAAACGGCATTGACGAGCAATGAATGGAGCTTGAAAAAACTGTTGGAAAAACTCGAAACGCGCTTTGTCCGATTTGAAGAAATCGGCGAGTTACCGAACGCCGAAAACTTTTTCTTTAACGTCAACACGCCCGCAGATTTCGCCCGCGCCGTGCAAATTGAAGAAACGCTTTAATACATCACCGTTTGAATGCTCTGCCATGCAGCGCTCAAAACGTAAATGCTGGCGGCAATCGAGCCGAACAAAATCAGCAGCAAAACGAGCATAATTCCGCCGACAAAAAGCCAATCGCTCTTGCTCGCGCCGCGTTTTGCTTCTTCGACTGTGACGGTCGCGCGCTGTTTGAGCAAATCCATATTCATTTTGTTCGACTTCCAAGCGAAATCAAACAAATCTCCGACAAACGGAATAATACCGACGATATAATCAATCGCAATGTTCAAAGCCATCCGCAAAATCGTAATTTTCGGCACGCGATAGCGCACCGCCGAAGCCAGAATATAAAACGAAACGAGCGTCGTCGCAGTATCGCCGACGCCCGGAACCAAACCGACGAGCGAATCAATTCCGAAACGCCAGCCGACGCCCGGAATGCGAATCAAATCGTCGAGCCAGCGGCTCAAAGTCTCCAAACTCTCTTCGACTTCAACCTGACGCCTCACGTCTCGCTTTGAAACTTGGGGTGAAGCCGCCGTCTGTAAATTGCCGTATGTTCGCAAATCGTTCATTTTCTTACTCCTTCAAATCGGATAGACAAGCAGCGTACCCAAGAATTTGATCGCCTTCTTTAAGGGGCGAAACTGTCGGTTTCCAGCCGTTTTCAAAACGAAGTTTCAAAATCTCGTTTGCTGTCGGTTGATGTTTCCAAACGGCGACCGCCGTTACGCCGCCAACTCAAGTTGCGTCAAAAACCAAATAAAAATCGCGCCAGCGAATTACCAAATCATGTGTAAATTCGTCTTGCGCGATTGAGTCAACAACCTGATTGTTCCAAGCTACAACTTGCAGCAAATTTTCTCGTCCCGCTAATTCTCTTTTGAGTTCGGAAATTTGTTCGGTTGATAAATTCGCGTAGTTAAAAATCTGCAATTATTTTGTCTTTCTCTGCACGCTTTTGCGTGAAACTCTTCCCTCTACAATTTTCACGTTAATAATTTTATCGCCGCGCGCCAGATTATCTACGATTTTCATATCCGTTTCGTTCACGCGCCCGAAAACCGTGTAGCCGCCGTCCAAATGTGGCTGCGGCGAATGCGTCACAAACCATTGCGAACCGCCCGTGTCTTTGCCCGACAGAGCCATTCCGACAGCGCCGCGCTCGTAAGGAATCTGATTGATTTCGCAGCGAATCTGCCAGCCGGGCGAGCCGTTTCCGTCACCGCGCGGATCGCCGTCCTGCATCACAAAATTCGGCACGACGCGGTGAATCGCGACGTTGTTAAAATAACCGGAGCGCGCCAGCCGAATAAAATTATCAACCGCCAGCGGCGCGTATTCCGGGAAAAACTCAATCGTAAACGCGCCTTTGTCGGTAGTCAAAATCGCTCGCGCCTGCCCGTTTCGGCGCGCGACGGCGCGGCGGTAATCGGCTTCGGTATAAAAAATCTGACCGAGCTTTGTGCCGGAAGCCGGATTGTACGGCTTAACCGTTCCGACATTTGCGTCAATGTTCGGAAATTCTTTCGTCAAATCGTTTTGCTTAATCAACTGCACGGCGTAACGGCGAACGAGATAATCCGGCGCGTCAAACGCGAGTTTTAAAGAACTGACTGCCTCCGTTTTATTTAATTTGACGAGCGCGGAAAGAATCGCAAGCTGCGCGTCGTTTTCGTGTTTGTCGTTTGCGAGAGACTGTTTAAAAGCGGTTTTTAAAGTTTCGATGTTTTTTGCGCTTGCAGGCTGTTCTCCCAAAAGCTGAGCAGCCGTTGCACGAATCTGTACATCGTTTGTTTGCCCTAAATAGTCTTGTAAAACCTTTGGCAAATCTTTCGGTTTGAAAGCCGCATAAGCTTGAAGCACATCTGGAACGGCTTTTTCTGGTGATTCAGCCTCTCCAAATGTTCCCCATTCTTTAAGAAAAAGATCAAGCTCATTTTCAATTCTGTTTCGCAGAAGTTCATTTTGCTTACCGCCTTCGGAATTGGCAAATTCCGCAAAAGCTTGCGCGGTGCTGCTAATTGCCTGCCAATTGAGATTCCAGTTTTCCTTTTTTCCACTTTGGTAATCCCTGTAATCTTTCGGCATAAGCCGCATAATTGCGATTTCTATTTCGGGCGATTTAAAATTTTCGAGCCTGCTAAACTCCTTCATAAATTTCACCGCCTTTTCATCGTCCGAGTTCGGAAGAAGGCGGCTTAAAGTTGAAGTAACTTCCAGCAATTCATTTTTCTCTGTCGGCGTCGCAAATTTAGTTTTCGCCTTTTTATAATCTGCGAGCAATTTTTCGGCGCGCGCGAGAAGCGGCTCGGCTGCCGTTTTGTCTTTTAAAGCGGCGAGCGAGCGGATTGCCGAAACCCGGACGCGCAAATCGTCGTCGGTTGCGGCGGCTTCGATTAATAAATTTAAAGCGTTCTTGTCTTCGGCTGCGCCGAGCGCGCGGGCGGCGTTGGCTCGAACAATCGCCGAATTGTCGGACGAAAGCAAGGCTCGCATTTGCGCGTTCGTATTTTCGTTTTTGGCGCGCAGGCGGGCGAGCGTGTTAAGCGCGTCTGCTCGGATGCGTTCGTCTTTACCGGTCAAAAATTTGGCGACGACCAAATCGGCGTCTTTGCCGCGCGTTCGCAGAGCGGCGGTCAAACCGAGCAGAACAATTTCACGATTCGGGTTTTGTTTTGCGTTTTCGGCAGCGAGCGCGCCCAGAACGGCTTCGCTCAAATCTTTGGCTTGCGCATCCTTTTGGTTTGCCGCGCCGATTTTTCCGGCGGCTTCAACTGCGCAGGCGCGAACGGCGTCGGGTTCTCGCTGGTTTTGCAGAATTCGGAGAATCGCTGCAGCGGCTTTTGCGGATTCGATTTCACCGAGCGCGAAAGCTGCCATCTGCCGCACGTCCTGGTTTTGGTCTTTTTCAAGCAGCGCGGTTAGAAATTCAATCGCGCGTTCGTCGCCGATTCGCCCGGCGGCAAGCGCAGCGCGGCGGCGGATTTTAGCATCCGGCGATTTCATCAAATTTTGCAAATCTTCATCAAAACGCCGCTCGTCTTCGGCTCGCGCAATGCGAATCAAAATTGATTGCCCAATCTGAGCGTTTTGCGCCGCAGCGTTGAAACAAAAAGCGAGAACCAAAAAAAGCGCGAAAAGAATCTTCATCTTCATCTTTGAATTTGTCGCTGTTCTGATAAATTTAACCGCTTTCCGGCTAATGTCAGTTGAAGAATAAGAGAAATCTAAATTTTTTGATTTAACTCAAGAAACGCCTTCTTTCGCGTTCCAGCTTCCCTGCAATTTTCTCAAGACGACGATTTGCCCGCCGTGATGCGCATTATGAGCGTTGACGTGTGCGATGAGCGAACTCCAAGCCGATGAATTCGTTGCGGAAACCGCTTCGCCAAATTTACTTTCATCGGCGGCTTCGAGCAAACTTCGCCATTCGGTCATTATCGAATCAAATTTTTCAATCTCCGCCTGCCAAGCCTCTTCCGATACGGTTTCCGCGCCCGAAAAAGTCTCGCTGTTTTCAATGCCCGAATAATCAACCGTCATTCCTTTGAAACGCTTTAAATACGCTTCGTTATAAAAATTCAGATGACTCAGAATTTCCCAAATCGAATTGTCGAGATTTTCCGGCTTCCAAATCGCCTGTTCCGCCGTCAGATTTTTGACCGCGTTTTTCAGCGCGACAAACCAACCGTTCTCGTCGTAACAAGCCGTAAATTGTTCTAAAAGAGTTTCTTTCGTCGTCATAATTTCAATTTATTGTTGATTGAATTTATAATTTTGTTTGTTTGATTCTTTTCGTATTTGTTCTAACACTTGCCGAAAAGTTTTATAGTTTTCAAAAGCTACTGATGACTTATCAATATCTAATCTTTGTTCTGATTTCAAATTCAAATCATACATTTTGCCTTTTAAGAATGCTTCATAATATGGACTCCAAGAAATTATCGAAGCGTTCTTAAATTTTGATAATGCTTTTTCTAATTTTGATTTTTTAGTAACTCCCACAATCAAAAATTGAAGTTCTTTTTCGGCATATTCTTGAATTTTCTCGATGTTAGTAACGAGTTGCAAAAATTGATTGTCTGATTCGTAGTATTGAGCCAACACAGCAACTTTATTTATTGATGGTCTGTCTTTTATCCAATTGCTGAATGTTTGATAATCACTCTCATTATACGGATATACAAAAGGAATAACGGGCAATCCTTTTTCTGCCATCAAATCGGTTATCAGATAGTTACGGAACTGATGAATTATTTGGTCGGCGCGTGGATTTTCATCCCAGACTGGAAAAGTTGTGCTTGTTACCCACTCGAAATTAAACTCTACGATTCTTTCCAAAAGTTTCAATCTTTCAGAAACACGCCAAAAGGCTTGCTGAATTTTTTCACTACTTGTTCCAATCAAAGCTACTTTTGCATTAGTTGGAATCTTTAGAGTTTTTTTCAAATGTGCCATATCCCGAAATGCAAAATCTCCGCTGTCTTTGAGAAAGATATTCATCGAGACTGCGAAAAGTGGAACATTGTTATATTGAGTCAAATCAATGTTTCCATAGGCGACACCAAAAGGTAATTCGCAAAGATTAATTTTTTCTTGATGAAAATTATTAGGCGGGAGAATTAATCGGTCAAAAACCTCCGACAAATATTTCTCAAGACGTTCCAAATCGTAACAGCCTATAAGCGATGGATGTTCCATCGAATAATTTCGTAAATCTTCAATGCCTTCACAATAGCCTTGTTTCTTTAGCGGACAGTTCGAGCAATTGTAAGTAAAAGGCAAAAGACTTTGTGCTGGTGATTTCTTATTAAAACTCATCTTAAAAATAGTTTGACCCAAACATCGGGTTCGTTTGAATCATTTGAATTTGCATTTACAGACGTTATAGTTCCTGAAAGCTTTCCTTGTCCGTTCATTGCTTCAATAATTTCAGAGGCAATATGACTTGGGGCGAAGCCATAATAGTGTTTACCATTTTTAACCATAATGTCAGCTCCGCTAACTATGCCGGTGACAGGCGTTCCGACTCTTGCTAGTGAAGCAAAAGCTGTCTTATCAACAAGCGCGAATTGCCAAGACTTAACTTCAACATCTTCGCTACCACTACCGCCCGAACCGCCCACATCTATTGTTGAAACCGGTGGTCTGTTTTTTTCTGTCGGTTTAAATCCTTTACTCATGTAATTATCTCCTACTTCGTTTTGTGCCAGCTTACAAAGCTGACAGTGCAAGCAAAAAAAAATTAGAAAGATTGTTGTTGTGTTTTAGGAAAAATCTCTCTTAAACGAATTCTTGCAACAGCAAGATTTACGTCAAAAGTTTCAGATAAACACATAACTGCATCTTCAAATCTAGCTTCATTTAAATTTTTCACAAGCGAGTCTGAAACAACTATAAATTGTTCTAAAGATTCTTCCGCGAGGGGGCGAGGCAGAAGTAAGGCACCAATTGCAACATTGGCTTGATATTCCCACCATTCACCGTTGTAATTATTTTTTCCGCTTGAAATCATAATTCGCAATTCATCACGACACAGAATTTTTTTCTCTTCAATCGGTTCATCAAAAAGGCTGTCTTGAAAATTAAAAAGTGTTGAGTGGAAAAGTCCGTGTCCGGCTTCGTGCGCTAAGGTTGTGTTGATTCTTCGGGCAGCTGAGATGCTTTGGTCTAAATCAAGCGATTTTGTGACGACGATCTTTTCAACTCCGTTTCTACCAAACTTAGTAAAACCTAAAATACCGTTCGATAAATCGTCATATTCAGCATCAACCCCAAATTTCTTTTTTATGAATCTGTCAATTCTGACCGGAGATGGCGATGCAGGCAAAAGACCAACAGAGTTTAGAGCATCAAAGCAAATATTTTCCATTTCAACAAGCTCGTAAAAAACTCGCCAATCAAAAATCCCAGATTTTGCTCTATATCTATTCATAGATAATTATTTTTTTTCTTTATCATCAATTAACTTCAAAAGTTCTTCTGGACTAATTTTGTTTTCGGCAACTTTACGAAAAGCAAATCCATAGTTTGGATTTGAGTTGAATAATTCTTTCAATTCCTTTAAGGGAACACGGTTATCAAGTTTTTTTAGGTTTTCAAAATCATCTTCTAACTTTTCTGCGATTTTTTTTAGAACTTCATCAGAAGGATGGCGTTGACCACGCTCAATATCAGATAAAAAAGTAGCAGTAATATCTATTTTTCCAGCAAGTTCGCGAAGAGAGAAGTCTTTTTCTTCACGTTTTTCTCGAATGTACTCTCCAAGTGTTTTCACGCTTGTCAGCTTACACAGCTAACACCATTTTGTCAATATATTATTTACAGTTATTTTCTGATGTGCTTACAATAGAATCTTAAAACCTTCTTGTTCAAAATGATGATCGTACGTGAGAATTTCCATGATGCTGAGTTCACGGCACACATTCATCGAAATACAATCGGTTAAACTGTAACCTTTATCGAGACGAGATTTATAAAATTTCATTCCTTCAAGAAAAATCTTTGAAGTTTGCTCAACGACTTCGACGTTGATGTTTGCGGAGAAACTTTCAATTGTTTCGGCGGCGTGCTGTTTTGCTTCTAGACGAAATTCCGCGAAATAATTTAGCGTTTCGACCAAAACGCTTTCCGTTACAACTAATTTAGCTTTGTCGAGCTTGCTGATAACCGAAATTGCCGATTGATGCCATTGGTCGAGGCGATTGATAATTGCAATCAAGTAATGCGTGTCAACAAGAATGATTTTCACTTCTGTTTTTTCGCGCCGTAAAGATAATGATCGTGATTGATTGAACCGTCCGGTGGGATTTCTTGCCAAACTTCGTCTGGAATGTTTTGACCGCGTTCTTCGATTTTCCGAAAAAGAGATTGCAAACTCGTTTGTTCGTCAGCCTGCAATTGACTGACGAAATCTAACACTTTCTTCTGTTTTGTTTCCGGTAAGACTTTAACAATATCAAAAATTGCTTCGGCAACATCAGTTTGCATAAATTCCACCTCGCAGATGATTTTATCACACAAATCAAACTAGCTTTTTCGCTTTCGCCACAACGTTTTCAACCGTAAAACCGAATTCTTTGAAAACGTCTGCAGCTGGTGCTGACAAACCGAAACGGTCTTGGGTTACGGTGTCGCCGTGTGAGCCGATCCATCTGTCCCAGCCTTGACGAACTCCGGCTTCGATTGCCAGCCGCGCAGTCGTTTGGGGCGGCAAAACTTCGTCTCGATATGTTTGCGGCTGTTCCTCGAAAAACTCCCAGCAAGGCATTGAAACCACGCGCGTGCCGATGTTTTCGGCTTGCAGTTGCTCGCGCGCTTTGATTGCCAGCCCGACTTCAGAGCCGGTTGCAATCAGAATCAATTTCAGTTCGCCTTCCTCGCGTGCCAGAACGTAAGCGCCTTTGTGCAAACCGCTCGCGTCGGCGAACTGGTTTCTATCAATGACATCAACTTTTTGTCTGGAGAGCGCAAAAGCCGTCGGTGCGTGTTTCCGCAGAAGCGCGGCGCGCCACGCTTCTCGCGTTTCGTGCGCGTCTGCGGGACGAATTACGGCGAGATTCGGAATTGCGCGCAGAGCGGCAATGTGTTCAACCGATTGGTGAGTCGGACCGTCTTCGCCGAGACCGATTGAATCGTGCGTGAACACGAAAATCGTCTGCACTTCCGAAAGCGCGGCAAGCCGAATCGCGCCTTTCATATAATCGGAAAACGTCAAAAACGTGCCGCCGAACGGAATCAAACTGCCGTACAAAGCCATTCCGTTCATCGCCGCGCCCATCGCGTGTTCGCGGACGCCGAAATGCAGCACACGCCCGTCGTATTTCCCAAACTGAAAAGCGTAAGAATCTTTGATCGAAGTGTTGTTCGACGGCGCAAGATCAGCCGAGCCGCCGATCAATTGCGGCAGAACCGGCGCAAGCGCGTTGATAATTTCGCCCGAAAACGCACGCGTAGCTTTTGCTTCGACGTTTTCAAATTTAGGCAAAGCGTCTTCCCAATTATCCGGCAATTCGTTTCGGCGAATGTCCGCGAAATCTTTGCCCAAATCGCCGTGCGTTTGCTCGTAATTTCGGATTAATTCTTCCCAATCTTTTTCCGCTCGTTCGCCGTTTTCGATTGCTTTTCCGAAATGCGCGTAAACTTCGTCCGGCACAAAAAACTGCGCGTTCTCGTCCCAACCCAAATTGCGTTTGGTTTCGCGCACGGCTTCTTCGCCGGGCGCGTCCGAGTGCGCTTTTGAAGTGCCTTGTTTCGGCATTCCGTAGCCGATAATTGTTTTCACGGAAATCAGCGAAGGTCTGTCGCTGACGTTTTGCGCCTCGACAATCGCTTTTTCGATTTGCTCCAAATCATTGCCGTCTTCGACTGTGATTGTATGCCAACCGTAAGCGTCAAAACGCTTTGCGCGATCTTCTGTAAAAGCCAAATCGGTTGAACCGTCAATCGTGATTTGGTTGTCGTCGTAGAAATAAATCAGTTTTCCGAGCTTTAAATGTCCGGCGAGTGAGGCGGATTCCTGCGCGACGCCTTCCATCAAATCGCCGTCCGAGCAGATGCAGTAAATGAAATGGTCGCAAACCGGAAAATTTTCGCGGTTAAATTTTGCGCCCAAATACGCCTGCGCGATTCCCATTCCGATGCCGTTGGCAAAACCTTGTCCGAGCGGTCCGGTCGTGATTTCGACGCCCGGAGTTAAAATATTTTCCGGGTGTCCGGCGGTTTTTGAATGCAATTGACGAAAACGCTTTAATTCTTCGAGCGGCAAATCGTAACCCGACAAATGCAGCAGACTGTAAATCAGCATCGAGCCGTGTCCGGCGCTCAAAAGAAAACGGTCGCGGTTAAACCATTTCGGATTTTTGGGGTTGTGCTGCAAAAACCTCGTCCACAAAACATAAGCCGTCGGAGCCATTCCGAGCGGTAAGCCCGGATGTCCTGAATTGGCTTTCTGAACGGCGTCAATCGTCAGCGTGCGAATCGTGTTGATGCAAAGTTGATCGAGATTTTGTTCGGTCTTCGGCGCAGTCATAATTTTGTTAAATGTTTCTCAAGTGTTTTTATAGTTATTTTTTTAGTAGTAAGCCGCAGTTGAAACACTTCGATTGCCAACTGCGAATAACTTTGAAATGAGCGGCATTATTGGTACTTCCAAAGGTTTCCCTCAGCATCGACAAGATAAACGCCGCCTCTTGAACCTGCGCCAACCCGCAAAAAGTTGTATTTAGCGTTTATTTGATTAAAATTTGCTCCTCGATCCGTGGAAATCCAGAATGTTCCGTTTTTACCAACCAGATAAATTTGTCCGTATGCTCCGATAGATACGTCGCCGATTCCCTCGGCTTTAGTTTGTTTCCAGTTTCTTCCGTTAAGGTTCCATAAAGTGCCGTTTGAGCCGGTTGCCCAAAGAGTTCCGTTATCGGCGACGGCTATATTTCTAAAACCATTGGCGTCATTCTTTCTCCATCTGGTGCCGTCATTGTCCGAATACCAGACTGTTTCGTTTTTGCCGACAGTCCAAATCCTGCCGTTTTGAGTGACGGCGACATCCACCATTCCTTCCGCCTTTGTTTGAGTAAAATTATCACCGTCGTATTTCCAGAGAGTTCCGTTTGAGCCGACACCATAAACCGATGAATCCGTATTGGCTGAAATCCGGCTAAAACCATCGCCGTCAGTTGTCGTCCAATTTCTGCCGTTTGTGGAAAAACTGATTGTTCCGTCTTTTTTGACAATCCAAATCGTGCCTTCGGCGCTGACGGCAACGTCCGCAACATTCGTAGCCCTGGTTTGTGTAAATTTCCCCTGCGTTTGAGCTTGAACGCAAATTCCGCAAAATAAAATAAGCGTAAAAACTACAAATTTAATCATTTCTCGACCTCTTTTTTGGTTTTGTGTTGCTTTGGTTTTTAGAAAATTAGTCAATCCGAATTCACTCGGATTAAGCAGTACAATTATTGCTTTTCACTTCTAAAATCTGCGTTCAATCTTATCACACAGATTTCCGGAGTTAGTTCTTAGCATTACATTTATCGGCTAATAAATTAAACCGTAAAACTTTTCCTGCCGCTGTTTAGCGGATTGATAAATCTTGTGCTTTTCATCGTCGGGCAAAAATGCTTGACCTTTGTCTGTCGGAAAAGCCGAAATGTTTTTAATCATTCCGGCTTTTTCGAGCGCGAACAAAACCGCGCCGCGACTCGAAGCCTCGCGTTCATCAGGCAAAAACATCGGTTTGTTGAGCGTGTCGCAAATTATCTGCGTCCAAACGGGCGATTCGCGCAGAGCGCCGCCCGAAGCGATGACTTCGCGGATTTCGCAAATTTCATTTAACTGTTCAAAAATCGCTGCGAAACGATAAGCTATGGCTTCGAGCGCGGCTTGCGTGATTTCAATTGGGTCGGACGCCGAGTTTAAGCCTAAAATCGCGCCGCGAGCCGCCGCGTTCCAATTTGTCGAACGCTCGCCCGCCAGAAACGGCAAAAAAGTTAAGCCATGCGAATCCGGGGCTGATTTGGCGATTTGGCTTTCGATTTCGTCATCCGTTCCGGTCAATTTCAAAGTGTCTTTGAGCCAGCGATAAAGCCCGCCGCCGTCGGACAATGCGCCGCCCAAACAAACGCGCCGTTTGTCCAAACGATAACACCACAATCCGGCGGGAATCGCCTTTGGCGGCTCGCCTTCGTAAATCACGCGCATCGCGCCGCTCGTGCCGATCATCAGCGCGGCTTTTTCCCTAAATACGCAATTTGCGCCGACGTTATTCGCCGCGCCGTCACCTATTGCCAAAAACCATTTGGCGTTTTTTAAATTTTGCCAGCGATTTGCGTATTCGCCTTTTAAAACAAAGATTTCAGTATCCTCAGCAATACGCGACAATTTTTCCGGCGCGATTTTCAAAAACGAAATTAACTCTTCGTCCCAAATCAACCGTCGTGCATCGAAAATCCCGCTTCCCGATGCTTGCGAAACGCTCGTTGCTGCTTCGCCGAAAAAACGAACCGCGAGGAAATCGGCGAACGACAGCCATTTTTGGGTTTTCTCAAAAATATCAGGCTGATTGTTTTTCAGCCAGAGCAATTTTGCCGTCCAGTACGACGGGTGAAAGCGCGCGCCTGTGCGATTATGAACTTCGTTTTCATCGAATTTTTCGCGCAGCATTTTCACAAACTCCTCGCTTCTCGTATCCGCCCAACCGAAAACCGGAGTTAGGGCAACGTTTTCCGCACCGATGCCGACGAGGCTGTGCCAAAAACACGAAGCTGTGACAAATTCAATTTTTTTGGCTTTGTCGCCCGCCTTTTCCAGAACCTCGTCAATCGCGGCAACAGTTTGCAGCAGCGCGGTTTCGGCATCAATTTCCGCGCCGCCTTCATCGGTCATTACAAGCTGGCGCGCGTTTTTGACGAATGTTTCGTCGAGCCTTTTCGCCGCCGAATCGTAGAGCGCGGCGCGCACGCTCGAAGTTCCGATGTCCAGGGCTAGAATAAGTGAATCGCTCAATTTTCTTTTTTCGGTGTCGGCGTTTCAAGTTTTCTGCCGAGTTTTTCGGTAAAATCCTCGACCGCAAAGCGTTTTTGCAAAGCGTCGAGCTGTTCGGGCGTAAAAACGAAATTTGTTCCGGCGACGAAATATCGTTCGTCGTCGGTTACCAAGCGTTGATTTATCTGCATGGAAGGCGCGTATTCGCGGAAATACTCTTTATCTTCGTCCGTAATTTTCCCGCCGTCTTTGCGCGAAAACGCGATGATTTGCCGGAAATTGGCGCGCTGTAATCTCGCCAATTCGCTTTCGAGCGGCGTTTGCGGGGTTTGGGCGGCTGAGTTTGCATTAGCAGTCGCGGAATTTCCGCGTTCGGCGCGGTTTTGATTTGCCGCGCCGCCGCAAGCCGTTGCGAGCGCGGCGGCAAAAATCAAGGCAAAAATAAATTTCGGTTTTCTCATTTTTTATTCGGCGCGTTTACCGGCGCATTTTCTTCGATTTCTTCGCTCGGCTCGTCCGCGCCCGGTTCATCTGTATCTATCGGAGCGGCAGCGTCGTCTATACCGTCGGACGATTCGGCGGGCGGCTCGCCTTTTGCATCGCGCATTTTTAAGATAAACGAATCGTCGTCTTCATAGACTTTATCAAACCAGCCTGATTCCATCGCTTTGGCGTAAAACTCGTCGTGATGATTGTCGGAAAAAACCCAGCGCGCGCCGAATTTCTCGCGGATTACGGGCGCCGCTTCGTCCATTTTTCCGGTCGTGATTTCCTCGTAAAATTTCCACAATTCCGGGTTGCGCGAATGCAGATATTTCGGGTCGAGTCCGGCAATATAGTTGTGTTTTTGATTGTGGAAAAAGATTTTCGGAAAATCGTCCCAATCGGTGTTGAAAATCCGCTCGCCTTCGGGAATGTTAGCAAGCGCCCAATTCATCGCCTTTTCGTAACGCTCCGGCGGATCGTTTCCGGCAATTTCTCCGGCGACGCCGCCATAATCTATTTTGCGCGATTCGATTTTTAAACCGTGCAAACTCAAAAAAGACCAGCCCGCCAGCAGCGCGCAGAGCAATCCGACGCACGCCAATTTCCAAAAATCGCGTTTTTCTTCCTGTTCCGTTTGAACATCGGCATCGAGATAAGGCGCGAGATCGCGCCGGAATTCTTCGGGCAAAACCGGAGCATTGCGGCGAATCGCGGAAAATGCCTGCCATGCAAAGGCGGCGAAAAGAATCGCGAGCGGCGGAAAATACTCGGCGATTCTTTTGGATTGAAAAGTCCAGACGCAGAAAATTGTGGCTAAAGCTAGAAAGAAAGTTGATTTTTCTTCGAGCTTGCGCTCATCCGGGCGATACAGGATGTAGCCGACGAGCATCGCCAGAAACGAGATGAAACAGCCCCAAAACAGCATTTTGCTATCATACGGATACCACTCGCCGCCGACCGGAACATCGAAATCTCCAACTCGCATTTTCGTAGCCGCGTGTTCAATGAAAAGCCCCAAATTTCTCGGAAAATACGGATTGATGATGTTTCCCGCGACCATTCCGCCGAATGTATAAGCGAGCGGCTGCCACTCGAAGCGTTCTTCGTTCCAGGCGATTATGACAGTCCAAATTAGAGCCGCCGCAAGCAGCATCGGAAACAAGCTGTAAGTCCAGACGAAAACGAACATCAGCGGCGCAAGCCAAATATAGCGGCGTTCAAAAAGCAGCCAGGAGCCGACGGCGGTAAAAATAATTGCAAACGGCGGCGCTTTTGCCATATTCATCCGGTAATAAAACGGGCTGGCGCAGCCCAGGAGCGCGAGCAGCCAGAGAAACGGGTAATTGACGCGGTAATATAAAATCAGCCAGAAACACGAGAAAACCGCGAGCGTCGCAAAGACGACAGCCGCGACTTTTGCAGCCATTACAGGTTCAAAAAACCAGAGAAACGGAATCTGCAAAACGTGAAAAAGAAAATGATGATCGGCGTAAGTGTCCGGGCTTAAAACCGTGAGCGGCAGCCAGTTGAAATCCGGCAGCCATTTTCCCTGACTAAAATTTTCCCAGAGAAGCTGGCTCCAGCGAATGTGATAATAACCGTCGTAATCGCCGCAGCAAATGGCGCGCGTTGAAAATTGCAGCCACGCAAAAACCGTTGCGATAATCACAAAACCGGCTCCGCCGTAAATGTAGCGCAGCCCTTCGGCTGATTGCAGCCAGTTTTTTGTTTCCGTTCTGCTGTCGGAAACAATTCCGTCGGGCGCAGCACCGTCAAAAATATCTCGACCGGCTTCCTGCATAAATAAAATTATTCCTTCTTTAAATAATCGTAAAATAAACCGATAAACACGAACATTAAGCGCGTCTCAAAAAGACAAAATAACACGAAACAAGTTCCAAGTTCCAAGTTCAAGGCGGACGGTTATTTTGCTAGTATCTAACTTTGAACTTTGAACCTTGAACTTGGAACTTTTTGAATGTATCCGGTTGGAAATCTTTTTATTCCTGTGCAGCACGGGCGGTTGGAAGCGATTTTGAAAGAACCGAACGGCGTTGAGCCGCGCGGCGCTGCGCTCGTTTGTCATCCGCATCCTTTGGGGGGCGGGACGATGCACAACAAAGTCGTGTTTCGCGCCGCCGCCGGATTGCTCGACGCCGGGCTTGTAACATTGCGGTTTAATTATCGCGGCGTCGGGCAAAGCACCGGAACGCACGACGAAGGGCGCGGGGAGCAGGACGACATCCGCGCGGCTTTGGATTATTTAGCCGAGAATTATCCGAATCAGCCGATAACATTTGCCGGTTTTTCGTTCGGTTCGCGTTTTGGGACAGAGGTTGCGATGGACGACGAACGAGTCGTGCGACTTATCAGCATCGGCACGCCCGTTGATAAATACGGCGATTACGATTTTTTGCGGAATTTGAAAAAGCCGATTCTGTTTGTTCACGGCGACAAAGACGAATTCGGTTCGGTCGAAAACGTGAATAAATTGGTTGAGAGCTTGCCGCCGGAAGCCGAAGCGGAGCTTGTCGTCTTTGAAAACTCCGGGCATTTTTTTGACGAGCATTTGAACGAATTGAGAGAAACAATTAAAAATTGGACTGATGGAAGAATACGTAACGAGAAATAATCCGGCAATACGGATAACGATGATGCCGCGCGACACGAACGCGCACGGCACGATTTTCGGCGGCGTGATTTTAAGCTACATAGACACCGCCGGAGCGGTCGAAGCGATTCGCTCCACCGGACACGAGCGGTTTGTCACCATCGCATTGCGCGAAGTCGTGTTTCACGAGCCTGTCTTTGTCGGCGATATGGTCAGTTTTTACGCCAAAACCTTAAAAGTCGGAAATACTTCTGTAACGGTGCGCGTCGCTGTCGAAGCCGAACGCTTCGGCAGTCACGAAAAAGAGGTGCGCGTCACCGAAGCCGAAGTCATTTACGTAGCCGTTGACGAGCAACGCAACAAAGTCAAAATTGCCGGAGAAAAACACAAGAAAGAGTGAAGGATAACAGGATTTGTAAAAATCAGGACGGCGTTGGAGAGGCTCAATCTCTAAAATTTATATTTGAATTTAATCGGAAAGTGGTTAATTTTATCAGCTATGCTTGATTTACAAACGCTGAAAACTCCAGGTTTGATTCTTGATGTTGAGCGAGTTAGAAGAAATGCCGCGAGAACGAGCGAAATCGCAAAACGAAACAATGTCAGCTTGCGCCCGCACGTCAAAACGCACAAATCAATCGAAGTCGCCCGAATTCAAACAGCCGGACACGACGGCGCATTGACCGTTTCGACTTTGGCGGAAGCGCAGGCGTTCGCGCATCACGGTTTCTCAGATATTACTTATGCCGTTCCAATTGAACTCGGAAAATTTGCCGAAGCGATTGAAATTGTCAAAAGCGGCGTCAAATTAAATCTCATCACCGACGACGCGGAAACGTCCGCCGAATTAGACGGAGCGGCTCGACGCGCGGCGGTTAAATTCGATGTTTTTCTCAAAGTTGATTGCGGCTACCATCGCTGCGGAGTCGCGCCGGAATCGAAAGAAGCCGTCGAGATTCCGCGCCTGATTTCCGACGCCAAAAATCTGAATTTCGCGGGCATTTTAACGCACGCCGGACATTCATACCACGCTCGTTCGATTGAGGAAATCCGCCAAATCGCGGCGCAGGAACGCGATGTAATGACTGAGTTTGCCGAGAAATTGCGCGCCGATTCAATCGAAGTTCACGCCGTCAGCATCGGTTCGACTCCGACAATTCATCACATTGACCATTTACCTGGCGTGGACGAAATTCGTCCGGGAAATTACATCTTTTTCGACGCGTTTCAAGCGACTCTGGGAAGCTGCGGTTTTGAAGACTGCGCTTTGACCGTTTTAGCGGCGGTTGTACATCGTGACCGCGAGCGGCGAAAAATAATCGTTGACGCCGGTGCGATTGCGCTTTCAAAAGATCGCGGCGCGGTTGATTTGGACGAAACTTGCGGTTACGGGCGCGTGTTGGATTTGGCTGGAAATGATTTAAATCTGCGTGTCGAATCGGTTTCACAGGAACATGGGACAATTCACGTTCGGGACGAAGCGGCGTTTGACCGTTTAAAAATCGGCACTCGCGTGCGAATTTTGGCAAATCATTCGTGTCTCACCGCCGCACAGCACGCGCATTATCACGTTTTGGAAAATGGTGAAATTGTTGACCGCTGGGGAGTTCATCGCGGCTGGTAAAGATGATTTTGTAAGGCGGTCGCGAAAATTTAAGGTAAAAATCTGTTTTTATTTTCCGCTTAAACTTTTATAATCCAAAAATTGTCAAAAGCTGAAAATTTTATGTCAACAGATTCAACCGAAAATCATTCATCAAACGGTCATTCGCGTGCTTCGTGGCTCAAGCCTTCGATTGATTGGCTTTTAATTTTTGTTCCCGTAGCGATTTTGCTGCGGTTTGTGCCGGGTTGGGAAAATCCGACGGCGTTGTTTATCGTTTCCGGTCTGGCGATTGTTCCGCTGGCGGGTTGGATGGGACTCGCGACCGAGCATCTGGCAGAGCGTCTGGGGCAGGGAATCGGCGGGCTTTTAAACGCGACTTTCGGCAATGCCGCCGAGCTGATTATTGCGCTTTTCGCACTTTCAAAAGGTTTGGACGGCGTTGTCAAAGCTTCCATAACAGGTTCGATTATCGGAAATATTTTGCTCGTTTTGGGATTGTCTGCGCTCGGTGGCGGATTGAAATTTCAAAAACAGGAATTTAACCGCACCGCATCAAGTGCGTCGGCGACGGCTTTGACGTTGGCGGCGATTGCGCTTTTGATTCCGTCGGTTTTCCATCTCGTTGCGGCGCAAGTTCCGGTTGCGCAAGGCGGTTGGACGCCGCAAAAAGAGCAGAGCTTGTCGCTGGCGATTGCGATTGTTTTGATTGTGACTTACGGGCTGACGCTCCTTTTTTCGCTTGTCACGCACCGGCAATTGTTTGCCGGCAAAGAAATGCAGGGAGCGCCCGCGTCGGTTGGCGCCGAGCTTGATGCGATCGAAGCCGAAGAACATCATCAGCCCTGGTCTGTGCAACGTTCTGTTTTGACGCTTTTAATTGCAACTGCATTCGTGGCGCTGATTTCCGAGTTTTTGGTCGGCGCAGTTGAAGGCGCGCGGGCAAATCTGGGACTGACAGAAGTTTTTGTCGGCGTGATCGTAGTGGCGATTATCGGTAACGCGGCGGAACATTCGTCGGCGGTTTTGATGGCGCTCAGAAACAAAATGGATTTGAGTCTCGGAATTGCCATCGGTTCGAGTTTGCAAATTGCGCTTTTTGTCGCGCCCGTTTTGCTTTTCGCATCGTATTTGTTTGGTCGTCCGATGAATCTGGAATTTACTTTGCCGGAAGTTTTCGCTGTGATTGCATCGGTTTTAATTGTCGAGCAAATCAGTTCCGACGGCGAAAGCAACTGGATTGAAGGCGTTCAACTGCTTTCGGTTTACGCGATTTTGGGCATTTTGTTCTACTTTTTGCCTGAAGCGCATCACGCCGCCGAATCTGTAATTAATGGCGTTCCCGCAACTTCCGCCCCGCATCATTAGAATTTATGAAAGCGGTTTGGATTCGAGAGTTTGGTGGCGCGGAAAATCTGGAAGTGCGCGAGATTGCGGATTTGCCCGCTCCTGCGGCTGATGGCGTGTTAATTCGCGTAAAAGCAGCCGCTTTAAACCGCGCGGATTTGCTGCAAAGGCGCGGGCTTTATCCGGCTCCAAAAGGCTTTCCGCAGGAAATTCCCGGACTCGAATTTGCCGGAGAAATCTCCGCAGTCGGAGACGCGGTGGGAAATCTGAAAATCGGTCAGCGCGTTTTCGGCATTACGGCGGGCGCGGCGCAAGCCGAATTTGTCAGCGCGCCGGAAAACACGCTGGTTGAAATTCCTGCAAATTTAAATTTCACGGAAGCCGCAGCCGTGCCGGAAGCGTTCGTTACGGCGCACGACGCGCTTTTTACGCAAGCCGGTTTGCGAATGGGCGAAAGCGTGTTGATTCACGCGGTTGGTTCGGGCGTCGGTCTGGCAGCGCTGCAATTGGCGAAAGCCGCCGGAGCGTTTGTCATCGGGACTTCGCGCACGCCGGACAAAATCGAACGCGCAAGCCGGTTCGGGCTTGATGTCGGGATTCTCGCCAAAAATGAATTGAGCGCGGAAAAATTTGCCGAAACAGTTAAGAACGAAACCGGCGGCGCGGGCGTCAACGTCGTTCTGGATTTGGTCGGCGCTAAATATTTAGGGGCGAATTTACTGTCTCTGGCAAAGCTCGGCAGACTTGTTTTTGTCGGAACAACGGCGGGCAGCCGCGCCGAGATTGATATTTTGACTGTAATGTCAAAACGTCTGCGATTGTTCGGGACAGTTTTGCGCGCGCGTTCAATTGAAGAAAAAGCGACCGCGACCAGATTTTTCGCCGAACAAGTTGTGCCGCTGCTGGCTCGCGGAGTTGTCAAACCGGCTGTTGACAGGGTTTTTCCGCTTGCGGAAATTCGCGCCGCGCACGAATACCTTGAATCAAATCAGAGCTTCGGAAAAGTTGTTTTGGAAATTTGAGACAACTATGCAAAGCAAAAGAATCTTCAAAGCGATATGCAATCGCAGTTTGGAATTTTGATTATTGTCGTCGGCGTTGTGCTGGTGTTAATCGGAATTCTGGCTTATTTCGGCGGCTTGGCTTGGTTCGGCAATTTGCCCGGTGATATTAATATCGAACGCGGGAATACGCGCATTTATATTCCGCTGGTTTCAATGCTGCTTGTTTCGATTTTGCTGAGCCTAATTTCTTACGCGGTTCGTCGTTTCTTTTAAAGCGTTTCCTGAAAAACTTTTTGGCTTAAATCTTCTGCGGGTTCAATTTGATTGACGCGCGCCGCTTTCTTTTCGCCGTACATTTTGCGCGCCGCCTCGTCCGTCACGATACACAAACCCGGAACTTCGTCCTGCATTTGTTCGACGAGCCGCGTCGCTTCCGCATAACTCAAACCGCTCGCGGCGCACTCGTTGAAAGTGATGACCGACCAGCGCGGCTGGTCAAACTCGCTCGGAAACGGGAGCGGCTCTTCAATCGGCGTCAAATCTGCTTCATCTGTTCTTGATGGCGACATCGGCAAAAATCCTCAATAAATTTTAACACAAAATTTTAAACTGTTTCCGTTCGCCTGATTTTGTTAAATTTCCTTTTGGCTTTAGCCTAAAATATTGCAAAAACAATTTCAGACAATCAAAAAGGCTGACGAGTTTGCCGATTTGTCCGGGTATTCGCTGCGGCAGAGAATTTTAATCCGGCTCGCCGACATCGTTTTTTATTCTTTTATCGTTCTTATCGGCGCGACTCTGCGTTATGAAACCCGCAATTGGCATTTGCTCGAAGAAATCAAACGAGCCGGACAAGTTCCGATTTACGCTTTTTGGCACAATCAGATTTTTTTAGCCGCTTATTTTTTTCGCGGCAGCGGCGCGGTCGTGATGACTTCGCAAAGCTTTGACGGCGAATATATCGCGCGGGCGATTCAGCGTCTCGGTTTCGGCGCGGCGCGCGGTTCTTCGACGCGGGGCGGCGTCGGAGCATTGGTTGAAATGGCGCGATTCGTCCGGGCAAAACGCGCCGCTGCGTTTACTGTTGACGGACCTCGCGGACCGCGCGGCGTCGCCAAAAACGGCGCTCTGCTGCTCTCGAAAAAAACCGGGCAGCCGGTTGTGCCGATTTGTTTTACGGCGGAAAAATTCTGGACGGTGAAAAGCTGGGACAAACTGCGAATTCCGCGCCCGTTTTCGCGCTCTCTGGTCGCTCTCGGCGAACCGTTTTCGATTCGGGAAGCGGATGACAATGCGGCGCTCGAACAGTCAAGGAAGCGATTGCAGACAGCGCTCGACCAACTTACGGCGGAAGGCGAGGAATGGCGAAAAAACAAAACTGAGTAAACTTGCCGCAACTATAAACTATGTACTATCAGCTATAAACTGTCTTGCGGAAATCCATCGTTTCTTTGCAAAACAGTTTATAGTTGAAAGTTGACAGTTTATAGTTCGTTTTTTCATTTTTGAATTCTGAAAGACAAAATATCCGGTTTGGTTTTCCCGCCGTTTTGCGGTTAAACTTGCGGGCGAAGTTTGTTAGACAGTCATGCAATTTTCGGAGGATGCGATAAAAAATGGCTTTGTTTGATTCGGTTTTGACGGCGGCTGAAGCGCGTTTTAATCTCGGCGAAAAAGGCGCGCCGCTCGTTAACGCTCTGGTTTCTTTGATCGAAACGGAAGGGCTTGCGCGGTTTCTGGAAAGATTCAGGCGCGCCGGTTTGGGAACGGTTGCCGATTCGTGGGTTTCGGCGGGCGCAAACACGCCGCTTTCGCCGCATCAGCTCGAAGACGGTCTCGGCAAAGAGACTTTGCAAAATCTGGCGAAACAAGCCGGAATGCCAATTGAAAAGGCGACTCCGGCGCTCGCCTCGATGATTCCGCAGGTTGTTGATTTGATGACGCCTGACGGCGTTTTAAAACCTTCGGCGATAACAATCGAAGCGTCAAGGACAAATTCGGTTGAAGCGGTTTCTACCGATTCGGGCGGCAATTCGATTTTGCGCGTCATCTTGCCTCTGATTTTGCTCGCGCTGCTCGTCGGCATCGGTTTTGTCACTTGCCGACCGAATCAGGAAACCAGATTCGCGCAGCCTGCCGCCGCAAATTCAAACGCTGCAATGAACACCAACACAAACGCGCCGCACGGCGGGCATTAAAGAAAGTTTGAAACGAAGCTGAATTTCGAGGAGAAAAGTTTTTTGACCGAGGCAGAGATTTTAGAACACTTCCGGGCGACCGGCGCGCTGCTCGAAGGACATTTCCAGTTGTCGAGCGGTTTGCACAGCCCGCAATATTTGCAGTGCGCGCT
Organism: Pyrinomonadaceae bacterium; assembly: GCA_036387135.1. Lineage (GTDB taxonomy): Bacteria > Acidobacteriota > Blastocatellia > Pyrinomonadales > Pyrinomonadaceae > JALZCH01. The sequence continues at coordinate 27,915 of DASVUH010000064.1, read as the reverse complement.
CGCCTTGCGGCATCCGCGCGACGCCGCTCGTTTTGGCGTTGCAATTGCCGAACGATTTGCCGGGCAAAAATTCGATGCGGTCGTTTCTCCAGCAATCGGCGGTTTAATTATCGGTTTCGCCGTAGCGCAAAGTCTCGACGTTCCGTTTTTCTGGACGGAACGCGAGAACGGAACGATGACAGTTCGACGCGGATTTTCGGTTGCGGAAAACGAAAAGCTGCTCGTCATCGAAGACGTAATCACAACCGGCGGCTCGACGCGCGAATGTATCGCGGCGGTAGAAAAACTCGGCGCGCAAGTCGCGGCGGCGGCTTCAATCATTGACCGTTCGGGCGGCGCAGCAGATGTCGGAATTTCGCGCGTCGCCCTTGCGACTTTGAACGTGCCGACATTTAAGCCGGAAAATTGCCCGATGTGCGAGCGCGGCGAAACGGCAATCAAACCCGGCTCAAGAGTAATCGGTAATAAGTAATTAGTTAAAAAAGCTGATTACTGATTACTGATTACTGATTACTGATTAGTGAATTACAAATTGCTGATTCAATACGACGGCACGGACTTTCACGGGTGGCAGATACAGGAAGAACAGCGCACCGTGCAGGGCGAATTAACCCGCGTTTTGAGCATGCTCGAAGGCGCGCCCGTTCAGGTTTTCGGTTCGGGGCGAACCGACGCCGGAGTTCACGCCGAAGGGCAAACGGCGAGCGTCAAATTGTCAAAACCTTTTGAGCCGGAAAAGCTTCGCGCCGCCGTCAACGGAAATCTCCGGCGCGATGTGCGCGTTTTAAAAGTCGAAAAAGCGGCGGATGATTTTCACGCCCGTTTTTCGGCAATGGGTAAAACTTACATTTATCGCGTCGTCAATGCGCCGGTTTTATCGCCCTTTTGGGCGCGGTACGCCGTTCTCGAATCGCGCCCGCTAAATCTGACCCGAATGCAGGAAGCCGCTCAAGCGTTTCTCGGCACGCACGATTGGACGGCATTTTCCGCCGCCAGCGCCGAAGCGGAAAATCGAGTCCGCGAAATCACCCAATTAACAATCGAAACGCGATGGGATGCGCGAGCGACCGCCGCGTTTTTCGACATCACTGTTTCGGCGGAAGGTTTTCTGCGTTATATGGTACGCTCGATTGTCGGAACGCTTTTGGAAGTCGGGCGCGAGGAAAAATCGGTCGAAACCGTGCAGGAAGCGATTTTAACCGGAAACCGCTTTCTCGCGGGCGCGACCGCTCCGGCGCAGGGTTTGACGCTCTTGCGAGTTTCTTACGATTAAGTTAAAAGCTAATTTAATGGCGGATTTTCAACAAATACTTGCATCTCCAGCGGCGACTTATCAGGAAGGCTTGCGTTTTTTTATGAAGCAAGGCATTTTGCACGAAACTTTACGCCGCGTCGCGCGAGATTTGGAACAGCGCGGAATTGATTATGTCGTTATTGGCGCAATCGCGCTAAACGCTCACGGCTATCGTCGTTTCACCGAAGATATAGATTTGCTGCTGACACGAAAAGGGCTGGAAAAGTTCAATGCGGAATTGGTCGGCGCGGGTTATCGTCCGCTGTTTGCCGGAGCTAAAAAACGTTTCCGCGAAACGCGGGATAATGTAACGGTTGAAATAATTACCGCCGGAGAATTTCCCGGCGACGGATTACCGAAGCCAGTCGAATTTCCCGCGCCGAATGATGCGGCAATTGAAATTGACGGAATCAAAACGCTTTCATTAGAAAAGTTGATTGAATTAAAGCTCGCTTCGGGAATGACCGCGCCGGATCGTTTAAAAGATTTAGCCGATGTGCAGGAATTGATTAAAATCAAGAATTTAAACGCCGGATTTGCGGAAAATTTAAATCCTTTTGTGCGGGAAAAATTTCTGGAGTTAGAGCGCGGTGTGTCTCAGGCGCGCGGCGACGGCGAATCGGAAAACTGATGCTTTCTAATTTTAAAGAAGTTGTTGAGCCGAATTCGCCTGACGCCGCTGTTTTATCGCAGATTGATTGGGCGCGCGTTCCCGCTCACGTCGCCGTAATTATGGACGGCAACGGGCGTTGGGCTGCCGCACGCAGAAAGCCGCGCATTGCCGGGCATCGCGCCGGCGTCGAATCGGTTCGGGCGATTGTTGACACGGGCGCGCGGCTCGGTTTAAAAGCCCTCACGCTTTATGCTTTTTCGACTGAAAATTGGAAACGCCCGCCGCTCGAAGTCGCTGCGCTGATGCGAATGTTGAGGCGTTATTTGCGGCTCGAAATTGACGAGCTAAACCGGCACAATATTCGTTTTCAGGCAATCGGCAGAATCGAAGGTTTGTCGGACGCCGTGAGGCGCGATTTAAATTGGGCGAGCGATATGACCAGACTTAACAAGGGAATGGTTTTAAGCGTTGCTCTTAATTACGGCGGGCGCGCCGAGATTGTTGACGCGGTACGGGCGGCGGCGAAAGAAATTCTAGCGCGCGGCGAAGAACTCGAAAATTTGAGCGAAAACGACATCACCGGTAATCTTTACACCGTAGGTTTGCCGGAACTTGATTTGCTGGTCAGAACGAGCGGCGAGATGCGAGTCTCAAATTTTCTGCTGTGGCAAGTGGCTTACAGCGAAATCGTCGTTACGAAAACTCTGTTTCCCGATTTTCGCCGCAAAGATTTGCTGGAAGCAGTCGTCGAATTTCAAAATCGCGACCGCCGCTTCGGAGGGATTAAAAGCAAAGTATGAATGATGAACGATGAGTAATGAATAAGAGAATCAAGTTAAATTGATTTAATTCATCATTCATCGTTCATCATTCACCGTTTATTCCAGTGCTGTATTTGTCGCAAATTATTAAAGCTCCGGTTCGTGACCGCGACGGCGAGCAGGTAGCGATTATCCGCGACGTGGTGGTGCGGCTCGGCGAAGACGAGCATCCGCCGATTATCGGTTTGGCGGCGCGTTACCGGCGGCGGAATTTTTTTGTTTCGAGCGCGCAGATCGGCGAGTTTAACGAACGCGGGGCGCGGCTTAATACGGATATTCTCGATTTGCGCCCGTTTCAGCGGCGCGAGAGCGAAGTCCTGCTCGCCAAAGACGTTTTGGACAAGCAATTGATTGACGTTGACGGAAAAAGAGTCGTCCGCGTTAACGATGTGCAGATAATCGAAATTTTGGGCGAATGGCGCGTCAGCGGAGCGGATGTTTCGATGCGCGGTTTGTGGCGGCGTTTGATGCCCGCCGGTTTTTACGGCTCGAACGCGCCGGTCGAAGTCATTGATTGGGCAAACGTCGGTTATCTGGCGACCGAGACGGCTGCCGCCGCCGTGCAGCTTAAAACCTCAAAAGACAAGCTCGCGCGGCTGCATCCGGTTGAAATTGCCGGATTGATCGAATCGCTCTCGCCGATTCACCGAACAGAGATTGTCGAAGCATTGGACGACGAAATCGCCGCCGATACGCTCGAAGAAATGGAAACCGAGGCGCAGGCGCGGATTCTCGATGAAATGGACGAAGAGCGCGCCGCAGACATTCTCGAACAAATGTCGCCCGACGATGCGGTTGACGTTCTCGCCGAATTATCCGAAGAAAAAGCGGGCGAGCTGTTCGATTTGATGGAAGGCGAAGAAAAGGAAAACGTCGCCGAGCTTTTGCCGTATGAAGGCGACACGGCGGGCGGTTTGATGACGACAGAATTTGTCGTGTTTCCGAAAAATCTGACGGTTGCGGAAGCAATTTCCCAACTGCGCGAATCGGCGGAAACGCCGAATATGATTTATTACCTTTACGTCGTCGAAGAAGAAAATTCGTGGAAACTGTCGGGTTTGATTTCTTTGCGCGGTTTGATTTTGTCCGATCCAGACGCGAAACTCGAAACTGTAATGCGGCAAAATTTTCAGTTTGCCCGACCGGACGAATCGGCGGAAGATGTTGCGCAGCAAATCTCGGAATTTAACCTGCTCGCTTTGCCCGTCGTTGACGAGGCGGGCGAGATTTTGGGAATCGTCACGGTTGACGACGCGATGGAGATTTTGATTCCGAAAAACTGGCAGCAGCGACTGCCGCGCCTGTTTGGATAAAAATCGGATTCTCTCAAACGCTTTAACCGAAGTTATTTTAATTTTTTAACGTCGGCGGGTTTGGCGAAAAGAGAATCGGAAACGGACGTATTGAATTCGATTGTCGAATAATTGGCGCGTCCCGAAAGTTTTCCGTTGCGGTAAAAATCGAGAATAAACGGCGCGAAAACTCCGTTAACTTCGATAAATTGAGCAAAACGAGTTTCTTCTTTGGTTTCTTCACCGTCCGCGTTTTTACGTTTATAAAGAATTTTGGCGGGCGTTCCGTCCTGCGCGGAAAATTCAAACTCGACCGCGAAATTGTCCGGGTAAATTAATTTTATCGCTTCGTTGCGTTTTCCGAGCGACGCTTCTCGCCGACCGATGTATTCGAGCTTGGCATTTTCTTTGCGCCAGTTGCCGCGCAGCAAATTATCCAAACTCGTGCGAATTGATTGCTTAAAAGCGGCGATTTGTTCGGGCGTTTGGTCGCTGATGCTTTTATTCGTGCTGTCGTAATACCAGCCCGCGTCACCGACGTTTGTTTGAATAGTTTTAAGGCTGCTCGATTTAAATTCGGTGCGTTCTTTGTCAGGGAAAACGATTGTATCAACAAACGAGCTAAACGAAGCCGCGCCGTTTTCCGCAAATTGATTAAAATTGCCGCGCCCGACCACCGTTTTTACCTGCAAATATTTATCGCCGCCAAGTTTTTGCACGGCTTTTTGAATAATGGCTTCGGCTTTTTCGTCTGTATTTGGGGGATTTTTTGCACCGCTTTCTTGTTCGGTAAATAATTTAGTTTCTTTAATAAACCCCCATTTAAACGGATATTCAACTACTTTATAGCTTGTTATCGGAATGCTGTCTTTTTCAGCAGCTCGAAATCTGATTTTTCTTGCTGCCTCAACTGCGCTTTCAGAAATACCGTACGGAAGTTCTGCTGAAATGAGATTTACTTTTCCGATTTCACTTGAAGCTAAAAATTCCACTCGTACACGGACTACACCTTGGACGCAAACATTACCATTTGTTTCATTTTTCCAAGTTGGAAGAGGTTTTTTCAAAATTTTCAACGGTTCGGATTTTTGAGCAAAATCTAACGATGTACCGTTTTCAATTACTTTGGCTTTTTGCGTTTCCGGGTTTTTATCGGTTTCCTGCGCCGAAGCCGAAAATACGCCCAACGCTAAAAGAAACAAAAAAACGAATTTGTGAGAAAAACTATTTTGCTTACGGTTTAAAAACATACTCAATAAATCTGTGTTGACTGACATTTTTGCCGCTTTTATGAACTGCGGGAGTAAACTTTATTTTAGTTGCCGCTTCGCGCGCATTGGTTTCAAAAACTTTCGGCAAATCGGTTTTTGCTCCGATAACGCGAATGCTTCCGTCAGCCGCCAAAACCAACTCTACCGCCACAATGCCCGACGCGGAATTAAGTTCGGCTGGATGAACAGCTTCCGGTTTTTCGATAATTTCAGCGTTGCTTTTTAATTCTTTGTCATTTTCCTCGAAATGCATCGAAAATCTGTATTCGACAGTTCTGGTAACGTCTACGGGAACGCCGTTTCGTTTGGCAGGTTCAAATTTCAAAAGGCGCGCGGCGGCTATCGCCTGTTCGGTCAAACCGTAAGGCAAATTGTTGATCGGAGCGACAGTTGTAACCTCGCCCGAAGCCGAAAAAGTTATTCTTAATCTGACCGTGCCTTCGGTTAAATTGTCTCTGGCTTCCGTGGTGTACTTCGGCGCAGGTTGAACTAATATTTTGAGCGGTTCGGTTTTGCTCGAATCCGTTGGTTTTGCTTGTGACGGCGCTGAACCTGTTTCGCTGCCGCTTCCTGCGCCTCTGCCCGAACCAACGCCGCTTCCGGTTCTCGGCGCGGTTGGTTTTGGCTGCGGTTCCTGAGCAAAAATAGATTGGCTAAAACAGATTGCAAAAAAGAAAAACACCAAAATCTTATTCATAAAAATCTCCAAAGAAAAAAGGCTCCGATGATTTTAACATCGAAGCCTTTTTTAACAAGTGTTTTCGTTTGTTTTAGTTCAAACTGTAAGCAACGTCGGGCGCTGGCGTGGTCGCGCCCGCTGTGACTACGATTTCGTTGTCTTCGACATCAACCAAAAAGCGTGTCGCCGTTTTCCACGAATTGGTAATCGGCAGTTTCACTTTCTCGTCAATGTGGCGTTTCAGGAAACGCGCGCCGTAAGTCGGGTTATAGCCCTTCTCGGTCAATTTATCGAGCGCCGCTTCAGTCACATCAACGACTTTGCCCTGATGCTCCATTTGACGGGTTAATTTGCCCAAATAAATTTTGGCGATTTCACGAACCTCGTCCATTACGAGCGGTGAAAAGATGACGATTTCGTCAATGCGGTTGCGGAATTCAGCCGAAAAACGCTGTTCGGCGGCTTTCATTACCGAGCCTTTGATTTCGCGGATGTCGCCGAGAGTTTTCTGACCAAAACCGAGCGGTTTTTCGTACTTTTTAAAGTTTTCCGAACCGAGGTTTGAAGTCATAATCACAATCGCGTCCGAAAGATAAACTTTCTTGCCGCGTCCGTCCGTCAGCCAGCCTTCGTCAAAGGCTTGCAGGAATAAATTCATCAAATACGGATTGGCTTTTTCAACTTCGTCGAGAAGAAGAACCGTGTACGGATTTTCCCGAAGCTGTTCGGTCAAAATACCGCCGCGTTCCGAGCCGACGATTCCGCGCGGCATTCCGATGAGCTTTTCGACGCCGACCGTGCCTTCGCCGTATTCGCTCATATCAATCCGCACCATTTTTTCTTCGTCGCCGAACATAAATTCGGCAACCGCTTTTGCCAATTCGGTTTTACCGACACCCGTCGGACCTAAAAACAAAAGCACGCCGTCAGGTTTGTAATGATTTTCTTTAAGCGGTCCTTTATTCAAACGCAAGCGTTGAGCGACGGCTTTGACCGCGTCTTTTTGTCCGATCACGCGATTTCCGAGATCGCTTTCCATGGTCGAAAATCGGTCGGTAGTCTCGCGGAAAATCATATCCTGCGGAATTCTGGATTCCTGCGAGATAACTTCGATAATATGTTCCGGTTTGACAATCAAAGACTGCGGTTCGTTGATTTCAACTTTGACCGAAGCCGTGTCCAGCCAGCCGATTGCTTTATCGGGAAGATGCAGATTGCGAATGTATTTCGGCGACATCTCCAAAGCTGTGTTGATCGCTTCGTCGGAAATTGTGACCGAATAATTTTTCTCCAAACGCGGACGCAATCCCAAAAGAATTTCTTTGGTTTCTTCCAGCGTCGGCTCGTCAACTTTAACCAGACGAAAACGTCTCGCGAGAGCTTCGTCTTCGCCGATATATTCTTTGTATTCGGTGATTGTCGTCGCGCCGATTATTCTCAATTCGCCGCGCGCAAGTGACGCTTTGAACATATTCGCCGCATCGCTTGAAGTTCCGAGCGCCGCGCCCGCGCCGATAATCGTGTGTGCTTCGTCAATGAAAAGAATCAAATTGTCGCGTTCTTTAACTTCGTCAATAATACCTTTGATTCGTTCCTCAAACATTCCGCGCAGCATCGTTCCGGCGACGAGTCCGCCCATTTGCAGTTGAACGATGTGAGCGTTGCGCAGACGAGCCGGAACTTTTTCCGGCTCTAATTCAATCAATCTCGCCAAGCCTTCGACGACGGCGGTTTTGCCGACGCCCGGTTCGCCGACGAGCATCGGCGAGTTTGAGCGCTCTTTGTGGCAGAGAATTTCGATCATCTGCCGGATTTCCATCTCGCGCCCGATTGTCGGCGGAATCTTGTCCTGTCTCGCCAATTTATTAAGCGAAACACCGAAATGTTTTAAATATGAAGGCAGTTCGTATTTCTTGCGCGAGCGTTCTTCTTCCTGCTCGCGCAGGCGAATCCGCTGTCGAACTTGCTGCGCAACTTCTTCCGAAGGAACGCCCAAGTTACGCAGAACGTCGTTTAAAACGCTGCGTTCATCGTTTGATAAAACAAATAAAATATCGGTCGAATCAATCACTTTGCGACCTTGCGCTCTGGCTCTGTCCATCGAGCGTTTGAAAAGGTCTGTTGTTTCCGGCGCAATGCGAAAGCCTTTGCCGATGTGCTGACGACTGTTTTCGACGCGACGCTCGATCATTAATTTGACCGAGCGCGGATCAACCGAAAGGTCGCGCATCGTGCCGTTAAAAAGGTCGCCCTCTTCGTTCGCCAGCGCGTAAAGAATGTGTTCGACAGCAACAAAATTCTGGTCTCTGCGGCGCGATTCTTCGAGCGCGCTTTCCAAAATCCGTCTGCCGGTGTCAGAAAATTTATCTTTATATGCCCCTAGGTCTGTCATAATACTCCTAACTTTAGTTACGCGCTTTTAGATGCCACGACGGGCGCGTCGTTTGTCCCAGCCAAAAGCGATATTAGCATTAAGTTCTATGCGCTGAATAGTGTCAATCTGACTGCTTTTCGTACCGATTTGAAACGTCAAATAGCCGCGTTTCTTGCACAGCTAATTTCGTGCCGTTTAATCGCGCGCCAATTTTGCCGCGCGGTCAATCTCGGCGGCAAAGCGTTCGATTGTCTGCGCGGCGATGCGGATTTGCTCAGTTGCTTCCGTCCAATTACGCTGTTCGATAGCTTCGCGCACGCCGGGCAGGGTTTTGACTCCATAGCCCGTATAAAAACCGGGCGCGTAAATCTGATGTCGAAACCACGAGCGGCGCGGCAAACCGTTCGGATTAGTCAAAGCCCGCTCGGTTTGGTAAAGCATCGTGTCCAGAGCCTGCCGGTTTTTCGGCGAAATTCGCCGGTCGCGCGTCGCTTTTTCGTAATCTTCGGCTTTGTCCTGCAAATTTTTCAAAGCGTCGTCGAGCAATTTGAAATCAATCGGCGGAACTTCCGCTTTCGGGCGCGGCGCGGCGAGATTCTGTTTCGGGTCTTGCACTGCGACATAGCTGCCGTCTGCGAGAAGTCGGTTCATCGTTCGCGTTTCCTCGCGCATCGTGTCGGCAAGCCGTTTGATTTCCACGATATATTGCCCGATTGTTTCGGCGGCGTTGGTAAATTCAAACGGCAAAACATCGGCATTTGCCAACCGCAAAGTCGCGCGTCCTGCTGTTTGTGCCAGCGCGATGCCGTAGGAAAAATCAGTGTCACCGAATCTCGTGTAATGATCGAACGAATCATAAACCGAATGATACGAGCCGCCGCCCGATTCGCCGCCGAAGCCTAGATTTAAAGACGCGATGCCGAGATGTTGCAAAAACGGCGTGTAATCCGAACCCGAACCGAGCGGATCAATCCGCAAATCCGCGCGAGTTTCAAGCTCGCGTCGGGCGTTTGCCGAACCGTTAACATACTCGAACGCACGTCCGCGCTGCCAGACCGACATTTTCGTTTGCGGGTCTGGAACGTCTTTGGCGACTTCGTTGATAAATCGTTCGAGCGTGTGCGAGCCGCCGATGCCCAAGAAACCGCGCCCGTTAGAATCTGTGTTGATATACACGGCGGCTTTGCGGCGTAATTCGTCGGCGTGCGTTTCAACCCATTCGGTCGAACCGAGAAGCCCCGGCTCCTCGGCGTCCCAAGCCGCATAAACGATTGTCCGTTTCGGACGAGAGCCTTGTTTTGCCAATTCGCCGATTGCGCGCGCTTCTTCCAATAACGGAACCAGACCGCTGATCGGATCAGCCGCGCCGTTTACCCATGCGTCGTGATGATTGCCGCGAATAATCCATTGATCGGGGAATTCGCTACCCGGCAATTTCGCAATCACGTTGTAAGCGGGTTTGATGTCCCAATTAAAAGCGAGCTTTAAATGAACTTTTGCCGAATCGGGCGTGCCGCCGATTTTGTAGGTAATCGGCAAAGCCCCGCGCCAAGCGGCGGGCGCAACCGCGCCTTTTAGATTTTTCAAAAGCGGCAAAGCATCCGAATATGAAATCGGCAGAACCGGAATTTTCATAATTGTCGGCGCATTTTTGTAATCGAGGCGTTTGACGTTTCCGGTCGAACCGACGCCGGGCGTTGTCGGATCGCCGGGAAAAACCGGCATATCCGCGACCGAGCCGCGCTGCGCGCCCGATTCGCTGCGCCAGGCGCCTTTCGGATAAACTTCGCCTTGAAAATAACCGTCGTCGCGCGGGTCGGAATAAATAATGCAGCCGATTGCGCCGTGTTCGGCGGCGACTTTCGGTTTGATTCCGCGCCACGAGCCGCCGTAACGCGCGATGACGATTTTGCCCTGCGCAGAAACGCCGCGTTTTTCGAGTTCTTCGTAATCCGCCGGGATGCCGTAATTGACATAAACAAGCTGCCCCGTCACGTCGCCGTCGCCCGAATAAGCATTGTAGGTCGGAAGCTGTTCGGCTTTTTGATTTGAAGTCCGGTCTTCTTTGAGAGTCGGTTCATCCAATTTGGCGACAAATCTGGTCGGCGCGGTCATTTCAAGAAGCCGGATTTTCGGTGTCGGAAACAGCACGTCAAAACGCTCTAACTCGGCGTCGTAGCCCCACGATTTAAAAAGCGCCAGCATAAAATCGGCGTTTGCTTTGCCGTGGGGCTGCCCGACGGCGTGCGGGCGCGCCGACATTCGCCGCATCCATTCGCGCAGATTCTCGCGGCGTAAAACCGAATCGAAACGCCGTTCCAATTCCTTTTGTCCGGCGGAATTTTCCGGCGAAAAACCGAGCAGCGGCTTGTTTTGAGCAAGCGTTGTTTGGGCGAAAACGGCAGACAGCAAAATCAAACTCAAGATAAAGCGCGGAAGCGAACTTAACATTATTGAAAACCTTTCTACCAAAATCGAAGATGTAGCTTTATACCCAAAAATAAAAGGCGAGTACAAGCCACGCCCAATCAATTACGAATTATTGACTCGAATTTTAATTTCAAAAAAACAAATCCTTCATTCGTAATTCGTAATTCGTAATTGCTAATAATCGAAGTCATCGCCGCCCGCCATTGGTATCGCGGCTTTTTTCTTTTGCGGAGCGTCAGAAATAGCCGCTTCGGTTGTTAGCAGCAAACCGGCAATCGAAGCCGCGTTTTGCAGCGCGGTGCGCACTACTTTTGCCGGGTCAACAATCCCGGCAGCGAGCAAATCTTCGTAATCTCCGGTCGCCGCGTTGTAGCCGAACGCGCCTTCGGAATTGATTACTTTTTCGGCGACCAGCGAGCCTTCAATCCCGGCATTTTGAGCGATGCGGCGAAGCGGTTCTTCCATCGCTTTTTTGACGATGCGAATGCCGGTTTGCAAATCGAGATCGCCGTTTGTTTCAATCGCGTCGAGTGCTTTTGAAGCTCTCAGCAAAGCGACTCCGCCGCCCGGAACAATTCCTTCCTGCGCGGCGGCTTTCGTCGCGTTCAAAGCGTCTTCGACGCGCGCTTTGATTTCCTTCATCTCGGTTTCGGTCGCCGCGCCGACTTTGACGACCGCGACGCCGCCAGCCAATTTTGCGAGACGTTCCTGCAATTTCTCTTTATCGTAATCCGAAGTCGAATCTTCTATCTGGCGGCGAATCGCTTCGATTCTGCCTTGAATCGCTTCGGGTTTTCCCGCGCCCTCGACAATCGTTGTGTTGTCTTTGTCAACGACGACGCGCTTTGCCGTTCCGAGTTCTTCAACCATCAGACTTTCGATTTTAATTCCGAGTTCTTCGTTGACAACGGTCGCCCCGGTCAAAGCGGCGATGTCTTCGAGCATCGCTTTGCGGCGGTCGCCGAACGCCGGAGCTTTTACGGCGCAAACTTTGATCGTGCCGCGCAATTTGTTGACGACCAGAGTCGCCAGCGCTTCGCCCTCAACGTCTTCGGCGATGATTAAAATCGAGCGTCCTTCGCCCAAAACCTGTTCGAGAATCGCCAGCAGGCTTTGCATCGAAGAGATTTTCTTTTCGTGAATTAAAATATACGGATCATCCAAAACCGTTTCCATCCGGTTCGCGTCCGTCACAAAATAGGGCGACAAATAACCCCGGTCGAACTGCATTCCTTCGACGACATCAAGCTCGGTCTGCATCGTCTTCGATTCTTCGACCGTGACCACGCCGTCTTTCCCGACCGCTTCCATCGCGGCTGAAATGATTTCGCCGATTCTACGGTCGTTATTGGCGGAAACCGAAGCGACGTTTGCCAATTCTTCTTTGCCCGAAACCGGCTGCGCCATTCTTTGAATTTCGGCGACAGCCGCCTCGCTTGCCAGCATAATCCCGCGCTGCAAACCCATCGGATTCGCGCCCGCCGTAACGTTTTTGACGCCTTCGCGGTAAATCGCCTGCGCCAAAACAGTGGCGGTCGTCGTTCCATCACCGGCTATGTCGTTGGTTTTCATAGCGACTTCCTTGACCATCGCCGCGCCCATATTTTGATATTTGTCTTCCAATTCGACTTCTTTAGCGACCGTCACGCCGTCTTTCGTCACGAGCGGCGAGCCGTAACTGCGGCTAATCACAACATTGCGCCCTTTAGGTCCGAGCGTCACGCCGACTACATTCGCCAAAACATCAACGCCCTTGAGCATCGCGCTTCGGGCTTCTTCTCTAAATTTCAATTCTTTTGCTGCCATTTTTATAAGTTTCTCCAAATAAAGTTTAATTTGTTTTAAGAGTTTGCTGATTCTTCAAAATTGGAATCAAACAGCGCAGAGCATTATTTACCGCCTCGGAATCGGGAAAATATTTTTGCACATCCGCATCGAGCAAAACTGCGCCATCTTCAAGCTTAAAATTTTGTACAACAGTTGAGCCGTCTTCTTTGTGAATTGTGACTGTGTGACCGGCGCGATAGCTTTCGGCATATTTGCCTTTGACGCCGTTTTTCATATTTTTAAAATCAAATTCCTTCTTCATAAAAGTTCTTCTCCGAAACATTCGCTTTGCGGCAACTGATAATTCTGATTTTACCTTCGCGCTCCGTGTGAATAACAACTAAGATTTTACTCTGCGCCGAACGCCCGATATTAATAAATCGCTGTTCTTCGTCTGAATGTTCTTCATCGGGAAAAGTTTGCAAAAACGGATCGCCGAAAACTGTTTTCGCTTCTTCAAAACCGATTTTGTGCTTTTTGGCATTTGCCTATGCTTTATCTTCGTCCCAATCAAAATCAAGCTTCACTCGCCTACACCTCAACAATGTAATTACAACCGTATTCAAATTCAATCGAGGCATTGGCGCGAAAAGATTGAATTTGCAATGTTTATTGTGCCACCTCTGCCAAAACAAAGATAAAACCGCCGTTTTCTCTTTCTCTTTTGGCGTAAACTTTTTCAAACCTGACGCCGTTAAACGTCCCGCGCCAAACTTCCGATAAAGGCTCTTTTGAATCAATCTTAAAGGGCGCGTCGCCGACATCTATGCCGAAAATTTCTTTCAAACTTTGTTTTGACGTAGGCAGCGGCTCGGACAAAATCAAGTTAAAATCAATGGCTTTGTCGCCGTAAAAACGCACTGCCAAGCCTTTTGTGTGATTCGGAATTTTGTAAACTCTGTATTCGCCCGCCGGTTTTTTAATCTGTTTGACGGTTTCGGGCTTTCCCAGGATTTCGTCAACTTCAAACGTTGATTTGCCCGCAAGTCGAGGCACATCAACAACAACTTGCTGAGTCTCATTTTTAATAATTGCAGGCGACGGCTGAATTTGCGGCGATGGCGAAACTATAACGTCATTGTTCTGCGTCGTCCGACAACTCGCCGCAGCAAGCGCAAAAAAAATAAGGCAAAAAAATGAAAACCTCATCTTCGGCTTTTGCGCTTTGATTTCATTCAGCCAAAAGTTTGAGCATTTCTTCATTTTTTGTTTTTAAACCGTACAACTACAACCGCATTCAAATTCAATCGCAACGGGCGAAGTCTTTTTCAGCGTTTCGCCTTTCCGAAAATGCAAAACTTCGTTTGTATAAGGATTAAGCACGATGACATCTTTGACGCCGTTTGCCAGATAAATCGGCGGCGAGATTTCCAAATCTTTTGCTTCGTAGCTTTTGCTGATGACTTCGACGATTGCCGCCGGAACCGATTTAACGGCTTCCTCTCGCTCTTTCGGTTTTTCACAAAAGATTGAAACGTCCGGGCGTTTAAGCGAATCGTCTGGAAATTGAACGTAAATATCGGAGTAATGAAAACAACCGCAGGCTTTTCCCGATTCGGGTGCGGGTTTCTTAATTGTCGCTCGGATTTCGTCAATTTTTTCCTGATGGAAAATGACGGGTGAGGCTTCCCAAATCGGCAAACCCGCCGCAATTTCTAATTTGATTCCTAATTGCTCGGCGCGAAAAAGATTTGAATCCATAATTCCCCACAACTCAATTCCAATCAAAAAGCGATTTAAGCATTTCTTTTGTGCCTGTTAGCCCGGTCAATTCAAGCGCGACGGTTTCGCTGTTCGATTCGACAATCAGTTTAAAATTTAAAAACGGACAGCACTTTCGCTCAAGATTAATCACATTGACCAATTCCCGCAAAACCTCATCATCAGCCGGAAAACGATAGCTGAAACCGTTTTCCAGTTCCCGAAAATCAATCAAATGCGCCGCGACCTGTCGCAAAACAGTTTCGCGGCGCGCGTTCATTTCTTTATCGGTTAAAGCGCAGGCAATCGGGAGATTTTGAGCGTCCATAAATCATTCAGCCGCCGCTTGAGCCGAAGCCCGCCCGACCTGTACGCGAGCCGGACGCAGAAGGCGTTCGCCGAAACGATAACCGCGCGAATATTCCGCCGTCACAACGCCGTCCTCGTCAGCCTCGACAATATCAACGGCTTCGTGCAATTCGGGATTAAATTGATCGCCGACAGCCAGAACCGGCTCGACGCCGACCTGCAAGAGAGCCATTTCAAAACCGTTGACCGTGCCTTGCAAACCTGCCAGCAGATTTTGGTCGGGATTGTTTTCCGCCGCGCGAATTGCCAGATGCAGATTGTCCAAAACCGGCAGCAGCGTCGTCAGAAAATTAAACTGTCCCTGCATCGCCCGCTGTTCGAGCGTTTTGCGCATTCTCTCGCGCATCTCGGCGGTTTCTCGTTCCAGATTGTTTTTGACTTCCTCAAACTTCGCCTGAACGCCGACGAGCTTTGCTTCGGCGGCTTCGCGTCGCGTGCGTTCTTCTTTTAAAGCATTCTCCAATTTGACGACCTCAGCCGATTTCGTTTCGGCTATCGGCGTTTCGGCATTCGGCTGCGCGCCTTCGCCGTTGATATTAATGCGTCGTTTATCGGTGAAGGGAATTTCTTCCGTCATTTCTTCGTCTCTCATTTCTTCGTTAAAATCCTCTTGCTCGGTCATTTTCTTTTTTCGTCTGAATAAATCCATATTTGCTAAAGGTTAATGGTTAATGATGAATTGTGAAATTGCCAAAAAAAGCAAATTACAATTTACCACTAACCATTAACAATTAACCATTAACTAAACCGCCGCAGTCGCCGTAGCTCCATCCGACGTAAACGTCAACGCGTCGCCGTCAGCAGAAACTTTGACCGTTTCTCCCGCCGCGATTTCGCCGCGCAGCAATTTTACCGCGAGCGGGTTTTGAATCAGCGTTTGAACCGCGCGTTTGAGCGGTCGCGCGCCGTAAGCCGGATCGTAGCCTTCGCGCGACAACAAATCTTTTGCAGCATCGTCCAAAGCAATTTGGATGTTGCGCTCCGCCAGCATTTGCCGCAAACGCTCCAATTGGACTTCGATGATTTGCGCGATTTGTTCGCGTCCGAGCTGGTGGAAAATCACAGTGTCGTCAATCCGGTTTAAAAACTCCGGTTTGAAATTCTCGCGCAAAGTCGTTAGCACCGATTCTCGCATTGCCGCTTCGTTGCTCGCATTTAATTGAATGTCACGCGAGCCGAGATTCGAAGTCATAATCAAAACGGTGTTTTTAAAATCAACCGTCCGACCTTTTGAATCGGTCAAACGCCCATCGTCCAAAATTTGGAGCAAGACGTTGAAAACGTCCGGGTGCGCTTTTTCGATCTCGTCGAACAAAACCACCGAATACGGACGCCGCCGAACGGCTTCGGTCAACTGTCCGCCTTCTTCGTAGCCGACATATCCGGGCGGCGCGCCGATCATTCGCGCGACTGCGTGTTTTTCCATATATTCGGACATATCGAGCCGAACCATCGCGCGTTCATCGTCGAATAAAAACTCCGCCAAAGCGCGCGCGGTTTCGGTTTTACCGACGCCCGTAGGACCCAAAAAGATGAACGAGCCTACGGGGCGGTTCGGGTCCTGGAGACCTGCGCGAGCGCGTCTGACGGCATTCGCCACAGCAATCAAAGCCTCCTCCTGACCGATAACTCTCGTGCGGAGTTTGTCTTCCATTGTCACGAGCTTTTGCATCTCGCCTTCGAGCATTTTTGAAACCGGAATGCCCGTCCAGCGCGCGACGACCTGCGCCACGTCTTCTTCGTCAACTTCTTCTTTGAGCATCACGCCGTCGTTTTGCAGTTCGGCGAGACGTTTTTGCTCGTCGGCAAGCTGTTTTTCCAATGTCGGAATCGTGCCGTACTGCAATTCGGCGGCGCGGTTTAAATCGCCCGCGTTGCGCGCCTGATCGAGCTGAATTCTGGCTTGTTCGAGCTGCTCTTTCGCGCCGCGCATTTTGTTGATTTCTTCTTTTTCGGCTTGCCATTTCGCCTTCATCCCGGAAGATTTTTCCTGCAAATCCGCGATGCGTTTTTCGATGTCGGCGAGCCGCGCTTTCGATTTCTCGTCGGTTTCGCGCGATAAAGCCTGACGCTCGATTTCGAGTTGTAAAATTTCGCGTTCAAGCTCGTCAATTTCCTGCGGCAGCGAGTCAATTTCGATTCTCAAACGCGAAGCCGCCTCGTCAATCAAATCAATCGCTTTGTCCGGCAAAAAACGGTCGGCAATATAACGATTTGAAAGCGTCGTCGCGGCGACAATCGCCGAATCTTTGATTCGTACGCCGTGATGAACTTCGTATTTTTCTTTCAAACCGCGAAGAATCGCAATCGTGTCTTCGACCGAAGGCTCGCCGATATAAATTTGCTGGAAACGGCGTTCGAGCGCGGCGTCTTTTTCGATATATTTTTTAAATTCGTTAAGTGTTGTAGCGCCGACGCAGCGCAATTCGCCGCGCGCGAGCGCCGGTTTTAACATATTGGAAGCGTCAATCGCGCCTTCCGAAGCGCCCGCGCCGACGAGCGTGTGCAGCTCGTCAATAAACAAAATAATCTGTCCGTGTGCGTTTTCGATCTCTTTCAAAACGGCTTTCAAACGGTCTTCAAACTCACCGCGATATTTCGCGCCCGCGAGCATTGAACCCAAATCAAGCGAAACCAAACGCTTGTTGCGCAAAGTCTCCGGCACGTCGCCCGAAACGATTCGCTGCGCCAAACCTTCGACAATCGCGGTTTTCCCGACGCCCGGCTCGCCGATCAAAACAGGATTGTTTTTTGTTCTGCGAGAAAGAACTTGAATCGTCCGGCGTATCTCGTCGTCGCGCCCGATTACGGGGTCTAATTTTCCTTCGCGCGCAAGCTCGGTTAAATCTTTGGCGTATTTATTTAAAGCCTGAAAATTCTGCTCCGAATTCTGGTCTGTGATGCGGACGCCGCCGCGCATTTGTTCGACGGCTTTGTCCAAATCTTCGCGGTTGACGCCGTTTGATTTCAAAATTCTGGCAGCTTCGCTGTTTTTCTCATCAACAATCGCCATCAGCAGATGCTCGGTCGAGATAAACTCGTCCTTCATTGCCTCGGCTTGTTTTTGCGCGGCGGAGAAAATCTGCGATGTGCGCGGACTAAAATATTGCTGCCCGCCAGTAACTTTCGGCAGACGGTTTATCGCCGCAACCGTGTCGTTCATCACGGCGTCGGCGTTTGCGCCGAGTTTCCCGAGAATCGGACGCACAGTTCCTTCGGGCTGACCGAGCATTGCGACGAGCAGATGCTCCGGCTCGACCTGTTGATTCTGGTTGCGTTCGGCAAACTCAGTCCCCGCCTGAACGGCTTCTTGTCCGCGTAATGTAAATTTATCGAATCTCATCTTTAAAATTATGAACTATGAATGATGAACGCGGAATGATTTTTATCACCCCGCGTTCGTTTTTTTACAAATCGTAGCGGAAGAGTATTCATCATTCATCATTCCGCATTCATCATTTAAATTAAGCAGAAGCCGATTTGGCTTGCGTGTTAATCTGCTTTGGCTCGCTTTGGCTTCCCGCTTTGATTTCGATTTTGCGCGCTTTCGCTTCTTCGCGTTTCGCCAGCGTCACGCGCAGGACGCCGTTTTCAAATTCGGCGTTGCAGTTCTCGCTCGAAACGGTCGGCGGCAGAGTGAAAGAACGGGTGAACGAGCCGTAGCTGCGTTCGACGCGATGGAAATTATCGCCCTCGTCTTTCTTCTCGAAACGCCGCTCGCCGTGCAGCGTCAGGACGTTGTTTTCAATCGAAATCTCAACATTTTCCGGTTTCAAGCCCGGCAATTCGGCTTCGAGAACAATTTGATCCTGGTTCTCGAAAATATCAACGCTCGGATTCCAAGCGCCGCGCGTCATCTGGTCGTCACCGCCGCGCGAAAAAGTCGAAGAAAATAAACGGTTCATTTCATCTTGCAAGCCGCGTATATCGCGGAAAGGATCGTATCTGACAATGTTCATTTTTCTGTACCTCCAAAAATATTTCGTTTGAAAGTTTGTTTTGCTCAGCGATGCATTGTTCTATTTGCTGAGCTAATTTAGATGATAAAATGTGAGTGCCCTATTGTCAAGTCCTCTAAAAAGATTTTTTTGAGAAAATTTTTGCTTGTTTTCAAGTGACACGAAAAGCCGATAAAGGTTATATTTATCGGCAATTTGTTACACGCATTTTTAGAATCACGGCATTAACAGAATGAATTTTCTACGAGAATTGTTTTTTCCGCTCGTTGCTGTATTAGCGGCGTTCATCGTCGGCGGAATAATCGTCTGGCTAATCGGCGACAATCCGTTTGAGGCTTACGCGATTTTGCTCGGCAGCGCGCTGTCCTACCCGGAAGGCATCGGCTACACGCTGTTTTACGCGACGCCGCTGATTTTTACCGGCTTGGCGGTCGCCGTCGCTTTTCGCTGCGGGCTTTTAAATATCGGCGCTGAAGGTCAGCTTTATGTCGCCGCGCTCGCTACGGCTTTTGTCGGGATGAAATTCGGCGGAACCGTTGTTAACGTTTTCGGCAAAGATGAAAACTTTTCGTGGATGAGCTTGCCGGGCATTTTGCTTGTTCCTTTGTGCATTTTGACTGCGATTGCGGCGGGCGCGTTGTGGGGCGCGATTCCCGGAGTTTTAAAAGCCAGATTCGGCTCGCACGAAGTCATCAACACGATTATGCTCAATTTCATCGGAATCGCTTTGGTGAGCTACGTGACGCAATATTTTTTGAAAGTTCCGGGCGATCCGATTCTGCAATCCGCTCCGATTGGCGAAGCCGCGCACATTCCGCGAATTTCGCAATTTCTTCCGGGAATGCCGACTTTTATTCCACTCAATGTCGGATTTTTGCTCGCGCTTTTAATGTGCGTGCTGGTTTATTTTTTCCTCTGGCGCACGCGCTGGGGCTACGAATTGCGGGCAACAGGCGCAAATCCGGCGGCGGCGGAATACGGCGGAATTTCGGTTCGGACGCAAATCATTCTGGCAATGACGCTTTCCGGCGGTCTGGCGGGAATGGTCGCCGTTAACGAAGTTTTAGGTTATCGCTATCGTTATTACGACGGATTTTCGGACGGTTACGGTTTTACCGGAATCGCGGTCGCGCTTTTGGGCAGAAATCATCCGGTCGGAATCGTTCTCGCCGCTTTGCTGTTTGGAATGCTGACGCGCGGAAGCATTTTTCTCGACGCTTTTACCGAAAACGTTTCAAAAGATTTAGTTCAGGTTCTACAGGGCATAATTATTTTATTTGTCGCCGCCGAAGCGGTTTTTAGAGGAATTATCGGATTTAAAAAATGAGCGAACTTTTTTCTTTGATTCTTGTTTTTTCAACGATTCGGCTGACGACGCCGTTATTGCTCGCCGCTTTGGGCGGAATGTTTTCCGAGCGCGCGGGCGTAATCAATATTGCGCTCGAAGGCTTGATGTTGTCGGGGGCTTTTACGGCGGCGGCTGTTACGGCGACGACCGGAAGCGTTTTACTCGGAGTGTTGGTCGGAGTTGTGGCGGGCGTCGCGTTGGCTGCGGTTCACGCGGTCGCCTGCATTCAATTTAAAGCCGATCAGGTTGTCAGCGGGACGGCGATAAATATTTTAATGCTTGGTTTGCCGCAGCTTTTGAGCGGCGCGTTTTTTCTCTCGACCGGCTCGACGCCGCAGATTCCACAGGAAAATCTGCTTCCGACACTAAACACTTTTTTCGGAACGCAGTTGCTCGACGTTTCGGTGATGTCAATTCTGGCTTTCGCGCTCGTGCCGATTGGCTGGTACGTTTTGTTTCGCACGCCGTTTGGTTTGAGATTAAGAGCGGTCGGCGAAAATCCGGCGGCGGCTGATGCGGCTGGCGTCAGCGTCAACAAAATGCGTTACACGGCGGTTTTAATTTCCGGCGCGCTGGCAGCTCTGGGCGGCGCTTATCTATCAATCGGGCAGTCTTCGCTTTTTACCAGAAATATGACCGCCGGGCGCGGTTTTATTGCGCTTGCGGCGTTGATTTTCGGCAAATGGAAACCCGTGCCGACAATGCTCGCGTGTTTGCTGTTCGGTTTTACCGAAGCTCTGACAAATCAGGTGCAGGGCGTTTTCAAGCTCCCTTCGGGCGAAGATATTCCGGTTCAGTTTATTCAAATTATTCCGTATGTTTTGACGATTATCGTGTTGGCGGGATTTATCGGACATTCGCGCGCGCCGAAAGCTCTTGGACAACCTTACGAAAAACAGTAAATTAAAGATATGAAAGTGGAAACTTGCGTCACGATTTCAGAAGAATTGTTAAAAGAGTTAGACGAGTGTGCAGACGGAAAATGTAGCCGTTCGGAGTTTGTCGAAGAAGCTCTGCGAAAACATATTGAACAAGTAAAATCGCGGAAGAAACATAGAATGACTGCTGAGGAAGAAATTGAAAAAATTAATAGTTATGTTGAAGAAAACCGCGAAGAAATAGAAGATAACTTGCGATTTCAGGCGGAATTGATGCTCGAAGCGTTGGACAAAAAATGAAACGCGGTGAACTGTATCGAATTGAAAAGCCGACGAAACAAGACCCGAAGAAATTTCGTGTGTACGTTATCGTCAGCCGTCGGCAATTTATTGAAACTGTTTATAGTTCGGTTATTTGCGCGCCCGTTTACACGAATTGTGTCGGTTTGATGACGGAAGTAAGAGTTGGAATTGATGAAGGTTTAACGCACGAAAGCTGTATTCGATGTGATGAGTTAACGAGCTTACCTAAATCTGTTTTGACAAACTTCATCGGGTCGCTTTCTCCGCAAAAGATTGAAGAATTAAATCAAGCACTGAAAATTGCACTTGAACTTGAATGATTTACGAAAAAGCGCAGGAAGCGGCGCAGTTTATAAAATCTAAATTTGACCGGGAAATACAAGTCGCGCTCGTTTTGGGGAGCGGTTTGGGCGCGTTCGCCGACGAAATCGAAAACGCCGTAAAAATTTCCTACGAAGAAATTCCGCATTTTGCGCGTTCGACCGTCGAAGGTCACGCCGGACGTTTGGTTTTGGGCGAAATTGCGGGTGTAGCGGTCGCGGTTCAGCAAGGGCGTTTTCATTATTACGAAGGTTACGATTTAAAGGATGTGACGTTTCCGATCCGCGTTTTCGGGCTTTTGGGAATTAAAAATCTTATTCTGACGAATGCGGCGGGTAGCATTGATTCAAATTTCAAGCCGGGCAGCTTGATGCTGATTCACGACCATTTAAATTTAATGGGCGTTAATCCTTTGCGCGGGAAAAACGACGAGCGGTTCGGCGCCCGTTTCCCGGATATGAGCGAAGTTTATTCCCGAAAGTTTCAGGAAATCGCAAAGGCGGCGGCGAAAGAAATGAATTTCGATTTGCGGCGCGGAGTTTATTGCGCTTTGTCGGGTCCGACTTATGAAACTCCTGCGGAAATTCATTATTTGCGCTACGCCGGCGCGGATGCCGTCGGAATGTCAACCGTGCCAGAAGCGATAATCGCGCATCATCAGGGGATGAAAATTCTGGCAATTTCGTGCGTTTCAAATTACGCCGCCGGAATCAACGAGGAGGAAATCAATCACGAAGAAGTGATGGAAATTGGAAAACTGGTTGCCGAAACTTTCAAAAATCTGCTCAAAAGAGTTATTCCAAAGATTGCTCAAGAAAAATGATTATTGGTATCTGCGGCGGAACGGGTTCGGGAAAAACTACGATTGCTCGACGAATTGCGGAAACCGTCGGAGCGGGAAACGTCGTCTTGCTCGAACAGGATTCTTATTACAGGAATTTGATTGATATGCCGCTCGACGCGCGGCACAAAGCGAATTTCGATCACCCGGACGCGATTGACAGCGAATTAATCGTCAATCATCTGCGTCGTTTGCGCGGCAATTTGCCGATTGAAATGCCGGTTTATGATTTTAAAACTCACACGCGGACAACCGAAGTCGAAGTAATCGAGCCTAAACCCGTCGTTTTAATCGAAGGAATTTTAATTTTTGCCGAATCGCGCATCTTAGAATTGCTCGATGTCAAAGTTTTTGTTGACACGCCCGACGACATTCGTTTTATTCGCCGGCTCGAACGCGACATACGTGATCGCGGGCGGACAATGGATTCGGTTATCGAACAGTATATGGTAACCGTCAGACCGATGCACTACGAATTTGTCGAAGCATCGAAACGTCACGCCGATTTGATAATCCCGGAAGGCGGCAACTCGGATGTCGGCATCGAAATTTTGTGTGGAATGGTTAGGGAAAAATTAAGCATTGGACAATAAAAGAAAAGAACTGGTCGAAGCCGCATCTGCGGTACGCGAAAACTCATATGCGCCGTATTCGAAGTTTCGAGTCGGCGCTGCCGTCGAAACAAAAGACGGAAAAATTTATTCGGGCTGCAATATCGAAAGCGCGAGCTACGGCTTGACGGTCTGCGGCGAAAGAGTCGCAATCTGGAAAGCCGTTTCCGAAGGCGAACACGAATTTAAACAAATCGCGGTCGTCGTTGACACCGAAGAATTAACTCCTCCGTGCGGCGTCTGCCGTCAAATTTTGTGGGAATTCTGCGGCAATGTTCCGGTCACGCTCGCCAATCTGAACGGCAAAAGCGAAACCGTGATGATGGAAGATTTGTTGCCGCGAGCTTTCGGACGCAGATTTTTGGAGCAGAACAAAAATGCCGATTCCCCTTGATAAGTGGCAATGAACTTGCCCAATTGATGATCAATTATAATGTCGGAGTTTCAAACGTCGCTATTCACGGAATTAAGAAAATAGATTCAGGTTATTTTACGGAAGAGTAAAATCAGATTTTTTCAATCGGTAAAAAGTCTTTCGCTTGCAGAATAACGTCAGGAAAAGCGACAAGGTTAAAAGTTTGTTCCCCGCGCAGAGTTTGTTTTGATTGATAACCGTCTGCGGAAGGTTCGCGGTAATCTTCGAGGATTCCGTCTTGGACGTTGAGAAGTAGATATTGAACAATTCCGGCGCGCGCATAAGCCGTGCTTTTCGCCGTTCGGTCATAGCTTAAAGTTGAATCGGAAACTTCGAGAATCAAAAAAATGTCTTCAGGCGTCGGATGTTTATCTTCGTAGCCGTTCTCGTTAAAGGCGGCTAAAACAATATCCGGTTCGGGTTCGGAAAAATCGTCGAGCCAAATTGGATTTTGATTTCTGACAATCGCTTTATCGCCTAACACACGATAAAAAACTCGCGCAACACGGTCGTTTGCGGCGGAATGCTTTGTTCCTTTGGGCATTTTTTCAACAATCGCTCCGTTTAAAAGTTCGATATTGTCGTTTTCGGTCAATATTCCCTGTTCAATCATCCAATCGTATTCTTTGACGGAGAATGGGCGCAGCTTGAGAAAATCATCGTTCGGTTTGCCGCTCGCGTTGTTTGTTAGTTTTGAGATTTCAATTACCGCCGACATAAAATTCTTTCACCTCGATTGACGATTCTAAATGATTTCGGGCGATTTGTTAAAGATTGCCGAATCGCCGTGTTTCTGTGAAAATCTTCGTGCTATGAAAAAATTGTTTCTTTGCTTTTTTGTTTTGCTCTTAAATTTGACAGCGTTTTCGCAGCAGAAAACGCCGGTTGATTTAATCGTGCGCGGCGGCAGCGTCGTGACAATGGATGCACAAAAGCGTGTCGTTGAAAACGGCGCGATTGCAGTCAAAGACGGCAAGATTGTTGCTGTCGGAAAAGCGGACGAAATTGCGCGTCAATTTACGGCGAAACAAATCGTCGAGGCGCAGGGAAAAGCCGTCATTCCGGGTTTGATCAACACACACACGCACGCGCCGATGTCGCTTTTTCGCGGGATTGCAGATGATTTGGATTTGAACGAATGGCTGACGAAATACATTTTTCCGGCGGAAGCGAAAAACGTCAACGAACAGTTTGTTCGCGCGGGAACTCGTCTGGCGCTGGCAGAAATGATTCGCGGCGGGACGACGACCTACTGCGATATGTATTATTTCGAGGACGCAATCGCGGACGAAACCGCGAAAGCGGGCGTGCGCGGCGTGCTTGGCGAGACGATTATTCGTTTTCCCGTCGCCGACAACAAAACGCCCGAAGAAGCGATAGCTTACACCGAGCGATTCGTTAATAAATGGCGAAATCATCGTTTGATTGTTCCGGCATTTGCGCCGCACGCGCCTTATACGCTGACCGAGGAAAGCTTGCGGACGATTCGCCGTTCAGCCGATAAATTAAATGCCACGGTCGTAATCCACGTCGCCGAAACGCGCAAGGAAGTCGAAGACGTTTCCAAAGAACACGGCGCGCGTCCGGTCGAATATCTCGCTCGAATCAATTTCCTTAATAACAAAACAATCGCCGCGCACGTTGTTTTTGCGAATGACAACGAATTAGACATTTTAAAAAGATTAAACGTTGGAGTTGCGCATAATCCGTCTTCTAATATGAAGCTGGCGTCGGGCGTCGCACCCGTGCCGCAAATGCTTTTGAAAGACGTTTCTGTTGGATTAGGTACGGACGGCGCGGCTTCAAACAACGACCTTAGTATGTGGGAAGAAATGGACACGGCGGCGAAGCTGCATAAATTGATGAGCAACGACCCGAAAGTCGTTTCAGCGGAACAGGCGTTTGAAATGGCGACAATTCGCGGCGCTCGCGCTTTGCATCTGGAAAAAGAAATCGGCTCGCTTGAAGCCGGAAAACGCGCGGACATCGTTATTGTTGATCTTGATAATTTCAATCAAATCCCGATGTACAACATTTTTTCGCATCTGGTTTATGCAACGAAGGCGAACGATGTGCGCCACGTTATCATCGAAGGAAAGCTGATAATGCAAGACCGCAGGTTGCTAACTTTGGACGAAAAGGTTATAAAAGCAGAAACAGTTGCTTTTCAAAAACAAATCGTCAGCAGTCTGAAAACTAAGTAACAATTTTTAAGAAGCCCGGCAGGATTTGCACTCGATAAGTTTGCAGGGCATAATGTGAAATCTAACAATTTGCGAGTGATGAAGTGAGCCACATTGACGAGGCGAGCTTTGACTCTTGCGGAACTTACAAACCGAAACCGAGAAATTAGGGAGGAATGGAATGCCGCTAAAGGGAAGAAGGCTATGGCTTTCGTGTTTAATTTTAACCGCTGTCGGCGCGAGCGCCGCCGCAGCTCAGCAGCAAGCTGAAAATCAAACGCCGTTAAATGGAGTAACGACTCCGACAACTACGGCAGCGCCGACAAATACAATTCAACAAAGAATCGGCAGAGTCCGCGCGTGGATCGCCGGTCGCAATTTCGGGGCAGCCGCCGCCGAGCTTGAAAAAATCAAAAAAGAAACCGCCGCCGACGAATCTATGCAGCAGGTTTCGCGCGTAATGCTGATGGGCGTTTTTCTCGAACAGCCCGATTACGCCCGCGCGCAGGCTCTTTTAGAAGAAACCTACAAACGCAAATCTTTAAAAGTCGGCGCGGACGATTCTTATTACGCCGTCGCCGGACAAATCATTAAAAGCTCACAATCACAAGTAGAACGCTACAAACGTCTCGGCATAAACATTTCGGACGCGGCTTTGCCGGCTGAAGCCTGCACCGATTTGGGCAAATGGCAGGCATTGCTGGAAATTATCGTACAGCAATCGAAGCAGATGACGGTCGAGCTGAAACAGCCGGACGAAGCAATGACTTTGCTCGAAGCCGCAACGGGCGCGCGCGGCACGCTGGCGCGCGATGAATACGAAGCCGCGAAATGGAAAAACGAAGTCACCGACACGCGCGAATTGATTTCCAACGCGCAAATGAAAGTTTCGGAAGTTGACGCTTCGACGACCATTCCTTCCGGCACTTTGATTGCTTCAAACAACATCCCTTCGCCGACGGTTTTCAAACAAACCGAAGCTCCGAAAATCGTTTTGCCGACTCCGGTTGAGAACAAACCAGCCGAGCAACCGCAAGTGGCGAGCGGACAAAGCGAGATTTTAAGCCAGCCGATTCAGCAGCCCGTCGCAGCGCCGGTTCAGCCGAATCCGGTTAAAACTGAAAACACGACAGCCCAAAACAAACCCGAGTCTGCCCCACAGACCGCGCCGCAAAACAATTCCGAACCTATTCGCCAGCGAATGGTGGCGAACAACAACACGGCGGAAAAAGCCACAAATCAGCCTGCAAATCCGGCTAATAACGAAAAAGCTGCGGCAAGCGGCGATATGATGCAGGTCGGCTCGCTTATTGATATGGCGACGAGAAAAGTAAATCCGGCGTATCCGCCGGTTGCGAGAACCGCTCGCATTTCGGGCATTGTCAAAGTTGAAGTCGTTCTTGACGAAGACGGTAAAGTCGCCGAAGTTCGCAACGCAGCCGGACCGGAAATGCTCCGCCGCGCGGCAATGGATGCGGTCAAGCGCTGGGAGTTCAAACCCGTCACGCGCGACGGTCAGCCGGTTCGCGCGAGCGGTTTTGTCAATTTCAATTTCACTTTGTAACAGAATGAAAACGCAAAGATTTTTGGGCGGCGACTGTAATGAGTTGCTGCCCATTTTTTTATTAATATGTTCTCACGAATTTTCTTATTCCTTGTAATTACAATGATTGCCGGCTCTCAAATTTCAAGCGCACAAACGCCGCCGATTGACGCGGGCGTTTCGCGCGATCTTGCGCGCTGGCGAGCCGCGCATTACAGCGACGTGCGTTATAAATTAAATTTGACACTCGAAAAAATGTCGCCGACGCTCAAAGGCACTATTGAAATCTCTCTGAAAAACAATGCCGACCAAATCGTTCTCGATTGGCGCAAAATCAAAGGCAAGGAACAGTTTTCGAGCGTGTCGAATGCTCAGATAAACGGAACTGCCGCAAAGTTTGAAGAAACAAACGAGCATCTTGTTTTCAAAGAAGGCGTTAAAACGGGCGAAAACGTCATAAAACTCGATTTTACTTCGCCGATTGCGGCGAGCGGTTCAGCCGTGACCCGCTACGTTGATAAAGAAGACGGCGCGGAATACATCTATTCGCTCTTTGTGCCTTCCGACGCCAGCACCGCTTTTCCTGTTTTCGATCAACCGGATTTAAAGGCGAGATTCAAACTGGATTTGTCTGTTCCAGAAGAATGGAATGTAATTTCCAATGAATTTATAAGGTCTGAAACTATAAACGAGTGTTGGACAAGTTCTGTTTGTCCAAGAGGTTATAGTTTTGGTGAAACAAAGCCAATCAGCACTTACGTTTTTGCTTTTGCGGCTGGTGATTTCGCAGGGTTTGATTGTCGAAGCTGGAATTGTCCCGAATTACCAATTGTAAATACTGA